>NC_015387.1:1210000-1355000 GCF_000195335.1 Marinithermus hydrothermalis DSM 14884
GGCGAACTGGCGGGTGGCGGACTGCCCCGAGGACCTGCGGGACCGGCGCGTGGAGATCACCGGCCCCGCGGAACGCAAGATGATGATCAACGCCCTCAACTCCGGAGCGAACGCCTTCATGGCCGACCTCGAGGACGCCCTCGCCCCCACCTGGGGGAACGTGGTGCGGGCCCAGAAGAACCTGATCGACGCGGTGCGGCGCCGGCTCGAGTACACGAGCCCGGAGGGGAAGGTGTACCGGCTTAAGGAGCGGCTCGCGACCCTGATCGTCCGGCCGCGCGGCTGGCACCTCGAGGAAAAGCACGTGTGGGTGGACGGGAGGCCCGTCTCGGCCAGCCTGTTCGATTTCGGGTTGTTCTTTTACCACAACGCTCAAGCGCTCCTGGAGCGAGGCTCGGGCCCGTACTTCTACCTGCCGAAGCTCGAGGGGCACCGGGAGGCCCGGTTGTGGAACGAGGTGTTTAACTTCGCGCAGGACCGCCTGGGCATCCCGCGCGGCAGCGTACGCGCGACCGTCCTCATCGAGACGTTGCCCGCCGCGTTCGAGATGGAGGAGATCCTCTACGAGCTCAAGGAGCACGCCGCGGGGCTGAACGCCGGGCGCTGGGACTACATCTTTAGTTGCATCAAGCGCCTGCGCGCCAGCGCCCCCCTCTTCCCCGACCGCGCCCAGGTCACGATGACCGTGCCGTTCATGCGGGCGTACACCGAACTCTTGGTGCGCACCTGCCACAAGCGCGGCGCGCACGCGATCGGCGGCATGGCGGCCTTCGTGCCCAGCCGCAAACGCCCCGAGGTGAACGCGCAGGCCTTCGCGAAGGTCCGCGAGGACAAGGAGCGCGAGGCCTCCCAGGGGTTCGACGGCACCTGGGTGGCGCACCCGGACCTCGTGCCCGTCGCTCGTGAGGCGTTCGACCAACGGTTGGGGGAACGCCCCCACCAAAAGGACAACCTCCGCGAGGACGTGCGGGTCACGGCGCAGGACCTCCTCGACTTCCGCGTGCCAGAGGGCCGGATCACCGAGGAAGGCCTGCGCAACAACGTGAGCGTGGCCCTGCAGTACCTGAACGCCTGGCTTTCCGGGACCGGCGCGGTCGCCATCCACCACCTCATGGAGGACGCGGCCACCGCCGAGATCGCCCGCGCGCAGCTGTGGCAGTGGGTGCACCGCGGCGCGGTCCTCGCTGACGGCCGCGCGGTAACCCCGGCCCTGTACCGGCAGGTGCGCGAGGAGGAGTTAACGGGCCTCGGCGGCCCGGAGATCGGCCGGTACCGGGAGGCCGCGGAGGTCCTGGACCGGCTGGTGCTGAACCAGAAGTTCCACGAGTTCCTGACGCTCGTGGCTTACGAGTACCTCGAGTAAGGAAGGAGGAAGGCATGCAGGAAGCTCAAGCTCTGGCGAGATCCTGGCGTGAGGACGCGCGCTGGCAAGGCATCCGGCGGACCTACACGGCCGAGGAGGTGGTGCGCCTTAGGCCCTCGATCCAGGTGGAGTACACCCTGGCGCGCCGCGGGGCCGAGCGGCTCTGGGAACTCATGCAGACCCGGCCGTACGTGCACACCTTCGGGGCCCTGACCGGCGCGCAGGCCGTGCAGATGGTCAAGGCGGGCCTCGAGGCGATCTACGTCTCGGGCTGGCAGGTCGCGGCGGACGCGAACCTCGCCCACCAGACCTACCCGGACCAGAGCCTGTACCCGGCGAACTCGGTGCCGACCCTGGTGCGGCGCATCAACAACGCCTTGATGCGCGCGGACCAGCTGCACCGCGCCGAGGGGCAAAGCGAGATCGACTGGTACGCGCCGATCGTGGCGGACGCTGAGGCGGGGTTCGGCGGGCCGTTGCACGCCTTCGAGTTGACGAAGGCCATGATCGAGGCGGGCGCGGCCGGCGTGCATTTCGAGGACCAGCTCGCCGCGGAGAAGAAGTGCGGCCACCTGGGCGGCAAGGTGCTCGTGCCCACCAGCCAGTTCATCCGCACGCTGCAGGCCGCGCGCCTCGCGGCGGACGTGCTCGGGGTGCCCACCGTCCTGATCGCGCGCACCGACGCGCTCGCCGCGACCCTCATCACCTCCGACGTGGACGAGTACGACCGGCCGTTCCTCACGGGGGAACGCACCCCGGAGGGGTACTACCGCGTAAAGAACGGCCTCGAGGCGGCCATCGCCCGCGCCCTGGCGTACGCGCCGTACGCGGACCTCCTGTGGTTCGAGACCAGCACCCCGGACCTGGAAGAGGCCCGGCGGTTCGCGGAAGCGATCCACCGGGAGTTCCCCGGGAAGCTCCTCGCGTATAACTGCTCGCCGTCCTTCAACTGGCGGAAGTTCCTGGGAGAGGCGGAAATCGCGCGCTTCCAGAAGGAGCTCGGCGCGATGGGGTACAAGTTCCAGTTCATCACGCTGGCCGGCTGGCACCTCTTGAACTACCACACCTTCGACCTGGCGCGCCGCTACAAGCGCGAGGGGATGCCGGCGTACGTGGCGCTCCAGCAGGCCGAGTTCGCCGCGGAGGAAGCCGGGTACACGGCCACGCGCCACCAGCGCGAGGTGGGCACCGGGTACTTCGATCAGGTGCTGCTCACCATCACGGGCGGCCAGGCCGCGACGGCCGCGCTGGTGGGCTCGACCGAGGCCGAGCAGTTCCACTAAGCGCTGTCCTTCCCCCGCCCCCCGGCTCACGTCCGGGGGGCGGTAGCATAAGGGCATGATTCGCCTGATCCTCGTGGACGTGGACGGCACGCTGTTCGGCCCGAACGGGGTCCCGGACTGCGCTTGGGAGGCCGCGGCCGCCGCCCGAGCGCGCGGGGTGCACCTCGCGGTCTGCACCGGCCGGCCCGGGCGCGGCCGGGCCCTCGAGTACGCCCGAAGGCTGGACCCCGAGGGGCTGCACATCTTCGAGTCGGGCGCCGTGATCCTCCGCGGGGACGGCCGGGTGGTGCGGCGCGAGGCCCTGCCCCTCCCGGCGTACCACCGGCTGGTGGACCTCTCCCGGACGTACGCCCTGCCCCTCGAGGCCTACACGGCGGACGGGCGCTACGCCTACGAGCGCACCGCGGAAGCGATCCGCGTGCACGAGCGCATGCTGGGGTTTACCGGGGAGCGCACGGACCTGCACGCCCTCGCGGGACGGGCCGCCGTGGTGCGCGCCCAGTGGGTCACGCCCCGCACCCAAGCCTGGCAGGCGGCGCGCCGGGAGGTGGCGCGAATGGCTGGGGTTGAGCTGCACGAGGCCACCAGCCCCGGGATGCCCGGCGTGGTCTTCGCTTCGGTCACCAAGTCCGGCGTGAGCAAGCTCGATGCGGCCCGCTGGGTGGCGGCCCAGTACGGGCTGGGCCTCCACCAGGTCGCCATGGTCGGGGACGGGTGGAACGACCTCGAGCTCATCCAAGCGGCGGGGTTGGGCGTCGCGATGGGCGGCGCGCCCCGGGAGGTGAAGGCCGCCGCGGACCGCGTGGTGGGGAGCGTGGACGAGTGCGGCCTGGCCGAGGCCATCCGGCTGGCGCTCGCGGCGGAAGGGATTGGGTAAACTCGTAAGCGGTATGCAACGAGCGGTGATCGAGCACATCGCCAGGTACGAGGGGCAGGAGGTCCTCCTGCGCGCCTGGCTGGTGAACCGGCGCAGCAAAGGCAAGATCCACTTCCTCATCCTGCGTGACGGCACGGGGTTCCTCCAAGCCACGGTCTTCAAGGGCGAGGTGGACGAGGAAACCTTCGAACGGGCGGACCACCTACCCCAGGAGACGGCCCTCGAGGTGCGCGGCCTGGTGAAGGCCGACGCGCGCGCGCCCGGCGGGTACGAGATCGCGGTGCGCGGCCTCCGGGTGATCCACACTCCCACGGAGGAGTACCCCATCACGCCCAAGGAGCACGGGATCGAGTTCCTCATGGACCGGCGGCACCTGTGGCTCCGGCACCGCCGCCCCTGGGCCGTCCTCCGCATCCGCGACGAGATCGAGCGCGCCATCCACGACTTCCTGCACGAGCGGGGGTTCATTCGCTTCGACGCGCCCATCCTCACGCCGAACGCGGTCGAGGGCACCACGGACCTCTTCGAGGTCGAGCTTTTTGACGGGGACAAGGCCTACCTCTCCCAGTCCGGGCAGCTCTACGCCGAGGCCGGCGCGCTCGCGTTCGGGCGGGTGTACACCTTCGGCCCCACCTTCCGCGCCGAGCGCAGCAAGACCCGCCGGCACCTCCTCGAGTTCTGGATGGTGGAGCCCGAGGTGGCCTTCATGACCCACGAGGAGAACATGCAGCTGCAGGAGGACCTCGTGAGCTACCTGGTGGGGCGGGTCCTCGAGAACCGCAGGACCGAGCTCGAGGTCCTGGGGCGGGACGTCTCGCGGCTCGAGCCGGCCGCGAACGGGAACTACCCGCGCATCACGTACACGGAGGCCGTCCAGCTCCTGGAGGAAGTGGCGAAGGAGGACCCGGACCTCGAGCCGATCCCGTGGGGGGAGGATTTCGGCGCGCCGCACGAGGCCGCGATCTCGCGGCGGTTCGACCGGCCGGTGATCGTCGAGAAGTACCCCGCGGCGGTGAAGGCCTTTTACATGGAGCCGGACGACGCGGACCCGCGGCTGGTGAAGAACAACGACATGCTCGCGCCGGAGGGGTACGGGGAGATCATCGGGGGGTCCGAGCGCATCCACGACCCGGAGTTGCTGCGGCGGAAGATCCGCGAGCACAACCTGCCCGAGTCGGTCTTCGATTGGTACATGGACCTCCGGCGGTTCGGTTCGGTACCGCACGCGGGGTTCGGGATCGGGCTGGAACGCACCGTGGCCTGGATCTGCGGGTTGCAGCACGTGCGCGAAGCGGTGCCGTTCGCGCGGATGTACACGCGCATGCGTCCCTAGCCGCGCGCCAGCTCCACGAACCGCGCGTGTAATCGCGTGTCCCCGGTGAGTTCGGGGTGGAAGCTGCTCGCCCAGAGCCGGTCCTGCTGCACGAAGACCACGCGGTCCCCGTGCCGGGCGAGGACCTCCACCCCCTCCCCCACCCGCTCGATGACGGGCGCGCGGATGAAGACCGCGTGGAAGGGACGATCGAGCCCCTGGATCTCCAGGTCCTCCTCGAAGGACTCCACCTGGCGGCCGTACGCGTTGCGCCGCACTGCGATGGGCATGAGGCCGAGGCGGGGCTGGTCGGGGTAGCCGATGATCTCTTGAGCCATCCAGATCGCGCCGGCGCAGGTGCCCCAGACGGCCAACTCCCCGCAGGCGTACCGCTCGCGGATGGCTTCGTCCAGGCCGTACTCCGCGGCGAGCTTGCCGATCGTGGTGGACTCCCCGCCGGGCGCGATGAGGCCGTGCACGCCGGTGAGGTGCTTGGGCAGCCGGACCTCCACGGCCTCGACCCCGAGGGCCTCGAGCATCTGCTTGTGCTCACGGAAATCGCCTTGGAGTGCAAGAACGCCGATCTTCACGCCGTTATTCTACGGTAAAACCGGGCGGGGCAACCCGCCCGGTTTCGGAGTTCAGGGGGTTACCAGCCGCGTTTGGCCAGGCGTTCCTCCTCACGGAGGGTGTCCAGGTTGATGCCCACCATCGGTTCGCCCAGGTCCTCGCTTACCTCCGCGAGGACCTCGGGGTCGTTGTAGTGCGTGACCGCACGCACGATCGCCCGAGCGCGCTTCTTGGGGTCCCCGGACTTGAAGATCCCGGAGCCGACGAAGACGCCGTCCATGCCCAGGTGCATCATGAGGGCCGCGTCCGCCGGCGTGGCCACGCCCCCCGCGGCGAAGTTCACGACCGGGAGCCGGCCGTGCTCGTGCACGTACTTCACGAGCTCGTAAGGCGCTTGGATCTCCTTCGCGTAGGCCATCAGCTCGTCCGGCCGCAGGCTCTGCACGTGACGGATCTGCTTCATCATGGTGCGGGCGTGGCGCACGGCCTCGATCACGTTCCCGGTGCCGGCCTCGCCCTTGGTGCGGATCATCGCGGCGCCCTCACCGATGCGGCGCAGCGCCTCGCCCAGGTCCCGCGCGCCGCACACGAACGGCACCTTGAAGCTCCACTTGTCGATGTGGTGCTCGTCGTCCGCCGGGGTCAGCACCTCGGACTCGTCGATGAAGTCCACGCCGATCGCCTCGAGGATCATGGCTTCGACGAAGTGCCCGATCCGCACTTTGGCCATCACGGGGATGGAGACCGCGGCCATGATCTCCTTGATGATCTTGGGGTCCGACATGCGGGCCACGCCGCCTTGGGCGCGTATGTCCGCGGGCACCCGCTCGAGGGCCATGACCGCGCAGGCCCCGGCCTCCTCGGCGATCACGGCCTGCTCCGGGGTGGTCACGTCCATGATCACCCCGCCCTTGAACATCTCGGCGAAACCGGTCTTGACGCGCAGCGTTCCTTTTTCCATGCGTCCCTCCAATAAGAAAGCTTACCCCACGGCCGGGGGCACGCCAAGGGTAAGCCTTCCAGGTTCACGGCAGGTAGGCCATGGGGTTCTTGGTGCGCCCGTTGATGCGGATCTCGAGGTGCAGGTGCGGTCCGGTGGACCACCCGGTGGAGCCCACGTACCCGATGAGCTGCCCCTGCTGCACCTGCTGGCCGGGCTTCACCACGATGCGCGACATGTGCCCGTACAGCGTCTCGACCCCGCCCCCATGATCGATGCGCACGTGCAGGCCGTACCCCACCCGGCTCCAGCCCGCGACCCGCACCCGGCCGGCCTTCGCCGCGTAGATCGGGGTGCCCATGGGAGCGGCCATGTCTAGGCCGGTGTGGAAGTTGGACCCGCCGATCCGGAGCCGGCGCTTCCCGTAGTACGAGGTAATACGGAACGATTTCAAGGGCCACTGGAAGCCTTGGGCCGAGGTGCTTCCCCGGTAGGCTACCTGCCTTAGGTGCGCCTCCCGCTCCCGGCGGCGCTGTTCCGCAAGCCGCCGCCGGCGCTCCTCGGCCAGGCGGCGCTCCTCCTCGCGCTGCTTCTCCAGCCGGGCCATCACCTCGGTGGCCATCACGCCGGGAATCAAGACCCAGTCCCCAGGCTTGAGCTCGAGGGGCGATTGGATCCCGTTCACCCGCGCGAGCTCCTCCACGGGGCGGCCGTAACGCGCGGCCAGCGTGGGGAGCGACTCTCCCTCCGCGAGCGGCACCAGCACCCCCTTCTCTTCCGTGGGGATCAACAAGCGCGTACCGGCCACCACGCGGTCCAGGCTAGGCAGGGTGGGGTTCGCCGAGACCAGCTCGAGGATGCTCAGGCCGAACCGCTTGGCGATCGCCTCCAGCGTGTCGCCGGGACGGACGGTGTACACCCTGACCCCTGGAGGCACGCGGGCCTCGCGCTCCTCCTTCACCTCGATGGGAATGCGAACGACCTGCCCTGGGTACAAAAGGTCCTTTTTGAGGCCGCTGGCCGTTTTGATCTCTTCGATGCTGACGCGGTAACGCTCCGCGAGGGCGGCTAGGCTCTCGCCTGGCGCTACGGAATGATAAACCACCCCTCGGCGAGGGGCGGGCTCGAGTACGATCACGTTTTGTTGCGTCGAGGTTGCGGAAAGGTCAGGGAGCGCTTCTAGCGGCGACAAGGGGATACCGATCAGCGCACCCGCAAAGATAAACCGGAGCCAGTCATCCCGAAACAACGCACTCCCTCCCGCCGGGAATTATACCCTATTTCGCCGCTAGTGTGGCCAGGAACTCTTTGTTGCTCTTCGTGCGGGAAAGCCGTCCCAAGAGCATCTCCATCGCCTCGGCCGGGTCCATGTCCGCGAGGACCTTGCGGAGCAGCCACATCTTGTGGATGACCTCCTGCCCGAGCAGCAACTCCTCCCGGCGGGTGCCCGACTTGAGGATGTCGATCGCGGGGAAGATCCGGCGCTCCTCGAGCCGCCGGCTCAGGTGAAGCTCCATGTTGCCCGTGCCCTTGAACTCCTCGAAGATCACGTCATCCATGCGGCTGCCCGTCTCCACCAGGGCCGTGGCGAGGATGGTGAGGCTGCCGCCCCCGCGGATGTTGCGGGCCGCGCCCAGGAAACGCTTGGGGAAGTGCAGCGCCGCCGAGTCCAACCCACCCGAGAGGGTCCGGCCGGTCGGGGGGGTGACCAGGTTGTTCGCGCGGGCCAGGCGCGTGATCGAGTCCAGCAAAATCATCACGTGCCCACCCTCCTCCACGATCCGGCGGGCGCGTTCGTGCACGAACTCCGCCACGCGGATGTGGTTTTGCGGGGGCTCGTCGAAGGTCGAGGCGATCACCTCCGCGCCCTCGACCGACTCCCGGAAGTCCGTAACCTCCTCGGGCCGCTCGTCGATCAACAGCACGATCACCTTGATGTCGGGCTCGTTTTGCAGCACCGCGTTCGCGACCTTCTTGAGGAGGGTGGTCTTACCAGCCTTGGGAGGCGCGACGATCAAGCCGCGCTGCCCGCGCCCGATCGGAGCGAGCAGGTCGATCACGCGGGTAGCGAGCTCGTCCGGGGTGGTCTCGAGCTTGATCTGTCGGTCGGGGAACTGCGGGATGAGCTCGTCGAACTTGGGGCGTTTCTGCGCGGCCTGCGGGTCCACGCCGTTCACGGCCTCCACGCGGATCAGGGTGCCGTACCGCTCGTTCTCCCGCGGGGGGCGGGCCTTACCCACGATGTAATCCCCGCTGCGCAGCTGGAACTGCTTGATCAGCCCGGCGGAAACGATCACGCTGCGCGAGTCCAGGTTGTACACGTCCTCCTGGAGGAAGCCGTACCCGTCCGAGCTGATCTCGAGGTACCCCTTGGCGAGGATCAGGCCCTCGTCCTGCGCTTGGTGCTCCAGGATGGCCATGATGAGCTCATCCTTGCGGAGCTTCTTGTACCCGTCGATGCCCACCTTCGCGGCGATCAGGTGGAGCTCGGGCAGGATCTTGTTCGCGAGTTCTTGGTAGTTCATGGCGGTCGGGGTGGGGGTTTTCTTCCGGCTCATGCTTGTTGTTTAGCCTTCTCCCAATCGTCGAGGAAACGCTTGAGGCCGATATCCGTCAAGGGATGCACCAACAGCTGCTTGAAGACCTTGTAGGGCATGGTGGCGACGTCCGCCCCGGCCAGCGCCGCTTCGGTCACGTGGCGCGGGTGCCGGATCGAGGCCGCGAGGACCTTGGTGGGGAGGTCGTGCAGCGCGAAGATCTCCGCGATCTCCCGCACCACCTCCATCCCCTCCCAGGAGATGTCGTCGATGCGGCCAAGGAAGGGGCTCACGTACGCCGCGCCAGCTTTAGCGGCGAGAAGGGCCTGGTTCGCGGAGAAGATCAGGGTCATGTTGACCTTGATCCCCTCAGCGGAAAGAGCCTTACAGGCCTTGAGGCCCTCCACCGTGGTGGGGAGCTTCACCACCACGTGCTCATTCAACCCCGCCAGGTGCCGCCCTTCACGGATCATGCCCTCCACGTCCGTCGCGGTCACCTCGGCGGATACGGGTCCTCGCACGATCTCACAAATCTCTCGGATCACCGTCTCGAAGGGGCGCCCCGACTTGGCCACCAGCGTCGGGTTCGTGGTCACGCCGTCCAGCACGCCCCACTCGGCGACCTCACGGACCTCAGTAACCTCAGCGGTATCCAGGTACAACTCCATGCTTATCTCCTTTTGATGGGTTTCTAAGTGAGAACCTACTTGTCCCGTACTTTAGGTCATTCTAGGGCATCTTCAGGATCCTGACAAGTGCGTTGACGCCCGCCCTCGCCCTTGCTACCATGTCGGCAAGCGGTGCCGGGCTACCGAGGGGGGATTATACCCCAGGCCCAAGGCGCTGTAAAGGCTACGACGGGGCGAGTACGCTCGGCGCGCCCACGCAGCGAGCCGGGGAGGGTGCGAGCCCGGCGGCAACGCCCGAGCGGAAGATCACCCCTGAGCCGCGGGAAGAAAGGGAGCCCCAAGCTCCTGAGTAGACCCCGCCGGGTGCGCCCGTAACAGCGCGAAAACGAGGGCCCGGACGGGCACGGCCCGTTCGGGAAGCGCGGTGGTACCGCGGGGCTCGAGCCTCGTCCGCGCGCAAGCGCGGGCGGGTTTTTCATCAAGAAGGGAGGTGCGTGATGTTCAAGGAAGTAGGCGACGCGCGGTTCCCGGAACTCGAGGAAGAGATCCTCGCCTTCTGGCGCGAACGACAGATCTTCAAGAAAAGCCTAGAGATCCGAAAGGGCGGCCCGCAGTACACCTTCTACGAGGGCCCCCCCACGGCGAACGGGCGGCCCGGCGTGCACCATGCCCAAGCCCGCAGCTACAAGGACCTCTTCCCCCGGTACAAGACCATGCGGGGCTACCACGTGCCCCGCAAGGCCGGGTGGGACTGCCACGGGCTGCCGGTGGAGCTCGAGGTCGAGAAAAAACTCGGCCTCACCTCCAAGCGCGAGATCGAGGCCTACGGCATCGACCGGTTCAACCAAGCCTGCCGCGAGTCGGTCTTCACCTACGAGCAGGAGTGGCGCCGCTTCACGGAACGCATCGCCTACTGGGTGGACCTCGACGACGCGTACATGACCATGTCCAAGGAGTACGTCGAGTCCATCTGGTGGAGCCTCGGGGAACTGTGGAAAAAGGGCCTCCTCTACCGGGACTTCAAGGTGGTGCCCTACTGCCCCCGCTGCAGCACGCCGCTCTCCTCGCACGAGGTGGCCCTCGGGTACAAGGAGATCGCCGACCCCTCCATCTACGTGCGCTTCCCCCTCAAGGCCCCCGAGCGGCTCGGCCTCGAGGGTCGGGTCAGCCTCCTCGTGTGGACCACGACCCCCTGGACCCTCCCCGGGAACACCGCGGCCGCCGTGCACCCCGAGTTCACGTACGCCGCCTTCGCGGTGGATGGGGAGGTCCTGATCCTCGAGGAGGGGCTCGGACGGGCCCTGCTGGGCGAGGAGACCCCGGTGCAGCGGCGCTTTACTGGGGCGGAGCTCAAGGGGCTCGAGTACGAGCCGCCCTACCGGTTCGAGACCCCGGACAAGCCCGCGTGGTTCGTGGTCACGGCCGAGTTCGTCACCAAGGAGGACGGGACCGGCGTCGTGCACCAAGCGCCTGCGTTCGGCGCGGAGGACATGGAGACCGCCCGAGCCGAGGGGCTCCCCGTCCTGCGCACCGTGGACGAGGAAGGCAAGCTCACGGTCGGCCCGTGGGCCGGCACCTTCTTCCGCGACGCGAACAAAGGGATCATCCGTGACCTGCGCGACCGTGGCCTGCTCTTCAAGCGGGAGGATTACCTGCACAACTACCCGCACTGCTGGCGGTGCAGCACCCCGCTGATGTACTACGCGACGGAAAGCTGGTTCATCCGCAACACCGCGTACAAGGCGCGGCTTAAGGAGCTGAACCGAAAGATCCGCTGGGTGCCCGCGCACATCCAGGAGGGCCGGTACGGGCAGTGGCTGGACAACCTGGTGGACTGGGCCTTAAGCCGGAACCGCTACTGGGGGACCCCGCTCCCCATCTGGGTGTGCGAGGCCTGCGGGCACGAGCACCTGGTCGCCTCGTACGCCGAGCTTAAGGAACGCGCCCGCGAGGACGTGGACCCCACGAGTCCCGAGTTCGACCCGCACCGCCCGCACGTGGACCGGATCACCCTCACCTGCGACCGCTGCGGCGGCATGATGCGGCGCGTGCCGTACGTGATCGACGTCTGGTACGACTCCGGCGCGATGCCGTTCGCGCAGCACCACTACCCCTTCGAAGCCCAGGAGGCCTTTCAACGGGGGTTCCCCGCGGACTTCATCGCCGAGGGGATCGACCAGACCCGCGGCTGGTTCAACAGCCTGCACCAGCTCGGCACGATGCTCTTCGACTCCGTCGCGTACCGTAACGTGATCTGTCACGGCCTGGTCCTCGACGAGAAGGGCCAGAAGATGTCCAAGTCGAAGGGCAACGTGGTGGATCCCTGGGAGATCATGAACACCTTCGGCGCGGACGCCCTGCGCTGGTACATGTACATCTCCGCGCCCCCCGAGGCCGATCGCCGCTTCGGGCCCAGCCTGGTGCGCGAGGTGGTGCGCGACTACTTCCTCACGCTCTGGAACGTGTACAGCTTCTTCGTGACTTACGCAAACCTGGACAAGCCCAACCTCACCGCGCGCCCCGCCCTCGAGGCCCGGCCCGAGGTGGACCGCTGGCTCGCAAGCCGCGTGCAGGAACTCATCGAGGAGGTCACGGAGGCCCTCGAGGCCTACGACCCCACCGCGGCCAGCCGGGCGCTCAGGAACTTCGTGGTGGAGGATTTGTCCCAGTGGTACGTGCGACGCAACCGCCGGCGGTTCTGGAAGAACGCGGACGCCGCGGACCGCGAGGCCGCGTACGCCACGCTCTGGGAGGCGCTGGTGGCGGTCACGCACCTCACCGCGCCCTTCACGCCGTACCTGGCGGAGGCGCTGTACCAGAACCTGGTCCGCTCGGTGGACGCCGACGCGCCCGAGTCGGTGCACCTCTCCGACTGGCCGACCGCGGACCCAGCGAAAAAAGACGAGGCGCTGCTCCGGCGGATGCGCGCGGTGTTGAAGGTCGTGGACCTGGCGCGCGCCGCGCGGGCCCGCAGTGGGGTCAAGACCCGTATCCCCCTCCCCCTCCTCCTCGTCACCGCGCCGACCGAGGAGGAACGCGCGGGGCTCGAGCACTTCGCGGAGGAGATCGCGGACGAGCTGAACGTCAAAGCGCTGCGCGTGGTGGGGCCGGAGGAAGCCTTCCTGACCTACACCGTGAAGCCCAACCTCCCCAAGCTGGGGCCCAAGTACGGGCGCCGGGTGCCCGCGATCCGCAAGGTCCTGGCCGAGCTGGACGGCCAGGAGGTAGCCCGGGCGGTTCGGGAGGGGCGCGGCGTCGTCCTGGAGCTCGATGGAGAGCAGATCGAGTTGCTGCCGGAAGAGGTTCTGGTGGAGGCCAAGGCTCCGGAGGGGTACGCGGCCCTCGAGCGGAACGGGTACCTGGCGGCCCTCGAGGTGCGGGTGGACGAGGCGCTGTACCTGGAGGGCCTCGCGCGGGAGATGGTGCGGATGGTGCAGCAGGCCCGTAAGGAGATGGACCTGCACGTCGCGGACCGCATCCGGTTGTACTACGAGGTCGAGGGGCGGTACGCGGAGGCTTTGGAGCGCTTCGTGGAGCGCTTGAAGGAGGAGACGCTCGTGGTCTCTTTGGAGCCTGTGGTGCCGAGCGGGGTGTACCGGGTGCAGGTGGAGGATGAGGACGGCCGGGTGGTCTTTGGGTTGAGGAAGGCGTAGGTACTGGGGAGCCGGGGGAAACCCCGGTTTCCCGAGTGCCGAATTAGTGATAATTTTCACGATAAATCATGCTCGTGATATTTTTCTCCTTTTCGAAAGCGATGTACCAACCGCCCCTAAAGAAACCCCGGCCTCGAGCAGTTTCTCGTAAGAAAACCCCAACTTCTCCCGCGCCGTAGCCTCACCTCACCACCCTCCCTTGCTCCTCCCTCGCTGTACCCTGAAAACGCCTTGCCCTTCTCCCCCATCCCTCGCGCCTTTCCAAATGAAAGGATCCCTCCCCCTGAGCTTGACCCTCCCGCGCACCGCCGGGTAGGCTGAAGCCGGAAAGCACAACGGGAGGCACCGTATGGATATACGCGATAAGACGGTTCTCATCCTAGGCGGATACGGCCTCGTCGGCCAGGCCGTGGCCCGCGAACTGCTGGCCTACCGGCCCAGACGCATCGTCCTGCTCTCCCTAAAACAAGCCGAAGCCGAGGAAGCCGTAGAGCGACTAGCCCCCTACGCCAACGGCACCGAACTCATCCCCGAATGGGGGGATGTCTTCGCGCTCGAAGCGTATAAGGATACACCCCGCCACGAGCTCCTCGCCAACCCCCGAACGCGCCGCGAGGTGATCCGCGCCTTCCTCGACGACCTCAGCACCGTCGGCGTCGAGCGCTTCTACCTCCACACCCTCATCCAGCGCCACAAGCCCGACATCATCGTGGACGCGATCAACACGGCCACCGGCATCGCCTACCAGAACGTCTACCGCGAGGCCGTCCTCACCCTGCAAGCCCTCGAGGAAGGCCGGCTCGAAGGCGAGCAGGTCGAGCGCCTCCTCACCTCCCTCTACATCCCCCAGCTGATCCGACACATCCAGGTGCTCTACGAGGCGATGCGCCGCCACGGGACCCGCGCCTACTTCAAGGTCGGGACCACCGGGACCGGCGGCATGGGCCTCAACATCCCCTACACGCACTCCGAGGAGCGCCCCAGCCGCGTCCTCCTCTCCAAAAGCGCCGTGGCCGGCGCGCACACCCTGCTGCTCTTCCTCATGGCCCGCACCCCGGACGGCCCCATGACCAAAGAGGTCAAGCCCGCCGCGGCCATCGCCTGGAAGGAGATCGGGTACGGGCCCATCAAACGGCGCGGCCACCCCATCCCCCGGTACGACGCCGAGCCCCGCCCCCTCCCCGAAACCCTCCGCCCCCACGACCCCAGCGCCGGCGCGCCCACCGGGGAGGTGCTGGAGAACGTGTACATCGACACCGGCGAGAACGGCCTGTTCAGCCTCGAGGAGTTCTCCGCCCTCAGCTCCGCCGAGCAGATGGAGTTCATCACCCCCGAGGAGATCGCCAAGGTCATCGTCGCTGAACTCCAGGGCGGCAACACCGGACACGACGTGATCGGCGCGCTGGACTCCGCCGCGATGGGCCCCACCTACCGCGCGGGCATGATGCGCCACTGGGCCCTCGAACGCATGCGGGCCCTCGAGGACCAGCACCACGTCGCCTCGGTGGCCTTCGAGATGCTCGGCCCGCCCCGCCTCTCCAAACTCCTCTTCGAAGCGCACCTCCTGCGCAAGGTCGCGGGCTCCATGCAGGCCGTGCGCGAGGCGGACCCCGTCGAGCTCACCCGAAAACTCAACGAGCTGATCCTCCTGGACGGCGACACGCGCAGCCAGATCCTCTCGATCGGGCTCGCGATCCTCCTCGAGGACGGCCGCTTCATCCGCGGCCCCGAGCTCAAGGTGCCCGCCGCGGTCAGCGGCGAGGAGGTGTTCCAGGTCACCCCCGAGCGGCTCGAACGCTGGGCGTGGGAAGGCTGGGTGGACCTCCGGCTGAGCAACATCAAGACCTGGCAGCAGCGGTTCGAACGCATCCACCAGGAAACCCAGGCCATCCCCGAGTGGGACACCTCGAGCCGGTACCTCCGGACGCGGCAGTTCTGGGACGCGCAGCAGAAGATCCAGCCCGGCAAGCTCGCGGGGTGGATCTTCGCCGTGGAAGAGGCGGGCATGCGCCTCAAGGACTAAGGAGGCAGCATGGAGATCATCCGGTTTCTGGACGACAACGGCAAACCCCTAAAGGACCCGCCGTTCGAAGCGGAGGAGCTCATCGAGGGGTACAAGGCCCTGCGGCGCGCCCGGTTCTTCGACGAGAAGGCCTTGATCCTCCAGCGGCAGGGTAAGCTCGGGGTCTTCCCCCCCATCCGCGGCCAGGAGGCCGCCCAGGTCGGGGCCACCCTAGCCCTGCGCCCCACGGACTGGGCGGTCCCCAGCTACCGGGAAAGCGGCGTCGCGCTCACGCACGGCCTGCCCCTCACCCACCTGATCCTGTACTGGCGGGCGCACCCCGCGGGGTGGCGTTTCCCCGACGAGGTGCGGCTCCTACCCTTCTACATCCCCATCGCGACCCAGATCCCCCAAGCCGTCGGGCTGGCGCACGCCGCCCAGTACCACGGCGAGGACTGGGTGGTCGCGGTCTTCATCGGGGACGGCGGAACCTCCGAGGGCGACTTCCACGAAGGCCTGAACTTCGCGAGCGTCTTCAACGCCCCCGTCCTCTTCGTGGTGCAGAACAACGGGTGGGCCATCAGCGTGCCCACCTCCCGCCAGATGAAGGTCCCCCACGTCGCCCTTCGGGCGCAAGGGTACGGCATCCCCGGCGTGGTCGTGGACGGAAACGACCTCATCGCGGTCTGGCACACCGCCCGCGAGGCCGCCCACCGCGCCCGCAACGGCGAAGGCCCCACCCTGATCGAAGCCATGACCTACCGCATCGCGCCGCACACCACCTCCGACGACCCCAAACGCTACCGCGACGAGAAAGAGGCCGAGGCCTGGCTTCGCAAAGAACCCGTCAAGCGCATGCAGAACGCGCTCAAGCACCTGGGCCTGTGGGACGAGGAACGGGAGCGCGCGCTCCTCGAGGAACTCGAGGCCGAGTTCCAGGCCGCCCTCGAGGAGGCCGACCGCACCCCGGAACCCGAGCCCTGGGAGATCGTCGAGCACGTGTACGCCGAACGGACCCCCGACCTGGATCGGGCCTGGAAGGCGCTGGGAGGTCCGGCATGAGCACGAAAACCCAGCCCGCGACCCGCACGCTCAACCTGGTGCAGGCCGTCAACGAGGCGCTCGACCTGGCCCTGGAGCAGGATCCCCGCGTCCTCGTGTTCGGCGAGGACGTGGGCCGCATGGGCGGCGTCTTCCGCGCCACGGACAACCTGCAGGCCAAGCACGGCGAGCACCGGGTCTTCGACACCCCCCTCGCGGAGTCCGGCATCGTGGGGTTCGGGATCGGGCTGGCCCTCGCGGGCCTCCGGCCCGTCGCGGAGATCCAGTTCGCCGGGTTCCTCTACCCGGCCCTCGACCAGATCCTCTCGCACCTCGGGCGGATGCGGCACCGCACCCGCGGCCGGTACTCGATCCCCATGGTGATCCGCGCGCCGTACGGGGGCGGGGTGCACACCCCCGAACAGCACGCGGACAGCCCCGAAGCCATCCTCGCGCACGTGCCCGGGGTGAAGGTGGTGATCCCCTCCAGCCCCGAACGCGCCAAAGGCCTCCTGCTCGCCGCGATCGAGGACCCGGACCCGGTATTCTTCCTCGAGGCGATCAAACTGTACCGCTCGGTGAAGGCCGAGGTGCCCCAAGGGTACTACACCCTTCCCCTCGGCAAGGCCCGGGTGGTGCGCGAAGGCCAGGACGCTAGCCTCTTCTGCTACGGCGGCATGGTCGAGGTGTGCCTCAAGGCCGCCGAGGTCGCCGCCCGCGAAGGCGTGGCGCTCGAGGTCGTGGATCTCGAGACCCTGGTGCCGCTCGACACCCAGACGATCGTGGAGTCCGTCGCGAAGACCGGGCGGGCCGTCGTGGTGTACGAAGCCATGCGCACCCAGGGGTTCGGGGCCGAGGTGGCCGCGCGGCTCGCGGAGGAGGCGGTGGATTACCTCGAGGCCCCGGTGGTGCGCGTCGCGGGATGGGACGCGCCCTACCCGCCGTTCAGCGCGGTGGAGCACCACTACCGCCCGGACGCGCGGCGCGTGCTGGAGGCGGTGCGGCACGTCCTGACCTACTGATTCTCCGCGAAACCCGCCCCACCAGAGGTGGGGCGGGTTCGTGTGTTTCGGGGTTAACCGAGCGTCCAAACAATAAAACTCCGCTGCGCCCAGCCCAGAAACCGGCTGACGGGACCGTTGAGCTGAAGGTCGGCCAGGATCAGCACGAAACTCACCAGGCTGTAGCGCTCGAGCCGCCAGAGCAGGGCGTGCCAGCGCAAGGGCAGGAGGGACTGGAGGATCTTCGAGCCGTCCAGGGGCGGGATCGGCAGGAGGTTAAAGAGGGCGAGGATCAGGTTGATCAAGCCAGCGTAGAAACTCGTCAGGGCCACGAGCCCCGCCCCGCCGGTGATCTCGCGGTACAGCAGCGCCCGCGCGACCGCCTCCGGATCGGTTTGAAACACCGCGCGCAGCAAGAGGGCGAACCCCAGGGCCAGCGTGAGGTTGATCACGATGCCCGCGATGGAGACCACGAACAACCCCGTGCGGTACCGCCGAAAGTTCGGAGGGTAGATCGGCACGGGCTTGGCCCACCCCAGCCCGGCGAACAACAGCAACAGCGTGCCCATGGGGTCCAGGTGCGCCAAGGGGTTCAGGGTCAAACGCCCCGCCCGGCGCGCGGTGTCGTCCCCCGCCCAGAGCGCGGCCAGGGCGTGCCCGAGCTCGTGCAGCACCAGCGAAAAAGTCAACGCCACCGCGATCAGCACGAAGGCCAACGGGTCGGTACGCAACAGGTCGATCAGCATGAATCACACCCCTAAAGCCCCAGCGCGCGCAACGCGTCCAGGAGAAGGCCCAACAACCCCCGCTCGACCGCGCCCAAAAACCCGGTGAACGAAAGCACCAAGAAGATCACGAGAAACCCGATCGGCCCGTAACTGCCGATGCGGTCCAAAAACCGCCGGACTTCGTACCCGCCGACCGCGTACAAGGCCCGCGCGCCGTCCAAAGGCGGCACCGGGAAGAGGTAAACCGCCGCGTGGCGCACCATGATGAGCGCCGCGAACTGCAACCCGAGGCCCACCTGATCCAAAGCCAGGGTTCGAGGCAGCAGCGCGCTGATCAAGAGGTACACGAACGCCGCGAGCAAAAACCCCACCGGCCCCATCAAGGCCACCCAAGCCTCCCGGTTCCCGCGCAGCACGCGAAACGGCACGAAGCGAGGCCACCCAAACCCCAGCAGCAACAGCAGCAACAGCCCCAGAGGGTCCAGGTGCACCCGCGGCTCGAGGGTCAAGAACCCGTAGCGCCGAGGGCCAGAGTCCCCGTACCGGTCCGCGAGCCACGCTTGCGCCAGGTTATGCACGACCAGACCGAACACGCTCGCGGCAAACGCGACCACGAACACCAGAAACCCGTTAGCGAGAAGACCGATTAGTCCCATAGTCCTCCACCAGTTTACGCGCAAGCGCGAGCTCCTCCTCAAACCCCCGCACCTCGCCGCGCGCCCGGGCCTCGGCCACGCGGCGAAGCACCTCGCCCACCTGAGGGCCCGGCGCAAGCCCCAACGCCAGCACGTCCCGCCCTCGGAGCGTGCGGCGCGGACGCGCCAGCCACGCAGCACGATCCGGGTACAGCGCGCAAAAGGCCTGCACGAGCGCCCCCCCGAACTTGCGGACCGCCTCCGGGTCCTCGGGCGGCTCGCGCAAAACGGCCAACCCCTCCAAAAGCCGCCCCGGAAAGCCGAAGGTACGCACGAACCCCTCCGGGTCCCTCGCGCCGTAAAGGAGCAGGTACAGGTAGGCCTCCGGCTCCGGGGCCTCGGCGGGCCGGAGGGCCTCGAGGCGCTCGAGGGCCTGGCGGACCGGAGGGGTGAGCCTGAGGCCGTAGAGGCGCTCCAGCACCCGCTTTGAGTGCATCTGCTCCAGGACCCGCAAAGGGCTGGGTTCAGCCAGGGCCAACAGGAGCTCGCCGCGCAAACGGCTCTTCGAAGCTTGCCGAATCACCTTCGGGGTCAAGGCCGCCTCCAGCTGGGCCTCGGCCTGCGGTGCGAAGGTCAGGCCAAGCCGCGCCGCGAGCCGCAACCCCCGCACGATCCGGCTGGGGTCCTCCACGAACGAGACCGCGGAAAGCGGGCGCAACCGGCGTTCCTCGAGGTCCTCGAGCCCTCCGTATGGGTCGAGCAGTACCAAAGGCTCGGGGTGCACGCGCAACGCCATCGCGTTCACGGTGAAGTCCCGCCGAGCTAGGTCCCGCTGGATCGTGGAGGGGCGCACCACGGGCAGGGCCCCAGGGTACGGGTAGTGCTCCTCGCGGGCCTCGGCCAGATCCACCTCCACCCCCGAGGCGAGCCGCACGTGGGCGGTACCAAAGGCATAGTGCAGCCCGTAACTCCCCCCGAGCGCCTCGACCAAGGCCCGTGCGACCTCCGCAGCGGACAAGCCCTCGAGGACCAGGTCCACATCCCCCACCGCCTCCCCTAAAACGGCGTCGCGCACCGCGCCCCCCACCAGGTAGATCCGCCCATCTTGCGGGGCGAAGCGTTCCTTCAAGACCTCGAGGACTCGCCGAATCCCTTCAGGAAGGCGCTCTAAAAGCCTGGGGACCAGCGCGTCGGGGTCACGCGCGCGGGCTGCGTACAACCGGTACAGGTCCGTTCGGGTAAAGATCCCTACAAGCCGCCCATCCTGCACCACCAGCACGCGCCCCGCCCCGCGCTTCAACGCGGCCTCGGCCTCGCTCAAGGGCACCGACGGGTCCAGCGTCACGGCCGGCTGCATGAACCCGGTCACCTGCGCCTCCCCCATCCCGTGGTGCTGGGCGCGCTCGAGGTCCCTGCGGCGCACCACCCCCAAGACCCGGCCGTCCTCCACGACCGGCATCCCGCCGTACCCCCGCTCGACAAGGTGCGCCAAGGCCTCGCTTACGGTGAGGTACGCGGGCAGCGTCTCCACCCCTCGGGTCATGAGGTCACCGAGCGTAGGCTCGTGCTCCAAGAAATGCCCGAGCGCCTCCTTGATTCGAGCCTCGACCGCGTCCAGATCTAGTTCCACGCGCGCAAAAGCCGCGCGGGCGTGCCCGCCGCCCCCAAACAACTCCCCCAATAACCGCGCTACATCCAGCCGCTTGCGGCTCCGCGCGATCACCATGTGTTGCTCGCCGAGCTCCAGCAGCAACAGCCCCGCGTCCGCGTCGTACAGGTCCATGAGGGTGTGGGCCAACGGCGCGAGGGCCGGCACGTACCCGTCCTGCCGCGCGCGGGCCAGCACCACGCGGATTCCCTCCACCTCGAGGACCTCCGCCGAAGCGAGGAGCTGACGCAAGACCCCGTGGACCTCCGCCCCGTACCGCTCGCGCACCCACTCGCGCACCAGCCCCACGTCCGCCCCGGCACGCATCAGGAAGGCGGCCGCCTCGAGGTCCTCCGGCGTGGAGCCCGGGTAGGTGAAGCCACCCGTGTCCTCCCACAGCCCCGCGTACGCGAGCGTAGCTTCCTCCGGCGCGGGCACGAACCCGCGGTCCTCGAGCAGCCGGCACAGGATC
This sequence comes from Marinithermus hydrothermalis DSM 14884, assembly GCF_000195335.1. Lineage (NCBI taxonomy): Bacteria > Thermotogati > Deinococcota > Deinococci > Thermales > Thermaceae > Marinithermus > Marinithermus hydrothermalis. Next base: position 1,230,692 of record NC_015387.1, read on the forward strand.
GTAACGGTCGCGCCCACGGCCCGTAAGGCCCCGCCCGCCGCGGGCACGTCCCCGTCCGCCGGGGGATGGTGGTCGTACACCGTGAAGGGCACCCGGCCCACGAGCCGGGCGAACGGCCCGATCCGTCCGGCGCTTCGGGTGTCCACCACGATCACCTCGGTCACCGCCTCGAGGGGCACCTCCGCCGCGAGCATCAGGCCGAGGTGGTCCTCGAAGAGGTTCACCACGGTACGGATCCGGCCTTCGAGCCCCCCCACGAGCACCAGGCGCGCGCCGGGGTGCAGGTGACGCGCGAGGACCATGCTGCCCAGGGCGTCAAAGTCCAGATTCTCGTGCCCGACGATGACTTTCACTAACTCTAGTGTACCGTTAGCCCACGAGGTACAGGAGGTCCATCAGCACCTGAGGGTACTGGCCGGGCTCGAGGCCCTTCTTCTCCACGCGGAAGCCCGGAGGGTGCTGGGTCACCTCCACCCGCTGGGGAAAGCTCCGCAGGCCGCGGGCGTCGTAGTCGAGGGGCCAGCGGCCCATCACGACCTGGATGTGGGTGAGGTCCTCGGTGATCGAGAGCACTCCTTTCTTCTCAGCCAGAAGCCGGAGGCGCGTGAGGGCGAAGAAGTGCTCGACCTCCCGGGGTGGGGGGCCGTAGCGCGCTTTGAGCTCGCGGACGAGGCGCGCGAGCTCCGCCAGGCTCTGGAGTTCGGCGAACTTGCCGTAGTACCGGCTGCGCGCCGCAGCGTCGGGGATGTACTCGGGCACGAGGCGCGCGGAGACCGCGAGGTCCAGCGTGACGCGTTTTTGAGGCGTGGCGGCCTCTCCCTTGAGCTTCCGCACGGCTTCGGCGAGGAGCTCCGTGTACACCTCGAAGCTCACCGCGCGGATGTGCCCGTGCTGCTCGGGACCCAAGAGGTTCCCCACCCCGCGGATCTCCATGTCCTTCTCCGCGAGGAGGTGGCCCGAACCCAGGTCCGAAAGGTCCGCGATCGCCGCGAGCCGACGCTCCGCAGCCTCCGTGAGCTTAGGAGGGTGGAAGAGGTAGGCGTACGCCTCCTTCTCCCGGCGCCCCACGCGCCCCCGAAGCTGGTACAGGTTCGCGAGGCCCAGCTTATCCGCCCGCTCGATCAGGATCGTGTTGGCCTCGGGGATGTCCAGGCCGGACTCCACGATCGTGGTCGCAACGAGCAGGTCGAACGCCCCCTCCTGGAAGAGGAACATCACCTCCTCGATCTCGTCCTCTGGCATCTGGCCGTGCACCACCCCGATACGGGCCTCGGGGATGAGGGCCTCGAGGTACTTGGCGCGCTGCGCGATCGAGGCGACCCGGTCGTGCACGTAAAACGCCTTTCCGCCCCGCTCAATCTCGAACATCACCGCCTCGCGGACCAAGGCCGGGTCGAAGGGGGCCAGGATCGTGCGGATGGGTTTGCGTCCCGGGGGCGGCGTCTGGATGCTCGAGACGTCCTTGAGGCCCACGAGCGCCTGGTACAGCGTGCGGGGGATCGGCGTGGCGGAGAGCGTCAGCACATCCACCCCCTCGCGCAGCTCCTTCAGCCGTTCCTTTTGCGCGACGCCGAACCGGTGTTCCTCGTCGATGATGAGGAGGCCCAGGTCCCGGAACGCAACGTCCGCGGAAAGCAGGCGGTGCGTGCCGATCACGATATCCACCGCGCCGCGCTTCAAGCCCTCGAGGACCCGCCGCTCCTCCCGAGCGCTGGTGAAGCGTGAGAGCATCCCGATCGAGACCGGCAAATCACGGAACCGCGCGCAAAAGGTCTCGTAGTGTTGCTGAGCCAGGAGGGTGGTGGGGACCAGAAACGCCACCTGCTTGCCGTGGCCCACCACGCGGTGCGCGGCGCGCAAGGCCACCTCCGTCTTGCCGAACCCCACGTCCCCCGAGATGAGCCGGTCCATGGGGCGGGGGGTCTCGAGGTCCTTGAGGGTTTCCTCGAGAGCGCGTTTCTGGTCCGGTGTGAGCGTGTAGGGGAAGTTCTTCTCGATGAGAGGGTCCCAGTCCGGAAGCGGCGTGAACGCGTACCCCGGCGTGGCCTCGCGCTTCGCGTGCAGCACCAGCAGGCGTTGCGCCAGGGCCTCCGCGTCCTTTTGGGCTTTGGCCTTGGCCCGGGCCCACTCGTTCTTGCCGAGGCGCGAAAGCCGGGGCGGGTCGTCGGTGGTGCCCGGGTGGCGGCGCAAGAGGGACAGCTGCTCGATGGGTAGGTACAACCGGCCGTCCCCCGCGTACTGCAGCACCAGGTAGTCCCGCTTTACGCCGAGGACCTCGCGGGTCTCGATCCCCAGAAAACGCCCGATCCCGTGCTCGGGGTGGATCAGGTAATCCCCTTCGCTGAGGGCGTCGGGGTCCGCGACCTCCCGGCCCACGAGGCGCCGCCCGCGAAGCCGCGCGGCTCCGCTGAAGCTATACAGCAGCTCCTCCGTGACGTAAACCCGGCCCTCCTCCCGATGCACGAACCCGCCCTCGAAGGCTCCCGGGACGAAGAGGAGGCCGTCAAAGGAGCGCACCGCGTTTTGAATTCGGTGCGGCACGTCCTGAAAATGCCGTTCGATCAGGTAGTCCCGGCTCCGCTCGTGCCGGTAGAAGAAGACCACCTGCCGCCCCTCCCCAAGCCAGGCCCGCACGTCCCGCGCGAAACGCGAGAGCTGCGCGCGGTACGGGCTCAAAGGCTCGAACGGCAGGTGCACCGCGGGAAGCTCCGGCCCTCCGCGGCCAAACGCGATCAGGTTCCGGCCCTCCAAGGCCGGCCACAGCTCGGGGGGCGCTAAGGCCGGCCAGTCGAGCAGCACCGGACCGGGAAAGTGCGCGACCACCACGGAATCCCACGCTTCGGCCTTCCCAGGCCGGGCGGGAAGCACGTACCGCGCCTGGGGCTTACCCCGCACGAGCACGCGCTCCAGCACGTCCCCGAAGAACTCGAGCCGCGCCTCCCCGACCTCGAGCACCTCCCCCAACACGCGGTAATCCCCATCTCGGCCGTACCCTAGTCGCTCGAGGCGGTCAAGAAGCGCGTCCCGCAGGTAGGTCCGGCCCACCTCCAGGACGATGCGCCAAGCGTCCGGGTCCTTGGGGAAAGGGCGAAGCGCCGCCTCGAAGGAAAAGAGGTAATGCCCTACCTCCCCCACGGCCTCGAGGCCCGGATTGACGTATACCGTCCGGCCGAACGCCGCAAGGTCCTGGTAGTGCTTGAGGCGCTCTTGGGGAGCGATGAGCACCGCGGGGGCAGGAAGGTTGGCCCACAGGTAGGCCCGCGCGACCTGCGGCAGGCTCGGTACGTAACGATCCAGGACGCGGTGCAGCACGGGATTCGGATCCACGGCACTCCTTACGAGACGGGGTAGGCGTGCACGGCCAGCGCCCCAGGACCGGTATGGCTGCCGGCCACGCCGCCCATGCGCGTCACGCGCCCTTTCTCGATGCGGGCGCCGCTCGCGGTCAGGGCTTGCTTGATCGCCTCGACCGGCTCGCGCGAAGTGTCCGCCACGGTAATGGTGACCCGCAAAGCGCGCCCTGGGAAGCTCCGCGCGACGGCCTGCGCCAACGCTTGGGGCTGGTTGCCGTCCCGCACCGGCCGCAAGAGCTTGAGGCGTCCCTTCTCCATGGTGAGCATGGGACGCAACCCGAGCCACTCTCCCAGCGCCTGCCCCACTCGAGGCAACCGCCCGCCGCGCACCAGGTGCTCGAGGTCCGCTACGGTGAAGAAGAAGCGGGAGCGTTCGCGGATCTCCTCTACCCCCTGCAGCACCTCCTCGAGCTCCCGGCCTTCCCGGATCCACTCGGCGGCTTGGAGCACCAAAGCCCCCAGCCCTCCAGAAACGGCGCGGCTGTCGATCACCCGGATGCGGTGCGGGGCGACCTGCTCCGCGGCCGCCTGGGCCCGCTGGACGGTCTCGGAGAGCGCTCCGGAAAGGTGGATGGAGATCAGGTAGTCGTAGTGCTTCAGGTACCGCCGGTACACCTCCACGAAGTCCTCGATCTCGGGGGGGCTCGTGGTGGGCTGGGCGCCGCGGCGTAGGGCCGCAACCAGCGCCTCTGGGGAAAGCTCCACGCGGTCGCGGTACCGCTGCCCGTCCAGGGTGATGTACAGCGGCACCATGCCCACGCCCCACTCGGCCGCCATCTCAACGCTCAGTTCGCTTGCGGAGTCCGTTACGATGCCGAGTTCCACGCCCGTCATTTTACCGGGAACAAGGTTAGACTAAGTCGCGTGGGGCTAGGGCTAGGGACGCACCCCCCCAGGGTGCTGATCATCTCCAACGGGAACGCCGAGGACCTGATCGGCGCGGCCCTCGCTCGGCAGCTCGGCCTGCCCACGCTCGCGCTGCCCCTGGTCGGGAACGGCCGGGCTTATGAAGGCGCGGCGGAGGCGGTGCTCGGCCCGCGCGCTACCTTGCCCTCGGGCGGCTTTCCCTTCGGGAGCCTGGCGAACCTCGCTGCGGACCTGCGCGCCGGCTTGATCTCCACGTCGCTCGCCCAGTGGCGTGCGGCCCGCGCGGCGGCCCGCGCAGCCGCCGCCGTCGTTGTGGTGGGGGACGCGTACGCCCTTTGGGTGGGGGTGCGGGCCGGCCGGGGCCGGCCGTTATTTCACCTGCAACCCCTGGTTTCCGCGTATTACGTCGAGGGGCGCTCCTGGTTTTCGCGCCTTCGGCACCTGAATCAGCTGGGCGCGGACGATTTTACCCCGTTCGAGCGGCACCTCCAACGGTACGCGCGGGCGGTGTACGTGCGCGACGCGCCCAGCGCAGCGCGTCTTCAGCGGCTCGGGGTGCGCACCGCCCGGTTCTACGGGAGCTTCGCCATGGACGTTCTGCCCCCCCCGGAGCAGGACCTCGAGCCGCTACGCGATGGACGGCCGGTGCTCGCGCTGCTGCCGGGGACGCGGCGGGATGTGGCGTTCAGCCTGCCGCGTATGCTGGAGGCCGCCTATCGGTTGGATGAGTTCGAGGCGTTCGTGGCGTGGGGGCTGCCCCTCGCGGCGCTGCCGGCGTGTCCCGGATGGCGCGCGCGCCAGGTTCGCGAGGGGGTGCTGCGCTTGGAGCGCGATGGGCGGCACGCCTGGGTGATGCGCGGCGCGTTCTCGGCCATCCTGCATAGCGCCGCCCTGGCCCTGGGCACCGCCGGTACGGCGAACGAGCAGGCCGCGGGGCTCGGGGTCCCCATCCTGGGGTTCCCTACCCCGGGACCGCAGTACACGCGTGCTTTTGCCGAACGGCAGCAACGCCTCTTGGGTGCGGCCCTCACCCTGTGCCCGCCGGACCCCGAGCGGATCGCCGCTGCAGCTCGCGCCTTGTGGCGGGATCCCGAAGCCCTCGAGCGCGCTCGGACCGCGGGTCGCGCTCGCATCGGCCCCCCCGGCGCGCTGCCCCGCATCGCGACGGAAGTGCGGCAGGCCCTCCTAAGCCCCGCCGCGCTCCACGGCTAGGGTGCGCTCGAGAAGATCTCGGATCATGCCTTCCCAGCGTTCGGGGCGAAACCGCGCGGCAAAATGCCGCAACCGCGCTTGTTTGACCGTACGCGCTGCTGGGGTCATCAGCCGCTGGATGCGCGCCCAAACCGCCTGGACCGGCTCGTTCCCGTAGGGCGGTACGCGAATCACGCACTCCGCGAGGAACGGGTCCCGGGCCATCTCGGCCGCTACGCCGGTGGGGGTGGCGAAAGGCAAGGTCCCACAAGCGGCAGCCTCGGCCACCACGTACCCAAAGGACTCGTACCGGCTGGGGAAAAGCACGAAGTCCACGCTGCGGTACACGGCGTGCACCTCTTCCCGGCGCAACGGTCCCACCCACGCGAGGCGCGGATGGCGCAGGGGAGGCCAGAACGCCCGCTGGTGCACTCCGCTGGGCGCGCTCACGAAGACCAGTCCCACGCCTTCCGGCATCGCGCGCACCATCGCCCGCAGGACCGCAGGATTCTTCTGCGCGTCCCAACGCCCTACGAAAGCCCCCACAAGGGGGTAGCGCTCGCGCGCCGTACGCACCGCCCGGGGCAAAGGACCTGGAGGTTCCGGCAGGTGCACCGCGTTCGGGATCACCACGGCCCGTACGCCAAAGTCCCGCGCGAGTTCCTCCCGATTAGCCTCGGAAACCGCGATGAAGACCGCGCCGCGCCGCTCGAGGCGGAGAAAGGCGCGCCGCAGGGCCGCGCTCACCCCCCTCCCTACGGGCCGGAGCCAAACCGGGTGGTTCATGCGGCTCGCGGTGGGCCAGGAGTTGTGCGGGACGACCCAGATATGTCGGGCGCGCTTCACCCAATGCCCAGCCCGCAGCGCTACGCTGCCGGATCCTCCGTTTAGCACGAGGAGGTCCGTGGCCTCCGCGGGGCTCGCGGGATGACGCACGGAGACCTCGAGGCCCGCGCGCTCGAGGACCCGGGCGAGCTCCCGGGTATGGAGTTCCTCCCCGCCCACAAGGCGGTCGGGAGGAAACGGCGTGAGCACTACGGCCTTCATCGAACCATGCTATCATGGGGACAGTGCGGTTGTACCGAGTGGGCCTGTTCACCGACGTGTACCTGCCCAACCTGAACGGCGTCTCCACCAGCGTGTACCTGCTGTGCCGGGAGCTCAGGCGGATGGGGCACGAGGCGTGGGTGATCGCCCCCTGGTTCCCGGACGCTCCGGAGCGGGAGGAGGGGGTGGTGCGCGTCCAGAGCCTCCCGTACCCCTTCTACGAGCGGCACCGGATCGCGCTGCCCAGCACGAAGCACCTCCCCACCGAGTTCGAGGTGATCCACACCCACACGCCGCTCAACCTGGGGGTATGGGGGCTCCACCTGGCCAACAAGCACGAGATCCCCCACGTATCCACCTTCCACACGCACTACGAAAAGTACGCGCACTACGTGCCGGGGCTCGCGTTCCTGGACCGGTTCACGCACATCGTGCCCCGGCTGGCGCGGGCGTTTTATAACCGCGCGGACGTGGTCATCGCCCCCACCCAACCCGTTAAGGCGCTCGCGGAGTCCTACGGCATCGAGCGCCCCATTCAAGTCATCCCCACCGGGATCGACACCGAGATCCTAGAACGCGCTCCCACCCCGCCCTCCCCCTGGCCCCCAGGCGCACGCCGGCTCTTAACGGTCAGCCGGCTGGGCAAGGAAAAAAGCGTGGACGTGGTGCTCCACGCCTTCCGCGAGATCCGGCGCAGCGTGGACGCGCACCTGGTGTTGATCGGTGAGGGCCCCGAGGAGGAGGCGCTCAAGCAACTCGCTGCAGAGCTCGGGATTCTCGAGCACGTCACCTTCCTGGGCCCCGTCCCGTACCACGCCATCGGGGGGTACTACCGCCTCGCGGAGGTGTTCCTCTTCGCGAGCGCCACGGAAACCCAAGGGCTGGTGTTGTGGGAAGCGCAGGCCATGGGAGTGCCCGTGGTCGCGGTCGGCGCGGAAGGTGTACTCGAGGGCGTGCAGTCCGGCGTGAGCGGGTACCTGGTGCCGCCCCACGACGCGGCGGCCCTCGCGGCACGCGCGGTGGACCTGCTTCAGGATGAGGCCCGTCGGCAACGGTTCAGCCAGAAGGCGCGCGCCTTCGCCACGGCTCGAAGCAGCGCCCGCATCGCGGAAGAGATCGTCGCGACCTACGAGGAAGCACGGGAGATCCTGCGCGCCGAGCCCAAACGGCTCATCTTTCCTTTCCCGCGTCTTCCTGAAAATACGTATCCGTCCTCCCGGCGAGGTTTTTAAGCTGCTGCCAGAGAAAATGCCCCCATCCCCGGCGGAGCCGGCGGGCGGAGGTCAGTACCAGCGCCTCCGGCACGTACCGTACCCGCCCCCGCTTCGCCAGACGCCACCCTAACAGCACGTCCTCCCGCGCGGGCACCTCGGGGTACCCCCCCACCTCGAGGGCCGCGGCCCGCTCAAACGCCATGTTCGCGCCTGCGAGGTTTGGGCGCCCTGCGAGCCGCATCACGTGCACGAACCCCCGGTACCCCACGTCCGAAAGCCAGGCCTCCCACCCGCGGACCCCGTAAAAACGCAGTGGACCGTAAAGCGCGACGCTGCCCGGCATACGGCGCTCGAGCGCCTCGAGCCAGTGCGGCAACGGCAGCGAGTCCGCGTCCGTGGTGACGACCCACGCGCCACGGGCGGCCATGAGGCCCGCCTGCCGGGCGTAGGCCACGCCGGGAGTATCGCAACGCAGCACGCGCGCCCCCCAGTCCCGAGCGATGCGGGCGGTGCGGTCCGTGCTGGCGTTGTCCACGACGATCACCTCGTCCGGCCGCCGGGTCTGGCGGGCCAGGGCCTCGAGGGTATGGGGCAGCCAGGCCTCCTCGTTTCGGGCCGGAATGACCACAGAGATCCGCACGCCTCTTACTCTACCTGCCCGGTATACTCTAGGCGTGCATCGTTTACTCCCGTGGCGGAGCGGTCAGGTAGGGGTTCTGCTCCGCTTCCTCTTGGCGCTTGGGCTTGTGGAGTTCGCCAGGAGCGGGTTGTACGCGGGGTTGTTGCCGCTCGTGGCGCCGGAACGCCTCGGGCTGAACCTGGGCGTGGTGGGGGTTGCGGTCTCGCTGCACTACCTGGGGGACACCTTCGGTCGCAGCTTCGGGGGGTACCTCAGCGACCGGTTCGGTGTGGGGTGGGTGGTCGGCACGGGAGCGCTGGTAGGGTTGGCGGTGGTGCTTTGGGTTCCGGAGGCCAAGGTCGGGGGGCTCCTTTGGGGGTTGGCGCTGCTGCACGGGCTCGCCATCATGCCCATGTGGCCCGGCGTCATGACGCTCGCTAGCCGCGCGAGTAAGCCCGGCGCGGACGCGCGCTCCATTGGGCTGGCCCACATGCTCCTCGCGCCGTTCATCGGCCTGGGGGCCCTCGCGACGGCGTACTTCGCCGATACACGCCCGCGCACAGCCTTCACCCTTGTGCTGGGAGCACAGGCTATCGCCGCAGTCCTGGCGTTGAGCGTGCTCCGCGTGCGCGGCGAGGCGCGCCCGGCCCCCCCGACACGCCCCCGCTACCCGTGGGGGCGCCTCGTTTCCCTGTTCCCCGCCGCGTTCGCGCAAACCCTTGCCCCGGGCCTTCTCGCGCCCATCCTGTTCCCGTTCGCCAAATACGCGGGCCTCTCCCCCCTGTGGGTGGGGTTGGTGATCGCGGTCGGGGGGCTCGTCGCCTACGGGTTGCTGCAGCCCGCGGGGCGACTCGCCGACCGGTACGGCCCCAAGTGGCCCCTCATCGTCGGGATCAGCCTGAACGCCATCACCCTGCTCCTCCTGGCGCGCATGCCGCCGCTGCCGCTTTACCTTTTGATCGCCGCACTGGGAGGGCTGGGGTACGCCCTGATGGTGCCGAGCTGGGGCGGGCTCGTCGTGCGCACGCTACCGGAGCACAACCGCGCCGCAGCCTGGGGGGCGCTCATGACCTTCGAAGGGCTGGGGTTCGCCGTCGGGCCTGCCTTGGGCGGCCTTGCCTGGACGGCGCTGGGGGTCACGGCGCCCTTCGAGCTCGGCGCGTCCGTGTACTTGATCGTAGCCCTCTTCTACCTGATCTACCTGCGGAGGCGCTGATGGTGTGGTGGCTCGGCATCCTCCTCCTGTACGCGCTCACGGACCTCTTGTTCCGCTGGATGGGGTGGGGTGCGCTCGCCCACGCCGCGCGCACCACCCCCAAGGTCGCGCTGACCTTCGACGACGGTCCCTCCCCCGTCACGCTCGAGCTCCTCGAGCTGCTGGAGCGCCACGGCGCGCGTGGCACCTTCTTCGTCACGGGCACACGAGCTGAACGCCACCCTGACCTCCTCCAGCGCATCCGGGAGGGGGGACACCAGCTGGCCTCGCACGGGTACTGGCACCGGCCTGCCCTGTTCATGATGCCGTGGACCGAGTGGGTCCATATCCGGCGACTGCCCTACTCCCTATACCGCCCGCCCTGGGGGATCCATTCCCCCTTCACGCGCCTTTTCGCGCGGCTCGCCGGAAAACGCGTGGTGCTGTGGGACGTGGAGTCCCAGGACTGGCTCGAGCAAGACCCCCAACGGCTCGCTGAGCGCGTGCTGCGCTACGTGAAGCCCGGATCGATCGTGCTGCTGCACGATGGCCCCGAGCGGACCCTAGCGCTTTTGGCGCACCTCCTGCCGCGCCTACGGGCCCTAGGGTACGCGGCGGTCACGCTGGAGGAGTTGCGGCCGCACGCCCTGGGCTTCCGGGAGGGACTACAGCGCGGGTTGCAGGGGAGCGAGGAGCGGTTCGACCGCCGCCGCAACACGGTGCGCGTGGGGCTGGGACCGTTCGACGTGCTGCGCGTCGAGAAGCGACCGTACGACGGGCCGCCCCTGCCGGGCATCCCTCAGGGTGCTCCGGCCTTTGAGATTCACCTGGAGTCCGCCCGGATCAGCGCGCTAGGGCCCTTCCAGGCCGCCCGCCAAGTACGCCGGGGGTTGGTAGAGGTGGCGCGCCTGCTCCTCGAGGATCCGGAGGTGCGGCTGGTCTACGGTAAGAGCGTCCTACTCCCCGGCGCGCGGCGGCTGGGGTTCGAGACTGCTCCTCTGCCCCTGGTGGAGCGGCTGGTAGCCGCTTGGGCGGGCCGCTGGTTCGCGTGGCTGTACCGAGGACGGGTGCCCTCCGGTGAGGCGCGCTTGGTGTACCTCACTCGGGAGGCGCTTCTCGAGCGGTACATGCCTCCGGTTTCGTAGCCCGCAGCCACTCCCGTTTCCCTAGGACGCCAGGGACCTTGGTCACCGTGAATCCAGCCGCGGCCAGGTCGCGACGCACCTGCCCCGCGACCGAGTAGGTGGCGAGCAGCGCGCCGGGCCGGGCCGCGTGGAAGAGGCCCTGGAGCACCTCCGCGGCCCAGGGCTCCGGGTTCGTGCGGGGGCTGAAGGGATCCAGGTAGATCGCGCTGGCCCACCCCTCCGGGAAACGCACCTGCCGCACATCGCGAAAACACACCTCGAGGCGGAAATCCACCCCTTGCAGCACGAACCCCTCTGGGCTCTCCCAGGCGGCGAGCAACGCCTCCCAGGCGTCCTCCACGCCCGAAAGGCCGTGCTGGAAGGCCTCGAGGAGGGGAAGGGGAACCGGGTCCTTCTCGTAAGCTAGGTAGGAAAGCACCGCGCCTCGTTGACGCGCGTTTTGGAGGGTCACCAGGAAGTTCAGGCCCAGGCCGAACCCCACCTCGAGAACGTGGGGCTCCGGGTGCCGGTGCGTCTCGGTGCCCTCGAGGTAGACCTGGCGGGCTTGGGACAGGGCGCCGTGCTTGGAGTGAAAGTATTCGTTGTAAAGCCCGTGGTAGGCGGTTAGGCTCCCGTCCGCGGAGGGTTCGATGCGCACCGTCGGGTTCATGCTAGTTACGGCTTATACCACAGGTGCGCGGCTTGCTGTAGGTTAGCAACTTACAGTTCGTACTCTTCTTGCTTCGGGTTTCGCGGCCCCGCAGCGACGCGAAGGCTTACGGCGCGTGAAGCGCGGGCTTGCGCCCCAAAAGAGCCGCCGGCTAATTATAAATTAAGAATAAAACCAAAGATATTTAATTATCGCTCATTCAAGGTCATCACCGCCACAGGAATCCACAAGGCACGGAGTGGCCACGGCAGGGAAACGCGGCGATGGCCCAGGGTTTACCCTAACCGCTGGCGGGTACTTGCTCGGAAAAACCCCCAAGGCCACAGCGCACCGCCCGTACTACAATTGCGGCATGGAGCTCGGATTCTGGGAGCGCACCAGCGGCACCTGGATCAACGCGGCCACCGTGCTCGCGGGCACGCTCGTAGGGCTCGCGCTCGCCGGGCGGCTCCCCGAGCGCCTGCGGCGGATCATGGTCCAGGGCGTGGGGCTCACCACGCTGTTCATCGGGTTCACCCTCGCCGGAGCACTCAACCGCGTCCAAGGCGGGACGGTGGACGGCCTGATCATCGGCCTCGTGGCCCTCGTGCTCGGCGGGCTCCTCGGAGAGTGGGGGCGGCTCGAGGACGGCCTCGAGCGGCTCGGCCACGCCCTCAAAACCCGCTTCCAGGGCGGCGGGCGCTTCACGGAAGGGTTCGTTACCGCCAGCCTCCTCTTCTGCGTGGGGCCCCTGACGCTGATCGGAAGCATAGAGAACGGGCTTTTGGGGGACGACACCCTCCTCATGATCAAGGCTACGCTGGACGGACTGAGTGCCGTCGCGCTCACTAGCGCTTTCGGGGTTGGGGTAGGGTTTAGCGTATTGGTCATCCTTCTCTACCAGGGCGGGATCTCCCTCGCGGCCGCGAGCGTCGCCGCTTTACTGCCCGATCCCGCCACCGACCCCCGGGTCCTTGTGGTCACGGGGGTGGGCGGGCTGATGATCCTAGGGCTCGGGCTGAACCTCCTCGAACTCACGCGCATCCGGGTGGCCTCCTTCCTCCCTGCCCTGGCCCTCGCGCCGCTCCTCTGGGCCCTCGCGGAACTGGTAAGCTAGGGAGCATGGAGGTTACGCCGGAACTCATCCGACACCTAGAGCGGCTCTCCCGGATCCAGCTCACTCCGGAGGAAGAAGCCCGGATGCAAGAGGACCTGGGACGTATCCTGGGCTATTTCGAGAAGATCTCCGCGCTCGACACGGACGGCCTCGAGGAGATGGCGCGGCCGGTGCCGCTCGAGAACCGGATGCGCGCCGACGAGGCGCGGGAAAGCCTCGCGCAGGCCGAGGCCCTGAGCGTCGCGGTAGAGGCAGAGGACGGCTTCTTCAAGGTTCCGCGCGTGATCGAGTAACACCATGCTGGACATCAAGTTCATTCGCGAACACCCCGAACAGGTCAAGGAAGGCATCCGCAAGAAAGGCGAGCTGGAGGCGTTGCCGCTCGTGGAGGCGGTGCTCGAGCTCGACGCCCGCCGCCGCCAGATCCTACGCACCCTCGAGGCGCAGCGGGCCGAGCAAAAGCGTCTGGCCAAGGAGGTCGGCCGCCGCAAGGCCCAGGGCGAGGACGCACGCGAGATTCTCGAGGCGGCCGGCCGGCTCGCTAGCGAGATCAAGGCCCTCGAGGCCGAGGAGCGCACGGTCGCGGAACGGCTGCGCGAGGCGCTCCTCCAGATCCCGAACCTCCCCCACCCCTCGGTGCCGGAAGGCGCGGACGAGACGGGGAACCAGGTGGTCAAGACCTGGGGGGAGCCGCCGGGGTTTGATTTCGAACCTAAGCCGCACTGGGAACTGGCCCGGACGCTGGGTCTCGTGGACTTCGAGCGGGGCGCGAAGGTCACGGGCTCCGGCTTTCCCTTCTTCGTGGGGGACGGGGCCCGGCTCGTGCGCGGCCTGGTCCAGCTCTTCCTCGACTTCCACGCCGAGCGCGGCTTCACGGAGGTGCACTCCCCCCTCCTGGTGAACCGCGCCTCCGCCATAGGCACCGCCCAGCTCCCGGACAAGGAAGGCCAGATGTACGAGGTCTCGGACGGGTTCTACCTGATCCCCACCGCCGAGACCAGCGTCACCAACCTGCACCGCGACGAGATCCTCCCGGCCGAGGCCCTTCCCCTAAAGTACGCGGCCTACACCCCCTGCTTCCGCCGGGAGGCCGGCAGTTACGGCAAGGACGTGCGCGGCCTCAACCGCCTCCACCAGTTCGACAAGGTGGAGATGGTGGTCTTCGAGCACCCGGACCGTTCGTACGAGGCCCTCGAGTGGCTCACGCGCGAGGCCGAGGAACTCCTCGAGCTGCTGGGCCTGCCCTACCGGCGGCTCCTCATGTGCACCGGGGACATGGGGTTCGCCCAGGCGAAGAAGTACGACCTCGAGGTCTGGAGCGCTGGGCAGGGGCGGTGGCTCGAGGTCAGCTCGGTCTCGAACTTCGAGGCCTACCAGGCCCGCCGGATGAACCTTCGCTTCCGCGAGCCGGGCGGCAAGCCTCAGTTCGTGCATACCCTGAACGGCTCGGGCCTCGCCCTTCCCCGCGTGATCGCGGCGCTTTTGGAGCACAACCAGGACGCGGAGGGCAACGTGCACCTGCCCGAGGCGGTCGCGGAGTACGTGGGGAAGCGGGTGCTGAAGGCGCGTTAAACGATGTGCGCTTCCAGGCGGGTGTTCCCGGTATGGAAGCGCTCGTAGCGCAGCGGGTCCACGTCGATGCTGTGGGCCCGCCCGTCCACGACCTCCTCCGCGATCACCCGCCCCACAGCCGCGGCCTGCTGCACGCCGTGGCCGGAGAACCCCGCGGCGTTCACCCACCCCGGCACCCCCGGCATGCGCCCCAGGATGGGGTTGTGGTCCGGGGTGACCTCGTAGTACCCCCACCAGCAAGCGCGGCGGTCCAGGGAAAGCCCGGCAAACCACGGGAACCGCGCCAGGGCCACCTCCAGCGTGGGCTCGAGCCACGCCCAGTCCACGCCCTCGCGAAACCCCGGGGGCTCCGCGGGGTTCGAGCGCCCAAACAGCAGGCGTTCGCCTTCGCTGCGGAAGTACACGCCGGAGGCGAGGTCCACGGTGAGGGGGTAGGCGTGCGGCTCGGAGAGCGGCCCCGTGACGAAAACCACGCGGCGCACCGGCCAGACGGGGACCTCGAGGCCCGCACGCCGGGCGACCTCCCCCGCCCAGGCGCCCGCGGCGTTCACGATGTAGGGAGCCTCGAACCAGCCGTGGGGGGTCCGCGCGCGCCACACGCCCTGCGCGTGCCGCGCCTCGAGGAGGGGGGTCTCCAGGTACAGCCTGGCCCCCCGGGCGCGAGCCAGGCGCAGGTAGGTGTGCGTGACGCGGTGCGGGTCCACCACCCCGTCCGCGGGGCCGTAGGTGGCCCCGGCGATCCCCTCGGGGACAAACTCCACGATGGCTTGCGCTTCCTCAGGCGGGAGCACCTCGACCGGCGCGCCCAGCCGGCGCTGGAGGGCCACCCCCGCCTGGTGCCGGGCCCAGGCCGCCTCCGGGACCAAGAAGAGGTACCCGATCGGGCGGTACCCGGCGTCCTCCCCGTACAGTTCCGGGAACGCGCGGTACTCCTGGATGCTCTCCCAGCTGAGGCGTACGTTGACCGCCTCGGTGAACTGCACCCGCACCCCCGCGGCGCTCCGGCCGGTGGACCCCATGGCCGGGGCGGCCTGGGCCTCGAGCAAAGCGACGCACAGCCCCCGCTCCGCGAGCCGAAAGGCGGTAGCCGCACCGATGATGCCGGCCCCGATCACCAACACGTCCGCGGTTTTTTGTTCGCGCATGCCGTGCCTCCCGTGGCGTACCCCTAGCCTAAAGCACGCCGCCCGCTCGCGTACAATGAGGGTACGCGAATCCAGATGCACAGCAACACCCCAAACGAACCGGTAACGCTGGCCCTCATCGGGGCGGGCAACCGCGGGGCGGACGTGTACGGACGGTACGTGCTCGAGCACCCCGAGGCGGCCCGCATCGTCGCGGTGGCCGAGCCGGACCCCGCGCGCCGGGCGCGCCTGGCCGCGCAGCACGGGCTCCCGCCCGCCCGCTGCTTTGCGGACTGGCGGGAGCTGCTCGCCGAGGGGCGCCTGGCGGACGGGCTGATCCTCGCGACTCCCGACCGCGCGCACGTCCGGCCTGCCCTCCAGGCCCTCGCGCTGGGGTACGCGATCCTCCTGGAGAAGCCCATCGCGCCGACCCCCGCGGCCCTCGAGGCCTTGGCCCGCGCGGCTCGAAGGCACGCGGGCCGGGTCACGGTGGCTCACGTGCTGCGGTACACCGCGTTCTTCCGCACGATCAAGCGCCTGCTGGACGAGGGCCGCCTCGGCCACCTCGCGACCATCCAGCACACCGAGAACATCGGGTACTGGCACTTCGCGCACGCCTACGTGCGCGGCAACTGGCGCAGCGAGACCACCGCCAGCTTCATGCTCCTGGCCAAGGCCTGCCACGACCTCGACCTCCTCCGCTGGTTCGCGCAAAGCCCCTGCCGCCGCGTGAGCGCGTTCGGTGGACGGGTGCACTTTAGGCGCGAGCACGCCCCTCCCGGCGCGCCTCCTCGCTGCACGGACGGCTGTCCCGTGGAACGCACCTGCCCGTACTCCGCGATCCGGATCTACCTCGAGCGGTTCGGGGGACAGGCCGAGTGGCCGAACACCGTGCTCACGCCCCGCCCCACGCCCCAAAGCGTACGCCGGGCCCTCGAGCGCGGCCCGTACGGCCGCTGCGTCTACCGGTTGGACAACGACGTGGCCGAGCACCAGGTGGTGGCCCTCGAGTTCGCGAACGGGGTGTGCGCGACCCTGACCGTCTCCGCTTTTACCGAGGCGAACACCCGGACCGTGCATCTCATGGGCACCCACGGGGAGGTGCGGGGGCATCTGGGGCGCGGTGAGATCGAGGTGATGGATTTTACACGCGGGACCCGCGAGGTGCTGACCGTCCCCGCCGTGGGGCGCCACGCCGGCGGGGACGAGGGATTGATGGCGGATTTTTTAGAGCGCCTCCGCCGCCTCAAGGCCGGCGAGACGGGGTGGGCGGCGCCCACGGCCCTCGAGGAGTCCCTCGAGAGCCACCGCATGGCTTTCGCGGCCGAGGCTGCGCGACGGGAAGGGCGCGTGGTCGAGGTTTAGGCGTGCGCCGCGAGCGCCTCGTCCGGCGGGGTGTAGGCCAGGCTGAAGGCCTCGGCTACCGCTGGGTGCGTGACCCGTCCGGCCAGGGTGTTCAGGCCCTTGAGGAGGGCCGGGTCTTCCTTGAGGGCGTTTAGACCCTTCTCCGCGAGGCGCAGGAGGTAGGGCAGCGTCTGGTTGGTCAGGGCAAAGGTAGAGGTGCGCGGGACCGCCCCGGGCATGTTCGCCACCCCGTAGTGCACGACCCCATCCACCACGTAGGTCGGGTCCGCGTGCGTCGTGGGGCGGATCGTCTCCACGCACCCGCCCTGGTCCACCGCCACGTCCACGATGACCGCGCCTTCCTTCATCGTGGGCAGCATCTCGCGCGTCACCAGCTTGGGTGCCTTGGCTCCGGGGATCAGGACCGCGCCGATCAAGAGGTCCGCGTGCTGTACCGCCCGTTTGATGTTGGCTTCGTTCGAGGTCACGGTGATGATCCGCCCTCCAAACACATCATCCAGGTACTGCAAACGCGCGTGGTTCACGTCGAGGATCGTGACCTGCGCCCCCATGCCCAGGGCGATCTTGGCCGCGTTCGTCCCGACCGTGCCGCCGCCCAGGATCACCACCGAGGCCGGCGGCACCCCGGGCACGCCCCCAAGGAGCACGCCCCGGCCCCCCTGGGACTTCTCCAGGAAGTGCGCGCCCACCTGGGTCGCCATCCGGCCGGCGACCTCGCTCATCGGGGTCAGTAGCGGCAGCGCGCCGTTCGCGAGCTGCACGGTCTCGTAGGCGATCGCCGCGGTGCCGGCCTCGAGCAGGGCCCGGGTCAGCGCCTCGTCCGCCGCGAGGTGCAGGTAGGTGAAGAGCACGAGGTCCTCACGGAGGTAGGGGTACTCCTCGGGCAGCGGCTCCTTGACCTTCACCACGAGCTCCGCGCCCCAGGCCTCCGCGGCCTCGACTAGCTGGGCGCCGGCCGCCTCGTACTCGGCGTCGCTAATGCCGCTGCCCACTCCCGCGCCCCGCTCCACAAGGACGGTGTGCCCCCGCCGCACCAGGCTCTCTACGCCGCCCGGCGTCAGCGCTACCCGGTTCTCCAAGGTCTTGATCTCCTTCGGTACTCCGATGACCATACCGATTCCCCCTTGACTTCTACATTAAGATGTGCGGACGCGAAACGGAATGCGAAAATAAAAGTAAACCCCTGTGCATCCCTTGAGTTTGTAAAGTATATTTTCGGTATGCCTTTCGATGCCCAAAAATATCTGGATGAGGTCGGGCTCGCGATCCTCAAGGAACTGCAACACGACGCCCGGCTCTCCTACAGCGAGCTCGGCCGGCGCGTGGGCCTCTCCGCGCCGGCCGTCGCCGAACGGGTGCGCCGCCTCGAGGACGCCGGCATCATCACCGGGTACGCGGCCCGCGTGGATCCCGCCGCTCTCGGGTACACGGTCAACGCCCTGATCGAGCTCACCACCACCCCCGGCCAGTACGCCAAGGTGCTCGAGTACGCCGAGAAAACCCTGGAGGTGCGCGAGTGCTACTTCGTGACCGGGGAACACTCCTTCGTGGCGCGGGTCGTGGCCCGGTCGATCCCGCACCTCCAACGGATCATCCAGCAGCTCAGCCTGTTCGGGCCCACGCGCACCTCGGTGGTGCTCTCCACCCCCCTCATCAAGGACACCTTCGCTCTGGAAGCAGCGGACCTCGCGGAAGGGTAGCCTAAAGGCCCAGCACCTCCCGCCAGTTCACCCCCTCCTTGGGGCGGGTGTACTCGGTGTCCATCTGCGCGAGTTGCAGTTTGCCCGAGAACTCGTCGTTGACCGCTTGCCAGTAGGTGTACTCCTCGATCACCCACACCCCGGACTCGCGCCCGCCGTTTCCGCTCGCGCGCACCCCCCCAAAGGGCATGTGCGCCTCCGCACCAACCGTGGTGTTGTTGATGTTCGTCATCCCGGCCTTGATCTCGGTCTTGAAGCGGTAGGCCCACATGCGGTTGTTGGTGTAGATCGCGCTCGACAGGCCGTAAGGGTGGTCGTTCGCCACCTGGATCGCCTCATCGATCCCGTCCACCCGGATCAGGTTCACCGTCGGCCCGAAGATCTCCTCTTGGGTCTGGCGCATGCCCGGCCGGGCCTCCCAGACGGTCGGCCAGCCGAACCACCCCGCGTCCGGGTCGCCCCTAAAGTGCGGGTAGGGGTTGTCCGAGGTGATGCGCCGCTGACCCACGAGCAGCGTTGCCCCGTCCTTCGCGGCCCAGTCGTAGTGCTCGAGCCAACGGTTGAGGAAGCGCTCGTTAAAGAACGGCCCGTAGTGCACGTCCTCGTACAGCACGGGGTTGCCCACGACGGTCGCTTCAACCCGCTCCAGGAAGCGGCGCTTGAACTCCTCGTAGATGGGGGCGTCCACGATGATGTTGCCCGCGCTGGTGCAGCGCTGGCCTCCGGTCGCGAAGGCGGAGAAGAACGCGCCTTCCACGGCGTTGTCCAAGTCCGCGTCGCGCATCACCACGAGCGGGTTCTTCCCCCCCAGCTCGAGGGTGGCCCGGATCAGGTTGCGCCCGGCGACCTCCCCGATCCAACGGCCCACGGCGGTCGATCCGGTGAAGGCGAACTTGTTGAGGAGGCCCTCGTCCATCAGCTCGACGAGGTACTGCCCCGCGGAGTCCTTACCGAACCCGAAGACCACGTTGATCACGCCGGGGGGCAGGCCCGCCTCCTCGAAGAGCTTGGCGAAGACGTAGGAGAGCACCGGAGCGTCCTCGGAAGGCTTCCACACCACGGTGTTCCCGGTGAGTACGGCCGGGATCAGCTTCCAGCTCGGCACCGCGATGGGAAAGTTCCCCGCGGTGATCATTCCCACCACGCCGAGGGGACGGCGGAAGGTGTAGAGCTCCTTGTTGCGCATCTCGCTGGGCACGGTCTGGCCGTAGAGGCGGCGCCCCTCAGAAGCGAAGAAGATCGCGGTGTCGATCGCTTCCTGTACGTCTCCCCGCGCCTCTTTCAGGGACTTGCCGACCTCGCGGGTCATGAGCCGGGCCAGGGTCTCCTTCTCCCGCTCGAGGATCCGCGCGAGGTTCGCGAGTACCGCGCCGCGGACCGGAGCGGGCGTGCGGGACCAGGCCTCGAACGCCTCCCGGGCCGCCAAGGCCGCTTGGCGCACCGTGGCCTTGTCCGCTTCGGGAAAGACCCCCACCACGTCCTCGAGGTCGCTGGGGTTGCGGGAGGTGAACTCGGGTCCGGCGAAGACCTCCTCCCCACCGATGAGGTGGCCACCGGAAAACGTATTGCCGTACTTGCTGCGCTTCGCAGGTTCCGTCCGCATTGTGAACCTCCTTATTCCTTCCGCATCCTATCACAGCCGAAGGGCGTTCAGGACGTGAAAAAGGGCGGCAAATGCCGCCCTTGGATTGGCGGGACCGCTAGCAGGGGTTAGCCGAGGTGCTCTGGGAGGATCCGCAGGAAGTTGCGGCTGGCCTCCACGGCCTTCTCGAAGTTCACCAGGTCCAGCTTCTCGTTCGGCGCGTGGAGGTTGTCGTCGTTCAAACCGAACCCCATCATGACCACCGGCGCGCCGAGCAGGTCCTGGAACTCCGCCACGATCGGGATCGAGCCGCCCTCGCGGGTGAAGACGGTCTTCCGTCCCCAGGCCGCTTCCAGCGCCCGGGCCGCGGCCTGCATCGGGGGCGAGTCGATCAGGACCAGGACCGGACGGCCGCCGTGGTGGCGGAGGATCCGGACGCGGTACCCTTCCGGCGCGATCTCCTGGAGGTAGCGCTCGGTCATCGCGTACACCTCCTCCGGGTCCTGGTCCGGCACGAGACGCATCGAGAACTTGAACCCGGCCCGCGCGGGGATCACGGTCTTCGCGCCCTCCCCCTGGTACCCGCCCCAGATCCCGTTCACGTCCAGGGTCGGCCGGGCCCAGCGGCGCTCGAGAACGGAGTACCCGGGCTCGCCCGGCGTAGCCTCCACGCCGACCGAGCGGGCGAACTCCGCCTCGTCAAACGGCAGCTCGCGCCACATGAGCCGCTCCCCTTGGGAGAGAGGCCGGACCTTGTCGTAAAAGCCCGGGATCAGGATCCGGCCGTCCTCGTCCTTGAGCTTCGCGATCATCCAAGCCGCGGCGTGCACGGGGTTCGGCACGGCCCCGCCATAAGCGCCCGAGTGCATGTCGCGCGCCGCGCCCTCGATCTGGACCTCGAGGTACGCCAGGCCCCGCAGGGCGTAGGTCAGGGTGGGCAGTCCCGGAGCGAACATCGGGGAGTCGGAGATCACCACCGCGTCGGCCGCCAAGCGCGCGGCGTGCGCCCGCACGAAGGGCACGAGGTTCGGGCTGCCGATCTCCTCCTCGCCCTCGATCACGAACTTCACGTTTACTGGAAGGTCCGCGCCGAGGTCGCTCACAGCCGCGATGTGCGCGTAGAACTGCCCCTTGTCGTCCGAAGCGCCCCGGGCGTAGAGCTTCCCGTCGCGCACGGTGGGCTCGAACGGCGGGGTCTCCCAAAGCTCGAGGGGGTCCGGGGGCTGCACGTCGTAATGCCCGTACACGAGGACCGTGGGGGCCTTGGGGTCCACGATACGCTCGGCGTACACGATGGGGTGCCCGTCCGTGGGCACCATCTCGGCCGCAAACCCGATGGCCTCGAGCTTGGCCTTGAGCCACTCGGCCGCGCGCTGGACGTCGGCCTTGTGGGCGGGATCCGCGGAAACCGAGGGGATGGAGAGCAGCTCGAACAGGTCGTCCAGGTGCCGCTTCATGCCTTAGAGCTTACCCCATTTCCTTTTGGGAGGCCTTCGCGTCCTCCTTGGATTCAAAGGTCTGCAGCAGCTGGAGCTTCAGGCGGGCGATCTCGGCCTCGAAGCGGTTCTGGAGGGTCTCGAGCTCCTCGCGCAAGCGCATGATCTCCTCTACCCCCGCGAGGTTCACCCCCAGCTCCTGCGTCAGGCGCCGGATCTCCCGGAGCCGCTCGATGTCCCGCTCCGAGTACAGCCGGGTCTTCCCCGCCGAACGCCGCGGCTTGATCAGTCCCTTCCGCTCGTATAACCGCAGCGTCTGCGGGTGCATCTCCACCAGCTCCGCCGCTACCGAGATCACGTAAACGGGCCGGTCCTTGGGGCTTTCGGGGCGTTTCGGGGTGGAGTCCGGCGCGGGCAGGGCCGGCGGCGTCTCGAGCGAGCGCAAGCGCTCGCCGAGCTCGGCCTTGAGGCGCTCCACCTCCTGCTCGAAGCGGTTTTGGAGGGTCTCGAGCTCCTCGCGCAACCGCATGATCTCCTCCACCCCCGCGAGGTTCACCCCCAGCTCCTGCGTCAGGCGCCGGATCTCCCGCAGCCGCTCGATGTCCCGCTCCGAGTACAGCCGGGTCTTCCCCGCCGAACGCCGCGGCTTGATCAGTCCCTTCCGCTCGTATAACCGCAGCGTCTGCGGGTGCATCTCCACCAGCTCCGCCGCTACCGAGATCACGTACACAGGACGGTTTTTCTCCATGCCACCCCCCAAGGGCAGACCATTGACACTAAAATTATAAGGTTTTTAAGCCTATCGGCGCAAAATTGTGGTACCCCTCCGCGATCGTTAACTGATCGCAGTCTTCAAGGGATACTTTAGCGTTTTTCTTGCAAGCTCTTCTCAGGCACCCCCCGAACGTAGGGCAGGTAACGAGGATACCAGAACCGCTCCCGCACGTAGGCCTCGAGGTCCTCCAGGCTCCGGCCCTCCAGGTCCAGGGCCTCGGCCACCCCGTCTTGAAGGGCCTGCTGGATCGCCGCGGCCGCGACCTTGATGCTGGCCTCGCGCAGCTCGCGGATGTAGGGGTAGACCAGGCCCGCCTCCAGGTGCGCGGGAGTCAAAAAGCGCGCGAGGGCGTAGGCCGCGGCCAGAACCATCTCGTCCGTGATCTCCCGGACGTGCGCAAGGACCGCGCCAAAGCCCAGCCCCGGGAAGATAAAGGCGTTGTTGCCCTGGCCGATGGCGTAGGTCCGCCCCCCGTACGCTACCGGAGGGAAGGGGCTCCCAGTCGCCACGATCGCCCGCCCCTCACTCCAGCGGATCAGGTCCTCGGGCAGGGCCTCGGCCGCGCTGGTGGGATTGGAGAGCGGGAAGATCACCGGCCGGTCGGTGTTCGCCAGCATCGCGCGCACCACCGGCTCGTTGAAGCTCGCGGCCTGGCCGGAAAGCCCCAAAAGCACGGTCGCGCCGGCGTTCCGGATGACCTCCAAAAGCCCCGGCGCCTCCCCGGCGTACGACCAGCCCTGGAGCCAGCTCGGATCGTGAGCGTACGGCCGCTTATACGCCTCCATCGCGCGCCCCTCGAGCAACAGCCCCCGGGAGTCCAGCACGTACACCCGCCGGCGCGCCTCCGCCTCGCTGAGCCCCTCGCGCTTCAACCCCTCGCGAAGCGCCCAGGCCACCCCGATCCCGCCCGCGCCCGCGCCGTAGACTACGATCGTCTGGTCCTGAAGGCGCTCCCCCTTCAAGCGGCAGGCCGCGAGCACGCCCGCCAGCGCGACCGCCCCCGTGCCTTGGATGTCGTCATTGAAGGAGGGAACCACCTTCCGGTAGCGCTCGAGGACCGCGAAGGCCGTGTCCTTAGCGAGGTCCTCCCACTGCACGATCACCCGGGGGTACCGTTCCCGAAGCGCCGCGACGAACCGGTCCATGAAGCGGTAGTACGCCTCGCCCCGGAGGCGCTTGTGCCGCACCCCCAGGTACAAGGGGTCGTTCAAGTGGTCCTCGCGATCGGTGCCCACGTCGAGCTCCACCGGGAGCGTCTTGTCCGGCGCAACCCCGCCCGCCACCGTGTAGATCGAGAGCTTCCCGATCGCGATGGCCATCCCGCCGAACCCCTGGTCCCCGATCCCCAGGATCGCGGAGGAGTCGGTCGCCACCACCAGCCGCACGTCGTCGAACGGCACGTTGGCCAGCACCGCCTCGACCGAATCGATGTTCTCCGTGGAGACCGCGAGCCCCCGGGGCAGCCGGTAGATGTGGCTGAACGCCCGGACCGCCTCCCCCACCGTCGGAGTGTAGATGATGGGCAGCATCTCCTCGAGGTGCTCCTCCAACAAGGCGTAAAAGAGCACCTCGTTGCGGTCCTGCAAGCTCCGCAGGTAGATGTGCTTCTCCAGGTTCGACACCTGCATGCGGTAGCGCCGATAGACGCGCTCCTTCTGCTCCTCGAGGGTAGCGATGTGAGGGGGCAGGAGGCCCTCGAGGTCGAGAAGCTCGCGTTCCTCCTTGGTGAAGGCGGTCCCCTTGTTGAGGAGGGGGAGGCGCTGGAGGAGCACGCCGGAGATGTAGACCTCGAGGTAGCGGTTGCCTTGGGCGTCTCGCTTGACATCGTAGTAGCGGCTGATGCGGGGCATGGTTTTATCCTACGCCCGTTCCTTTTGGGCCGGGTATGGGTAAGATGGGGTGGGAGGTTTGAGTTATGGCGTTGAGTGGTCGTCCAAAGGTAAGCATTATCGGTGCGGGTAACGTAGGGGCTACGCTCGCGATGCGCATCGCCGAGGCGGGACTCGCCGACGTGGTGATGGTGGACATCGTGGAGGGGATGCCCCAGGGGAAGGCCCTGGACCTATCCGAAGCCCGGCCCGTGGTGCTGAACGACGTGACGATCGTCGGTACGAACAACTACGCGGAGATCGCGGGGTCGGATATCGTGGTGACGACCTCCGGCGTGCCGCGCAAGCCGGGGATGAGCCGCGATGACCTGATCGAGACGAACGGCAAGATCGCGCGTCAGGTGGCGGAGAACATCAAGAAGTACGCGCCTGAGGCGATCATCATTCAGGTGGCCAACCCCCTCGACGCCATCACCTACGTGATCGCCGAGGTCACCCAGGCCCCGAAGCACAAGATCATGGGCATGGCCGGGGTGCTGGACTCGGCGCGGTACCGGTACTTCATCGCGGAAGAGCTCGGGGTCTCGGTGGAAGACGTGCAGGGGTTCGTGCTGGGCGGGCACGGCGACACCATGGTGCCGCTGCCCCGCTTCACCACCGTCGGCGGGGTGCCGCTGCCGGAGGTGCTGCCCAAGGAGCGCATCGACGCGATCGTGGAGCGTACGCGCAACGGCGGCGCGGAGATCGTGAACCTCCTCAAGACCGGTTCGGCTTACTACGCGCCCTCGGCGTCCACCTTTGAGATGGTGGAGGCGATCCTGCTGGACCGCAAGCGCATCCTGCCGGTCGCGGCGTACCTGAACGGGGAGTACGGGATCCGGGGGCTCTTCGTCGGCGTGCTCGCGGTGCTCGGCAAGAACGGCGTAGAGAAGATCTGGGAGGTGCCGCTCAACGAGGCCGAGCTCGCCGAGCTGCAGCGGAGCGCGGCGCACGTCCAGGAGCTCGTGGACAAGGTGAACGAGCTGAAGATCTTGGGTTAAGCGGTTCCGCACGCCGGGACGTCCCGGCGTGCGTTTTAATCCCGTTTTAGTGATTTTCTTCACGATAAACTATGCTCGTGAAGATTTTCTCCTTACCCCTCCTCCAGCAACCCCCGCGCCCGCAACGCCAAATACACCTGCGCCAGCACCTCCGGCGCCCGCAACGACCCTCCCAATACCGCCTCGATCCGACCCAGCCGGTAGCGCAAGGTGTTCGGGTGCACGTGCAACTCCGCTGCCGCCCGAGTTAAATCCCCCTCGTGGGCCAGGTAGACCTCGAGGGTCCGCAACAGCTTCCCCTCCAACGGCAAGAACCGCTCGGCCAAGGCCCGCAGGTCCTCCGGTGACTGCTGCAGCAACACCCAGGCCACCGGATCCAGCCGCGTGAAATCCGCGTACTGCCCGGGCCGCGCGGTCTTCAACGCGATCAACGCCTCGCGGTACGCCTGGGGCACCTCCGCCAGATCAAACCGCGGCGCGGAGTACCCCACGCGCACCGCCTCCCCCAGCGCGCTGATCAAGGCCTGCACCTCGCGCTCGGTCGCGTGGGTCTGCCACAGGATCACCGCCCGCCCGCCGCGGCCCGTCACGAGGTAGGCCACCCCAAGCCGCTCCAAATACGCCACGGCCTCGCGCCGCAAGTGCAAGAGCGCCTCGCGCCGGCGGGCCTCCGCAAGCCGGTGCCGCCCGGGAATCGGGGGCGGCTCCACCAAAGCGAGCACGTACGGCACCAGGGGATCGAACCCAAACGCGAGCGCCCGCTCCGGATCCGCCTCCCCCACCAAAAGGTCGTCCAAAAGCGTTCCTCTCAGCCCCTCCTCCTCCGCGCGCGCCACACGCTCCTCCAAAGCCCGCACCTTCAACAGCCTCGCGGCGAGCTCCAGCACGCTCCGAGCGCGTTCAAGCTCCGCGCGGTGCCCGTAAGCCACGAGCAACCCCTCCCCGGCGGGCAGGGCGAGGTAGTCCGGCCCGCCGCCGGGAATCCGGGGGTGGGCGCGCGGCACCTCCCCCGCCCAGGCCAGCACCTGCCCCCAGGAACTCACCAGGGCGATCGGCAACCCCAACCAACGGTACAGCGTCTCAATCACCGCGCGTTCCCGCTCCATCCGCGCGAGCAGGACCTCGAGCATCCCAGCCAACGCCAGGGCGGAAGGCCCCTCGGCCTCCGCCACGCGCTCCCGCGCCTCCGCAAGCACGGTCTCGGGGCTGAGCCAAGGAGGCAGGAGCGCAAGGCCCAACCCATGGCTCCGGCAAGCCGCCAGCACCGCCTCCGAAGCCTCCTGCCCGCACCACAACCCCGCCGCGCCTACACGGGCGAGGTGCGCCACCAGCCCGTCCGGCACGCGCCGGGCCAGCCAGACCGTGCCTCGGGGAAGCTCCGGCCGGGCCTCGACCCCGGCGTCCACCCAGGCGACGGGGGTGGGGGTGTCCAACAGCAGCTCCAAACCCAGGGCCTGTGCAAGGGTACCGAAGTGCATGTTGATTCCTCCAAATCACAGTAGCAATCTGGTTTATATAAACAAAAATACCGCATGGAAACATTTACATGCGCACTGTTTTGTTTAATTGAACATTTTTAGACGCCTCATTTGTCGAATTAACGCATTTCCCCGCCGCCACCCCACCCCCTAGACTGCGGGCGAAAGCCCAAGGAGGTGTACCCGTGGACCTGAAGGGATCCATCGTACCGTTGGTTACCCCGTTCAAAAACGGCGCCATTGACGAGGCCGCCCTCGAACGCCTCGTCGAACGCCAGATCGAGGCCGGTTCCCACGGCATCAGCGTCGGCGGCACCACCGGCGAGCCCGGAACCCTGACCCTCGAGGAACGCAAGTACCTGATCGAACTCGCGGTGCGTTTCGCCAAGGGACGGGTCCCCGTCCTCGCCGGCACCGGATCACTCCGCCTCGACGAAACCCTCGAGCTCACCGCGTTCGCCCACAAGGTCGGGGCCGCAGGCGCCCTCTTGATCACGCCCTACTACATCAAGCCGAACCAGGACGGCCTGTACCGCTTCTTCGGCGCCGTAGCCGCGCGCGTTCCGGAACTGCCCATCGTGCTCTACAACATCCCTGGCCGCACGGGCGTCCAAATCGAGGTCGCCACGGTGTCCCGGCTGCGCAAGGACTTCAAGAACATCGTGGGCCTCAAGCACTCCAGCCGCGACGTGGAGTACGTCTCCACCCTGCTCCGCACCGTTGGCCGTGACTTCAAGGTGTTCTGCGGCCTCGAGGCCCTCACCCTCCCCATGATGGCCGTGGGCGGCGTGGGCACCATCGCCGCTACCGGGAACTGGCTGCCCCGCGAGGTGGCCCAGCTCTGCCAGCACGCCCTCGAGGGCCGGTACCAAAAGGCCCAGGAGCTCCACTACTTCCTCCTCGAGGCCAACGAGGCCGTCTTCTGGGACACGAACCCCATCCCTCTCAAGACCGTCCTCGGCTGGATGGGCCTGATCGAGCCGGAGTGGCGCGAACCCCTCGGCCCCACCACGCCCGAGATCCAGGCGCGCCTCCGGAAGATGGCCGAGGGCTACGGCCTCATCCCCGCCCCGAAGGAGCAGGCATGAAGACGGCCCGGTTCATCGCCAAAGGACGCCTCCACGAAGGGCAGCTCAAGGACGGTTGGCTCTACGACGAGGCCGGAGAGGCCCACCACCCCGACGCGGTGCAGTTCCTGCTGCCCGTAGAGCCCCAAAAGGTGATCGGCCTCGCCCTGAACTACGCCGACCACGCCGCCGAGCTCGAGCTCGAGCGCCCCCCGGAACCGGCCCTGTTCTGGAAGCCGAACACCGCGCTGCTGCCCCACCGGGGCACGGTCATCTACCCCAAAGGGGCTCGGTACATGCACTACGAGGTGGAGCTCGCGGTGGTGATCGGCCGCAACGCCCGGAAGGTCAAGGCCAAGGACGCGATGGACTACGTGGGGGGGTACACCATCGCGAACGATATCGTGGTGCGCGACTACGTGAAGAACTACTTCCGCCCCCCCATCCGCGGCAAGGGGTGGGACACCTTCGGCCCGCTCGGCCCGTACCTGGTCTCCGCGGACGAGGTGCCGGACCCGCACAACCTGAACATGCGGGCCTACGTGAACGGCGAGCTGCGCCAGGAAGGCAACACCCGCGACATGATCTTCAAGATCCCCGAGATCATCGAGTACATCAGCCGCTTCATGACCCTTGAGCAGGGGGACGTGATCCTCACCGGCACCCCCAAGGGGATCAGTCACGTCCATCCCGGGGACGTGATGCGCCTCGAGATCGACGGGCTCGAGGCGCTCGAGAACCCCATCGAGGAGGAACGGGAATGAGGCGAGCCTTTGATCCGGCCTTCATCGAGTCGGTGCGCGAGCGCATCGCGAAGACCACGGTGCCGCACTTCATCGGGAACGCCTTCGTACCCGGCGCGCGCGGCGAGACCTTCGAGACCCTGGACCCGGCCACGAACCGGGTGCTGGGGCGCGTCTACCGCGGGCACGCGGAGGACGTCGCCAAGGCCGTGCAGGCCGCCCGCGCGGCGTTCGAGGGCCCGTGGGGGCGCACCAAGGCCAAGGAGCGCAAGCGCTACCTCCTCAAGATCGCCGAGCTTTTAGAGAAGCACGCGGACGAGCTCGCGGTGATCGAGTGCCTCGACGCCGGTCAGGTGCTCAAGATCGTGCGCAAACAGGTCGCGCGCGCGGCGGAGAACTTCAGCTTCTACGCGGAGTACGCCGAGCGCGCCATGGACGGGCACACCTACCCTGTGGACCAGGACTGGGTCAACTACACCGTCCGCGTGCCCGTGGGCGTCACCGGGATCATCACCCCCTGGAACGCCCCCCTGATGCTCTCCACCTGGCGGATCGCGCCCGCACTCGCCGCCGGGAACACCGTGGTCCTCAAACCCGCGGAATGGTCCCCCCTCACGGCCTGGAAGCTCGCGGAGATCATCCAGGAGGCCGACCTGCCCCCCGGCGTGTTCAACGTGGTCCAGGGGTTCGGGGAGGAGGCCGGCGCGCCCCTCGTCGCGCACCCCGACGTGCCCCTCATCTGCCTCACCGGCGAGACCACGACCGGCCAGATCGTGATGCGCAACGGGGCCGACCACCTCAAGCGCCTCTCCCTCGAGCTCGGCGGCAAAAGCCCCGCGATCATCTTCGAGGACGCGGACCTCGAGCGCGCCCTGGACGCCACCGTCTTCCAGATCTACTCCTTCAACGGCGAGCGCTGCACGGCCAACTCCCGCGCCCTCATCCAAGAGTCCATCTTCGAAGCCTTCGTCGCACGACTCGCGGAACGCGCCCAAAACATCCGGGTGGGCCACCCCCTCGACCCCGAGACCGAGGTCGGCCCCCTGATCCACCCCGAGCACCTCGAGCGCGTCCTGGGCTACATCCAGATCGGCCAGGAAGAGGGGGCGCGGCTCGTGGCGGGCGGCCAGCGCCTCGGCACGGAGGGGAACTACGTCGCCCCCACCCTGTTCGTGGGGGAAAACCACATGCGGATCGCGCAGGAGGAGATCTTCGGGCCCGTACTCGTCGCCATCCCCTTCAAAGACGAAGCCGACGCCCTAAAGAAAGCCAACGACACAAAGTACGGCCTGGCCGCCTACGTCTGGACCCGGGACGTGACCCGCGCGCACCGCGTGGCCCTCCGGCTCGAGGCCGGCATGACCTGGATCAACAGCCACAACGTGCGGCACCTGCCCACGCCCTTCGGCGGCATGAAGTTCTCCGGCACGCACCGCGAGGGCGGGCAGTACGCCCTCGAGTTCTACACCGAGATCAAGAACATCGCCGTGCCGCTCGGCGAGCACCCCATCCCCAAGTTCGGCAAAAAGGAGGCGTAACCATGGCACGCACCGGACAAGAGTACATCGAGGCCCTCAAGGAAAACCCCCCGAACCTCTGGATCAAAGGCGAGAAGGTCGAGGACCCCACGACCCACCCGGCCTTTAAGGGTGTGGTGCAGTCCATGGCCCGGCTGTACGACATGCAGCACGACCCCCAGTACAAGGAGGTCCTCACCTACACCTCCCCCACCTCCGGCAAGCCGGTGGGGATGAGTTTCCTCGAGCCCAAGACCCGGGAGGACCTCGCGAAGCGCTCCGCGGCGTACAAGACCTGGGCCGACCAGACGCTCGGGATGATGGGGCGCACCCCGGACTACCTGAACGCGGCCCTCACCGCGTACGGCATGGCCGCGGACTTCTTCGCGCAGGGTGACCCCCGGTTCGGGGAGAACGTGCGCAACTACTACGAGTACGTGCGCGAGAATGACCTGTGCACCACCCACGCCCTAACCAACCCCCAGGTAAACCGGGGCGCTTCGCCCGCGAACCAGCCGGACCCGTACATCCCTGTGGGCGTGGTGAAGCAGACCGCGGAAGGCATCATCGTGCGCGGCGCGCGCATGCTGGCCACGCTCCCCGTGGCCGACGAGCTCCTCGTCTTTCCCTCCACCGTCTTGAAGATGGAGCCGGGCAACGAGAAGTACGCCCTGGCCTTCGCCATCCCCACCAACACCCCGGGACTGCACTTCATCTGCCGCGAGCCGCTCGCGGGAACCTCGGGCTACGACCACCCCGTCTCCAGCCGCTTCGAGGAGATGGACGCGATGTGCGTCTTCGACGACGTGCTGGTCCCGTGGGAGCGGGTTTTCGTGCTGAACAACCTCGAGATCGTGAACCAGGCCTACGCCGCGACCGGCGCGCTGATGCACATGGCGCACCAGGTGGTGGTGCACAAGGTCGCCAAGACCGAAGCCTTCTTGGGGCTCGTGAGCCTCATCGCGGAAGGAATCGGCGCGGACGCGTTTAGCCACGTGCAGGAGAAGATCGCTGAGGTGATCGTTTACCTCGAGACGATGAAGGCCTTCTGGGCTGCGGCCGAGGCCAAGGCGGAGGTGAACGCCTACGGCGTGATGTGCCCCGACCGCAAGACGCTCGACGGGGCGCGCAACCTCTACCCCAGGTTGTACCAGCGCATCCACGAGATCGTGCAGCAGATCGGCGCGAGCGGGCTGATCATGTTCGCCTCGGAGAAGGATTTTGAGAGCCCCCTCGGTCCGTTCGTGGAGAAGTTCATGCAGGGCCGGAACCTGCCCGCCCGGGAGAAGACCCAGCTCTTCCGGCTCGCTTGGGACATGACCCTCTCCTCCTTCGGGGCGCGCCAGGCCCTGTACGAGCGGTACTTCTTCGGGGATCCGGTCCGGATGCATCAGGCGCTCTTTAAGGTGTACGACACCGAGCCCTTCAAGGCACGCATCCGGGCGTTTCTCGGCTGGAAACACGAGGAGGTCGGCGCGTGAAGGACCGGTTCCGCGAAGCGCTTTCGCGGTGGGCGAGCGGGGTGACCGTGCTCACCTCCCGCGACGCGCACGAGGTGCGCGGCATGACCGCCAGCGCGTTCAGCTCGGTCAGCCTCGAGCCGCCCCTCGTGCTGGTCTGCGTGGATGAGCGCGCGAACATCCTGCCCGTCATCGAGCGCTCGAAGCGGTTCGTGGTGAACCTGCTCGCCGCGCAGCAGGCCCACGTGTCCGACCACTTCGCGGGGAAAAGCGACCCGGCATTGCTCGAGCGCCCCCCCTTCCCCGAGGCGGGGGACCCGGTTCTCGAGGGGGCTCTGGCGAGCCTGGTGTGCACGGTGTGGGCGCTGTACCCGGGGGGCGACCACCGCATCGTGGTGGGCGAGGTCAAGGAGATCGTGTTGGGTGACGAACGCCCGCCGCTCGTGTACTGGAAGCGGGCGTACCGGAGGGTGACATGAAACCGAACGTGGTACGTGTAGGGCACGCGGTACTGTACGTGAAGGACCTGGAGGCGTCGCGGCGGTTCTACGTGGACCTCCTGGGGTTCAACGTGGTCCACGAGACCGAGAACGCGCTGTACCTTAGGGGGTACGAGGAACGGGAGTGGTCCTTGAAGCTCGAGGTCCACCCGGAGCCTGGGCTGAAGCACCTGGCGTACAAGGTGGCGGGCGAGGCCGAGCTGGATCGCGTGATCGACCTGGCCAAGGCCCACGGCCTGCCCTGGCGCGAGGAGGAGGAGCGCGGCCGCCCGCGCATGGTGCGGATCCAGGACCCCTTCGGCTTCCCGGTCGCGTTCTACTACCGGGCCGAGAAGCACGAGCGCCTGTTGCAGGCCTACCACCGCTACCGCGGCCCGGGCATTCAGCGGCTCGACCACTTCAACGTCCTGACCCCTGACGTCCAGGGGACCTACCAGTTCTACGCGGAGGCCTTCGACTTCCGCCTTACCGAGTACACCGAGGACGACGAGGGGCGGATGTGGGCCGCGTGGCTGCACCGCAAGGGGAACGTGCACGACCTGGCCCTCACGAACGGCACGGGCCCTCGGCTGCACCACATCGCCTTCTGGCTGCCGGACCTGCACGCGATCATCCGCGCGGCCGACATCCTCGCCGCGGCCATGCAGACGGACCGGATCGAGCGCGGCCCTGGCCGTCACGGGATCTCCAACGCGATGTTCGTGTATCTGCGCGATCCGGACGGGCACCGGGTGGAGCTGTACACCTCGGACTACCTGACCGTGGACCCCGACCTGGAGCCCATTCGTTGGTCGCTCAACGACCCGCGCCGCCAAACGCTCTGGGGCCACCAGACGCCCAAGAGCTGGTTCCTCGAGGGGAGCCGGGTTGAGGGGTTCGAGGGCGGGTTCGTGGCGCTCAAGGACTCGCCGTTGAAGGGGCTGCCGCAGCACGTGACTTGACGGGACAAATGTCCGTGCATAGACTTGCATTGAGCTGGGATACCACAAGCCTAACGGCTGTTTGTTAGGAGGGTCGCCTTGAACGAACGCGTAGCCGTCATTGGTGCAGGAACCATGGGGCGCGGCATCGCCCAGGTCGCTGCACAATCCGGATTCCCCGTAACGCTCTACGACGCCTTCCCCGAAGCCCTCCCCCGGGCCCTCGAGCACCTCCAGGCCATCCTGCAAAAACTCGAGGCCAAAGGCCGCCTGAACGAACCCGCCGGCGCGATCCTCGAGCGCATCCAGACCACCGCCGCGCTCGAGGACCTCAAGGACGCCCGCTGGGTGATCGAAGCCGCGCCGGAGCGGCTCGAGCTCAAGCGCGAGCTCTTCGCCCGGCTGGACGAGTGCGCGCCCCACGCCATCCTCGCCACCAACACCTCCACCCTCTCCATCACCGCGATCGCGAGCGCCACGAAACGCCCGCACCAGGTCGTGGGGTTGCACTTTTTCAACCCCGCCCCCCTCATGAAGCTGGTGGAGGTCATCCCCGGCCTCGAGACCGCGCCCGAGGTGGTCGAGGCGGCGGTGGCGTTCGCGCAGCGTTTGGGCAAGGAACCCGTCGTGGCCAAGGACTCCCCGGGCTTCATCGTGAACCGCGTGGCCCGACCGTTCTACGGGGAGGCCCTTAAGCTCCACGGGGAGGGGATCCCCTTCGAAGCGATCGATACCATCATGCGCGGCCTGGGGTTCCGCATGGGGCCCTTCGAGCTCATGGACCTGATCGGCCTGGACGTGAACTACGCCGCAACCACCAGCGTGTACGCGGCGTACTTCCAGGAGCCGCGCTACAAACCCCACCCCATCCAGCGCCGCATGGTCGAGGCCGGGTACCTGGGGCAAAAAAGCGGGCGGGGGTTCTACCGGTACCCTCGAGAACCCCAGGAGCCCGAACCGCCCCCGGCCCGCTCGGAGCAAGCCCCCAAGGCCCTCATCCTCGGCTCGGGTCCGCTCGCCGACCTCCTGCGCGCGCGCTTCGCGCACACCACCAACTCCGACGAAGCCGCGTTCATTCTGGATGCCCGCGTGCGCCTCGAGAAAAAATCCTACCCCGCCGCCCCCCCGAAACTGCCCGTGGTCACCCTGGTCTGGGGGCACTCGGCAAGCACAGCGCTCCGCGCGTACAGCGAGGCCTCCGACGTGGCTGGGTTCAGCCTCGTGCCGCCCGTCACGGAGCGCGCCGTGGCCGAGCTCTACGCGCCGCTCGCGGGCGGCGAGGAGGCGGTAGCCCTCGCCCGGCGCTACTTCGAAGCGCACGGCCTGCGCACCCTGACCCTCCCGGACACCCCGGGCGGCGTAGGGTTCCGCATCCTCGCCCTGCTCATCAACGAAGCGGTGAGCGCCTTGCAGGAAGGCATCGCGGACCCCCAAGGGATCGACCGGGCGATGCGGCTCGGGACCAACTACCCCCAAGGCCCCCTCGAGTGGAGCGAAACCCTCGGGATCAAGGAGGTGCTGCGCGGCCTCGAAGGCCTCTTCCACGAGCTGGGCGAAGACCGGTACCGGCCCCAACCCCTGCTGCGGCGCGCGGCCGCTGCGGGGTTAGGCAAATGGAGGTGATGACGATGGGTAAACGCACGTTTATCGGTGTACTGGCTCTCGCCGTCGGCTTGAGCCTGGGTTTCGCCGCATCCCCTATCCGCGTGGGCGTGACCGTCTCC
The DNA here is from genome assembly GCF_000195335.1 of Marinithermus hydrothermalis DSM 14884. NCBI lineage: Bacteria > Thermotogati > Deinococcota > Deinococci > Thermales > Thermaceae > Marinithermus > Marinithermus hydrothermalis. The sequence goes on from NC_015387.1 coordinate 1,264,900, forward strand.
GCCACGGGACCGGCCGCGTCCCTGGGTATTCCGGAAAAGAACACCTTCCTCATGATCCAGGAGGAGATCAACAAGGCGGGCGGCATCGGCGGGCACCCGGTCGAGTTCATCATCCTCGATGACGGGACCGACCCCACCACCGCGGTGCGCAACACGCGTAAGCTGATCGAGGAGGACCGCGTGCACGCGATCCTCGGCGGCACCACCTCGCCGATCTCCCTGGCGATGATCGATCCCGTCGCCGAAGCTCAGGTGCCCTTCATCTCCCTCGCGGCGGCCAAAGCCATCATCAGCCCGGTGGATGAGAAGCGGCACTGGGTCTTCAAGGTGCCCCAGACCGACGAGATCATGGCCAAGGCCGTCGTCGCGGACATGGTGGCGCGCGGGTACCAGACCGTTGCCTACATCGGGTTCAACACCGCGTACGGCGAAGGGTGGGCGCGGGAGTTCGCCGAGGAAGCCCAGGCCGCCGGCCTCGAGATCGTCGCGGACGAGCGCTACGCCCCTACGGACACCTCCGTGACCGGCCAGGTCCTGAAGATCCTCAGCCGGCGCCCCGACGCGGTGCTGGTCGGCGCGGCCGGCACCCCCGCCGTCCTGCCGCAGCGCACCCTGGTCGAGCGCGGCTACCGCGGCCAGATCTACCAAACCCACGGCGTGGCCAACCCCGACTTCCTCCGTGTGGGCGGTGAGTTCGTGGAGAACACCCTGCTGCCCGCGGGCCCCATCCTGGTCGCTGACCAGCTCGGCGCGGAGTTCCCCTCCAAACCGGTCGCGCTCGAGTACATCGTCCAGTACGAGGGCCGTTACGGCATCGGCAGCTTCTCGACCTTCGGAGGGCACGCGATGGACGCGTGGCTGATCCTCAAGGACGCCCTCGAGCGCACCCTGGACCAGGTGCAGCCGGACGACCTCGCCGCGTTCCGCAGCGCCCTTCGTGACGCGATCGAGCAAACCCGTGGCTTGGTCGCTACCCACGGCGTCTTCAACTACTCCAGCGAGGACCACCTGGGCCTCAGCTTCGAGGACGCCGCGGTCATCGTGCGGGTGAAGGACGGCACCTGGAAGCTCGAGCGCACCTTCCGTTAACCGTCGCAGGGGCCGGGGTCGTCCCGGCCCCTAGGAATGCATCATGGACTGGCTCATCTTCGGTTTCCTCCTCGCGGACGGGCTTACGAACGGGGCGATTTACGCCATGCTCGCCCTGGCTTTGGTCCTGGTCTTCGCGGTCACGCGCGTCATCCTCATCCCGATGGGCGAGCTGGTGATGTACGCGCCTCTGACCTACGCCTTCTTCCTGGACGGCAAGCTCCCGGGAACGGTGTGGCTCGCCGCGCTGATGCTCGCGGGGTGGGCCGCCCTGGAGTACCGGACCCCACGGCAAGCGGTCCTTTTGGCCCTAGCCGCCGCGGCCGTCCTCGGGATCGGGGTCCTCGGCGCGCACAGCACCCCCCTGATCGCCTGGATCGCGGCGGTGCTCGTCGTCCTTCCCCTGGGGCCCGCCACTTACCGGTTGTTCTTCGAGCCAATCCCGCGCGGCACGATCCTGGTGTACCTGATCCTCGCGGTGGGGCTGCACTTCGTTTATAGAGGGCTCGGGCTATTCTTCTTCGGCCCCGAGCAGTTCCGCCCCCCGGCAATCACCAGCGGGGAGGTGGTGATCGGTTCGGTGCCGATCCCCTATCAAGCCCTGTGGATCTATGCCTTCACCGCCCTCCTCATGGCGGGCCTATACCTCTTCTTCACGCAAAGCCTCTACGGTAAGGCCCTGCGCGCCGCCGCTGTGAACCGCATCGGCGCACGCCTGAGCGGCATCAGCCCCAAGGAGGCCGGGCGCGTCGCCTTCCTGATCGCGATGAGTGCAGGCGCCCTCACCGGCATGCTCACCGCGCCCCTCACCAACGCCGCCTACGATATGGGATTCCTCATGGGCCTCAAGGGGTTCGTGGCCGCCATTCTCGGCGGGCTCACGAGCTACCCCCTAGCGGCCGGAGGCGCGCTCCTCGTGGGCCTGCTCGAGGCGTACAGCTCCTTCGCCGCGAGCGCCTACAAGGAAGCCATCGTCTTCGCCTTGCTGCTCCCGGTGCTGGTCTGGCGCAGCCTGGGCACGCTGGAACTCGGAGGTGAGGAGGAATGAGCCGCCGCGCCTGGGCGCTTGTGCTTCTGGTCTTCCTGCTGCCCCTCGTCCTGCCCCCCTTCTACGTCACGCTCCTGAACTTCACCGCCTTCAACGCCCTCGTCGTCCTGGGGTTGTACCTGCTCACCGGACTGGCCGGCCTCACGAGCTTCGGCCAAGCCGCGTTCATGGGGGCGGGCGCGTACGCGACCGCCATCGCGACCACCCGGCTGAGCCTGGACCCCTGGCTGGGCCTCGGCCTCGCCGTCCTCACCTCCGGAGCGTTCGCCTGGGTCCTGGGCGCGATCACCGTACGCCTCAAGGGGCACTACCTCCCCCTCGCCACCATCGCCTGGCAGGTCGCGCTCTTCATCGTCATGGGCAGCTGGATCACCCTCACCGGGGGCCGCACCGGCCTCACCGACCTGCCCCCCGTCCACCTCCTCGGCCTCGAGCTGCGCACCCCCCAGGCCTTCTACTACCTGGCTTGGAGCTTCGCCGTGCTCGCCGCGTGGGGCGTGAACAACCTCGTCGCAAGCCGAAGCGGCCGCATGATCCGCGCGCTGCGCGGCGACGCCGTGGCCGCCGCGAGCTTCGGGGCGAACCCCGCGACCCTCAAGCTCGGCGTCTTCGTCCTGGCTGGTGTCCTTGCGGGCGTTGCGGGCTGGCTCTACGCGCACTTCCTGCGCTTCGTGAACCCCAGCCCCTTTGGCCTCGAGGCCTCGATCGAGTTCCTCATCATGGGCGTGGTGGGCGGAATCGCCGCGCTGCCCGGGGTGTTTTTGGGTAGCGCGCTGATCACCGGCCTGGAGAACTGGCTGCAGGACCTTTTGCCGCGCCTGTTCGGGCCGGGCGGGAACTTCGAGATCATCGCGTTCGGGCTGGTGCTGATCCTGATCCTGCACCGGGCCCCCAAGGGGTTGTGGCACTTCGTGGAAGGCCGGCTCCCCCAGGCCACGCCCCCAAAACCGGAGGGCGAGGGGCTGGCCGCGCGGCCCAAGCCCGAAGAAAAAAGCGAGGTGCTCCTCGAGGTGCGCCGCCTCACGAAGGCCTTTGGTGGGCTGGTGGCCGTGAACGACCTCTCCTTCGAGATCCGGCGCGGCGAGATCCTGGGGTTGATCGGCCCGAACGGCGCGGGCAAGACCACGTGCTTCAACCTGATCACCGGGGTGCACCCGGCCACCTCGGGCGAGGTGCGCTTCAAGGGCCGGCGCATCAGCGGCCACCCGCCCTTCCAGATCGCGCGCCACGGCATCGCCCGTACCTTCCAGCACCCCCACCTCTTCCCCGAGATGACCCTGCTCGAAAACGCCGCGCTCGGCGTGTACACCCGCACCCGCGCGGGCATGCTGGCCTCGATGCTCCGCCTGGACCGGCACGAGGAGGCGCGGGCCCTCGCGGAGGCCTGGCGGGCCCTCGAACGCGTGGGGCTCCAGGACCAGGCCTTCGAGAAGGCGGGGCGCCTGCCGCTCGGCCAGCAGCGCCTCCTGGAGATCGCGCGGGCGCTCGCCGCGGACCCCGAGCTCCTCCTCCTCGACGAGCCCGCTGCCGGGCTGCGCGCCGGGGAGAAGCGCGAGCTCGCCGAGCTCATCCAGCGGCTGGCGCGCGAAGGGGTTACGGTCCTGCTCGTTGAGCACGACATGGACCTCGTGATGAACCTCGTGGACCGCGTGGTGGTGATGCATTACGGCCAAAAACTCGCCGAAGGCACCCCGCGCGAGGTGCAGCAAAACCCCAAGGTGATCGAGGCTTACCTCGGGGGCAGCCTCGAGGAAACCCCCGGCCCGGGAGGTGCGGCGTGATCCTCGAAGTGGAGAACCTCACGGTGCGTTACGGCGCGGTGGAAGCGGTACGGAACGTCTCCTTCTACGTCGAGGAAGGCGAGGTGGTGACCCTGATCGGTCCGAACGGCGCGGGCAAGACCACCACCCTGATGGCCCTCGCCGGGCTGCTGCCCGCTGAGGGCCGGGCCACGTACCGCGGCCGGCCCGCCCTGGGGCGCACCACCGAAGCGCTCGCGGCGGACGGACTGGTCCTCGTTCCCGAAAGGCGCGAGCTGTTCGCCGAACTCACCGTGGAGGACAACCTCCTCCTCGGGGCCTTCACCCGCTACCGGCGGGGAGAGCGCAACCTCAAGGCGAGCCTCGAGCACGTGTACGGCCTCTTCCCCCGCCTAGCCGAACGGCGGCGGCAGCTCGCGGGCACCATGTCCGGCGGGGAGCAGCAGATGCTCGCGATCGGCCGGGCCCTGATGGCCAAGCCCCGGCTGCTGATGCTGGACGAACCCAGCCTGGGCCTCGCTCCCCTGATCGTGCAGGAGATCTTCCGCACCCTGGCCCAGCTGAAGCAGCACGGCACCACCATCCTGCTCGTGGAGCAAAACGCCAAAGCCGCGCTCGCGCTCGCGGACCGCGGGTACGTGCTCGAGACCGGCGAGATCCAGCTCTCCGGACCAGCCGGCGAGCTCGCCCAGGACCCGCGGGTGCTCGAGTCGTACCTGGGGCTCCGCGCGGGAGGGGAGGCATGACGGACGCGTTCTGCGCGCACCTGGGGTTCGAGGTCGTCGCGGTCGGGGAGGGCCAGGCGCGCCTCGTGGCCCGGGTGCGCCCCGAGCACCTGAACCTGCACGGCTCGGCGCACGGCGGGTTCCTGTACGCGCTGGCGGACGCGGCGTTCGCGTTCGCTTCGAACAGCCGCGGCAGGCCCGCGGTCGCGCTCAGCGCGCACATCGAGTACTTCCGTCCAGCGCACGAGGGGGATGTGCTCGAGGCCGTCGCCACGGAAACCCACCTGGGCCGGCGCGTGGCCACGTACCAAGTGCGGCTCTGTAAGGACACCACGCTCGTCGCCTTGTTCACGGGAACGGTATACCGCATGGAGGAACGCGCATGAAGGAAGCCTGGATCGTTGAAGCTGTACGCACCCCGATCGGCAAGCACGGCGGGGCCCTCGCCACGGTGCGCCCCGATGACCTCGGCGCGCTCGTGCTTAAGGCCTTGATGGAACGCTCGGGCGTCCCCATGGAGGACGTGGAGGACGTGTACATGGGGTGTGCCAACCAAGCGGGGGAGGACAACCGCAACGTCGCCCGCATGAGCTTGCTCCTCGCGGGGTTTCCCGTCGAGGTGGCCGGAACCACGATCAACCGGCTGTGCGGCTCGGGGCTGGACGCGGTCGCGAACGCCGCGCGGGCCATCATGCTGGGCGAGGCCGACGTCTACATCGGCGCGGGGGTCGAGTCCATGAGCCGCGCCCCCTGGGCGGTCCCTAAGTCCGAGCGCCCCTTCGCCACCGGGAACCTCACCATGTACGACACCACGCTGGGCTGGCGGTTCGTGAACCCCCGCATGAAGGCCATGTACGGCACCGAGTCCATGGGCGAAACCGCGGAGAACCTCGCCCAGGAGTACCGGATTCCCCGCGAAGCGCAGGACGCCTTCGCCCTAAGAAGCCACGAGAAGGCCATCCGGGCGATCGACGCGGGGCGCTTCAAGGCCGAGATCGTCCCGGTCGAGGTCCGCCTCCGCAAAGAAACCCGCTGGGTGGACACCGACGAAGGCCCCCGCCGCGACACCTCCCTGGAAAAACTCGCCGCGCTCAGGCCGGTCTTCCGCGAGGGCGGCACCGTCACCGCGGGGAACAGCTCGAGCCTCAACGACGGGGCCGCCGCGGTGCTCGTGGTCTCCAAGGACTACGCTCAGGCCCACGGCCTCAAGCCGCTCGCCAAGATCCGCAGCATGGCCGTGGCGGGCGTGCCGCCCCGCATCATGGGGATCGGCCCCGTTCCCGCTACGAAAAAAGCCCTCGAGCGGGCCGGGCTCGGGATGCAGGACCTGGGCTTGATCGAGCTGAACGAGGCCTTCGCCGCGCAGTCCCTCGCCGTGCTGAGCGAGTGGGGGATGGACCCCGAGGACCCGCGGCTTAACCCGAACGGCGGTGCGATCGCCCTGGGCCACCCCTTGGGGTGCTCGGGCGCGCGGATCCTGACCACCCTGGTGCACGAGATGCAGCGCCGGAGCGAGGTCGAGTTCGGGCTCGCCACCATGTGCATCGGGGTCGGACAAGGCATCGCGATGGTTGTGGAGAAGGTGTAGGAGGAGGCGGTATGTTCAACCCGGAACTGGAGACCTTGCCCCAGAACCAGTTGAGGAAGCTGCAGAACGAGCGGCTGCAGCGCATCGTGCGGTACGTGTACGAACGGGTCCCGTTCTACCGCGAGGCGTTGGACCGGGCCGGGGTGCGGCCCGAGGAGATCAAGGGCGTCGAGGACCTCCCGAAGCTCCCCTTCACCCGCAAGCAGGACCTCCGGGATCACTACCCCTTCGGGCTGTTCGCCGTGCCGCGGGAGCAGGTGGCGCGCATCCACGCCTCCAGCGGCACCACCGGCAAACCCACCGTCGTGGGGTACACCCGGCGGGACCTCGAGGTCTTCGCCGAGGTGAACGCCCGCTCGATCGCCGCGGCGGGCGGGCGGCCCGGGATGCTCCTGCACAACGCGTACGGGTACGGCCTGTTCACCGGCGGGCTCGGCCTGCATTACGGCGGGGAGAAGCTCGGCATGACCGTGGTGCCGGTCTCGGGCGGGATGACCGAGCGGCAGATCACCCTGATCCTGGACTTCAAACCCGACGTGATCTCCTGCACCCCGTCCTACGCCCAGACCCTCGCGGACGAGTTCCGCAAGCGGGGAGTCAGCCCGGAGGAGATCAGCCTGAAGTACGCCATCCTGGGGGCCGAGCCCTGGACCGAAGCGATCCGCGAAAGCGTCGAGGCGGGGCTCGGCGTGAAGGCCGTGAACATCTACGGCCTCTCCGAGATCATCGGGCCCGGCGTCAGCCAGGAGTGCCTCGAGGGGCAGGCCGGCAGCCACATCTGGGAGGACCACTTCTACCCTGAGGTGGTGGATCCCGACACCGGCGAGCCCCTCCCTGAGGGGAAGGAAGGCGTGCTCGTCTTCACCACGCTGACCAAGGAGGCGATGCCCCTGTTGCGTTACTGGACGGGGGACATCACCTACCTCACGCGCGAACCCTGCGTCTGCGGGCGCACGCACGTGCGCATGGGCCCCATCCGCGGCCGGACCGACGACATGCTGATCATTCGCGGCGTGAACGTCTACCCCACCCAGGTCGAGGAGGTGCTGCGGCTGATCGAGGAACTCGAGCCTCACTACCAGCTCGTCATCACCCGGGAGGGCACGCTCGACGAAGTCGAGCTCAAGGTCGAGGTCACCGAGGCGGTCTTCCGGCGGGTGGGCGCGGAGGTGCTTTCCGACGAGGTGGTGGAGGCCGACCACTACCTGAACCAGCTGCGGGCCAAGGTGCAGCACAAGATCAAGGACACGATCGGCGTGACGATGCGGGTCACGCTGATGGCCCCGGGCACGGTCCCGCGGAGCGAGGGCGGGAAGCTGCGCCGCGTGGTGGACCGGCGGAAGCTGTAGGGAGGAGGCATGAAACCCATCCCTATCGGGTACCAGGCCGTCTTCGAAACCGTGGTCACTCCTGAGATGACGGTGGATTTCGAGGAACTTGGCAAGGTGCACCCCGTGTACGCCACGTACTGGATGACCAAGCACATGGAGCTCGCGGGGCGGAAGATCATCCTGCCGTTCCTCGAGGAGGGCGAGGACGGGATCGGGCACGAGGTCGAGGTGCGCCACCTCGCCTCGGCCCTCCCCGGCATGCGGGTCAAGATCGTGGCCGAACACCTCCGCACCGAAGGGAACCGCGTGTACGCCGCGTGCCGCGCCTACAACGAGCTCGGGGACCTGATCGGCGAGGGGCGGACCACCCAGGTGATCCTGCCCAAGGCGAAGATCCAGGCCGCCTTTGATAAGCTGAGAGCGCGCTGGGAATCGCAGAAAACGGAGGTGAACCGTGGTTAAGTTGGTCGCACTCTACAAGAAACCGGAAGACGTCGAAGCGTTCCTCAAGCACTACCGCGAGGTACACACCCCCCTGGTGAAGAAGACCCCGGGCCTCGAGCGGCTCGAGGTCAGCATGATCAAGGCGGACGCCTTCGGGGGCGAGCCCCCGTACTTCATGATGGCGGAGATGTACTACCGCGACTGGGAGACCTTCAACGCGGCGATGAAGTCCGAGGAGAACAAGGCCGCGGGCAAGGACCTCATGAGCTTCGCCAAGGGGCTCGTCACCCTGTTGGTCGCCGAGGTCGAGGAGTAAGGTTGCGGGTCCGGCGGAGCGCCCACGCGCTCATCGTTCGTGAGGGGAAGCTGCTCGTGGTGCGGGAAGCCATGGGGTACTGGAGCCTGCCGGGCGGCGGGGCGCGGCCCGGCGAACCCCTCCTCGCGGCGCTCGAGCGCGAAGTATGGGAGGAGACGGGGTGCCGCGTGGTGCACCCTAGCCTCCTTGCCCTCGTGGAGCACCCCATGTTCCCGAACACCCCGCACGCCGCGTGGGTGCTCTCCGCCCGCTTCGAGGCCGGGCTCGTGGGCGAGCCGGTCCCGGGCCCGGACGTTCAGAAGCTCGCCTGGGTTCCGCTCGAGACGGCCGCCGCGTGGCTCAGCCAAGGCCATCCGCACCCCGAGGTGTGGGCGCAGGTCGCGGCGTACGCGCGCGGGGAGGGGCGCGGGTACTTCGGCCCGGCGGCCCGGACCTCATGACGGGAGGACGAGATGTACGAGAACCTCATCGTGGAGACGCTCGAGGGCGGCGTGGGGCTCATTCGCATCCACCGGCCCAAGCGCCTCAACGCCCTGAACCAGGCCACCATGGACGAGATCGTCCGCGCAGTACGCGCGTTTGAAGCGGATGACGCGGTGCGCGCGATCGTCCTCACGGGGGACGAGCGGGCGTTCGCCGCGGGCGCGGACGTCACCGAGATGGACGGCGCGAACGTGCCGGAGATGCTCTCCGGGTACCGCTTCGAGCAGTGGGAGACCCTCCGGCGCACCACGAAACCCTTGATCGCCGCGGTCTCGGGGTTCGCGCTCGGGGGCGGGCTCGAGCTCGCGATGCTGTGCGACATCATCGTAGCCTCGGAGACCGCGCGGCTCGGCCAGCCCGAGATCAACCTCGGGATCATGCCGGGGGCGGGCGGCACGCAACGGCTCACGCGGCAGGTGGGCAAGTACCTCGCGATGGAGATGGTCCTCACGGGGCGCATGCTCACCGCGGAGGAGGCGTACCGTCACGGCCTGGTGAACCGGGTCGTCCCGGTCGAGTTCTACCTGGAGGAAGCCATCCAGATCGCGCGGGAGATCGCGAAGAAAGCCCCGGTGGCGGTGCGCCTGGCCAAGGACGCGATCCTCAAGGCAGAGGACACGCCGCTCGAGGTGGGCCTCGCGTACGAGCGCCACAACTTCTACCTGCTCTTCGGCACCGAGGACAAGCAAGAAGGGATCCGCGCTTTCCTCGAGAAGCGCAAGCCCGAATGGAAAGGGAGGTAGGGATGCTAAACGAGACGAAAGCCTTCTTGGACCGGCCTAAGAAGCTCTACATTGGCGGCGAGTGGGTGGACGGCGAGGGCACCTTCCCCACCCATAACCCCGCGACCGGGGAGGTGCTGGCCGAGGTCCCGTACGGCGGTCAGGCCGCAGTGCACCAGGCGGTCGAGGCCGCGCGCGCGGCCTTCCCGGGCTGGAGCCAGCTCCCACCCCTCGAGCGCAGCCGGTGGCTGAACCGGATCGCCGACGCGATCGAGGCGCACGCGGACGAGCTCGCGGAGATCGAAACCCTGGATAACGGCAAGCCCATCCGCGAGTCCCGGCGGGGGGATATTCCCCTCGCGGCGATGCATTTCAGGTACTACGCGGGCCTCGCCCCCACCGTAGGCGGACGGACCGTGCCGGTGAGCGCGCCCGGCGTGTTCAACTACACGCTGCGCGAACCGGTGGGCGTGGTGGGCGCGATCGTCCCCTGGAACTTCCCCCTGCTCATCGCGACCTGGAAGCTCGCCCCCGCCCTCGCCGCGGGGTGCACGGTGGTCCTCAAGCCCGCCGAGGAGACGCCCCTCACCGCGCTGCGCCTCGCGGAGATCCTCGAGGAAATCGGGTTCCCCAAGGGCGTGGTCAACGTCGTGACCGGGGACGGCCAGACCGGCGCGAAGCTCGTCCAGCACCCCGGGGTGGACAAGATCACCTTCACCGGCAGCACCGAGGTCGGCAAGATCATCATGCGCGAGGCCGCGGACCGCATCGCGCGGGTCTCCCTCGAGCTCGGCGGCAAGTCCGCGAACATCGTGTTCGAGGACGCGGACCTCGACGCGGCCGTGAAAGGCGCGGGGATCGGGATCTTCTACAATCAAGGCCAGCTCTGCACCGCGGGGAGCCGCATCCTGGTGCAAAAAAGCGTCCTCGAGCCGTTCCTCGAACGATTCAAGGCACGCGCCGCGAAGGTCAAGCTCGGGCCCGGCCTTGAAAAAGACACCACGATGGGCCCCCTGGTGAGCGCCGAGCACCGCCAACGCGTCCTCTCGTACGTGGAGGCCGGCAAGGCCGAGGGCGGCGAGCTCCTCTTGGGCGGCACCCCCCGCGACCCCGGGTACTTCCTCGAGCCCACCCTCTTCCTCGCAACCCGCACGGACCACAAGATCGTGCAGGAGGAGATCTTCGGTCCGGTCGCGGCGATCATCCCGTTTGAGGACGAGGAGGAGGCCGTCCGGATCGCGAACGATACCCGTTACGGCCTCGCCGGGGGGGTCTGGACACGCGACGTGGCCCGCGCGCACCGGGTCGCGAAACAGATCCGCACCGGCACAATCTGGGTCAACAGCTACAACCTGTTCGACCCGGCCTCGCCGTTCGGGGGGTACAAGGAGTCCGGGTTCGGCCGCGAGATGGGTGAGGAAGCCCTCGAGCTCTACACCGAAGTTAAGTCGGTGTGGGTGAACCTGCGCTAGAGGGGGACGGGATGCTGCAGCAAGCCTTGGAGAACGGGGTGCTCACCCTGACCCTGAACCGGCCCGAGTCCCTGAACGCCTTCACGAGCGAGCTGCTCGACGCGCTGGCCGACGCGCTTAAGGAAGCCGGAAAGAACGAGGCGGTGCGCGCCGTGGTGATCACCGGGGCCGGGCGGGGCTTCTCGGCGGGGCAGGACCTCAAGGAGTTCCAGGGGCGCGAGCCCGCGTTCCGGCAACACCTCCGGCACTACAACCGGGTGATCGAACGCATCGCGACCCTGGATAAACCGGTGATCGCCGCGGTGAACGGCGTCGCGGCCGGGGCGGGCCTGTCCCTCGCGCTGGCCTGCGACCTGCGCGTGGCCTCCAGCGCGGCCGTGTTCATCACGGCGTTTAGCCGGATCGCGCTGGTGCCTGACTCGGGCATGACGTACACCCTGCCGCGAATCGTGGGGTACGCGAAGGCCTACGAGCTCCTCACCCTCTCCCCCAAACTCTCCGCGGAGGAGGCCCTGGCCCTGGGCCTCGTCAACCGGGTCTTCCCCGAGGCGGCGTTCGCCGAAAAGGCCCGGGCGTTCGCGGAGGAGATCGCCCAGGGTCCCACCAAGAGCTACGCCCTCATCAAACGCCTCCTCAAGAAAAGCGCCGCAGCCACGCTGGAGGAGGTCCTCGAGTACGAGGCGTACATGCAGGAACTGACCGGGCGGAGCGAGGATCATAAGGAGGGCGTGCAGGCCTTCCTGGAAAAACGCGCGCCGGAGTTCAAGGGACGCTAGCCGCCCGCACCCCCTCGGGGCCCCGGGGCTCCCGGGGGGGTGTTGTTGGCGCATCCCGGCGAAAGGTGTAAGACTGAACCATGCGGGGAAGGCGTTTCCCCATTGCTTCGCCGGAGGTAACGATGAAACGAGCCGTTATCAGCCTGATCCTCATCGCGGCCGCTTATGCGTTCGCTCAGGAAGCCCCACCCACCCGGGTGGTACCGGTCACGGCCTTGCAGTACGACATCCGGGTCATCTGGCCCGCACCGACCGTGCGTGTCCTCGGCCCGGGCTGCGACGAAACGGCCACCGCCCTACTCAACACCGCCCGGACCCTCGAGCCGCGCCTTCCGGAAGAGGTGAAGGAGTACGCCTGCTACACGATCCAAACCACGTCGCCGGACCAGTACGCGAGCTACGTGCACTTCATCGCCTCGTACACTCGCACCTCCGCCGGGTACACCCTGAGCCTCGAGCGCCCCACGGAGTCCGGGGAGTTGCTCCAGGTGTGGCAAAGCGCTGAAGGGCCGGACCTCTTGTACGTGTACCGCTTCAAGGAAAAAGCCATCGAGCTCGTGGCCGCGCGCGTAGAGCTCGAGTAAGGCAGTCAGGCGTTAGGGCATCCGTCGCCCGCCGGTTCTGGCGGGCTTAGGTTTTTCATGGGCTCGCTGCGCTAAAATAAGGGGGCACCCTCCAGTTCACGGCGTCGCGCAAGCCACGTTCCCTCGTGGTAACCCTCTTGACGTTACGCGCAGCATTTTCTTCCTATTCTGGGCGTGAAGCCCTGGATCGAAAGGAGCCCTCATGAATTACCTCAGATTCACCCGGACGATTTGGCTCGCGCTGTTCGCCCTGCTCCTGAGCGCGCAGGCCCAGCCGCCCCTCAGGGACCTCGCCGCGGTCTACGAGAGCGCGCAGGCCGCGGCCGTGCGCATCGAGACCCGACCCTTCGGGATCGGGTCGGGATTCTTCATCGCGCCGAGCGGTCTCGTCATGACCGCGTACCACGTGGTTCAAGGCGCGGGATCCTTCGAGGTCATCACCAGCGAAGGGGCGCGTTTCGCGGCGGAACTCGTCGGTTTTGATGAGTTTCTGGACCTCGCTGTGCTGCGCGCAGAGGTCGAGCCTCCCGTGCCGTTCCTGCGCATCGCTCGGCGCACCCCTACCCCCGGGGATTTGTTGATCGCGATCGGCAACTCGCGCGGCGATTTCAACGCGGTGCACACCGGCGAGGTCATCCGGTTCTCCAAGAGCCTAAGCGCCTTTCTGCCCACCGGGATGCTCTCCAGCACGCTGAACCTCGCCCCCGGGGACTCCGGAGGGCCGTGGCTCAACGCAGAGGGGCAGGTGGTAGGCGTCACCATCGCGATCAGCCACGACGAGAGCGGGTTCGCGAGCCACGCCACCCCCGTCGCCGCCCGCCAAGAACTCGTGCAGAACCTCATCGCCGGCCTAAAGCGCGAGGTGCCGTTCCTCGGCATCCGGTACTTCGAGCTCAGCCCGGAGGCGGTGGCGGACCTGGGGTTCGGTCGTCCCGGCGCGATCCTCATCATCGAGGTGCTGCCCGGCTCCGGCGCGGAAGCGGCCGGGCTGAAAAACCCGGAGTTCACGGAGGTCCTCACCCCTACCGGCCCCCAGCAGCGCATCGTGCAAGCCGACCTCCTCATCGCGATCGACGGCGTTCCCCTTCAAGGCGCGGAACAACTGGTGCGCCACCTGCGCAGCCGGAAGGTCGGGGACACGGTACGCCTCACGATCCAGCGCGGGGATGCAATCCTCGAGGTCGAGGCCAAGCTCGGCACCCGCTCGAGCGTGCTGAACACCCAGTAACCCCCTCACCCCACGCTGGAGAGCGCCTCGTTGCGCACCTGCTCCAACAAACGCGCTTCTAGGGGCTGGTCCGTCACCGTCCCCAAATCTGGGCGCGGCGCGACCTTCCAGAAGTGCTCGAGCGCCCGCTCCCAGTCCTCGAGCAAGGCGGCGGCGCGGGGGCTTTGCGTCAGATGGTAGTGCCGCTCGATCAAGGCGCGCAGCAACGCCTCGTCCAGCTCGTGCTCGAGGCGCTCGAGGCGCACCATGCTGGGGTTGTAGCGGTCCGGGAAGCGGCCACTTTCATCCAGCACGTACGCGACGCCGCCCGTCATGCCCGCCCCGAAGTTCCGGCCGGTCTCGCCCAGCACGACCACCACGCCGCCGGTCATGTACTCGCACCCGTGGTCGCCGCACCCCTCCACGACCGCGCGGCCGCCGGAGTTCCGCACGCAAAGCCGCTCACCGGCCCGGCCCGCGGCGTACAGGCTGCCTCCGGTCGCGCCGTACATGACGGTGTTGCCCAGGATCACGCTTTCGTGCGGCTGGACCCGGGCGGACTGGGGAGGACGCACGACGATCGTCCCGCCGCCCATCCCCTTGCCCACGTAATCCTGGGCCTCGCCCTCGAGGTAGAGGAACACCCCCCGGGTCAAAAACGCGCCGAAGCTCTGCCCGGCCACGCCTTGGAAGTACGCGCGCACCGTCCCCTCGGGCAACCCTTCGTCCCCGTACAGGCGGGCGATCTCCCCGCTGAGGCGCGCCCCGACGCCGCGCTCACGGTTCGTGATGCGGTAACGGCGCGCGAGGGGCGCGCGGGTTTGGAGGGCTTCAGCCGCTTCGCGCGAGAGCGCCTCGTCGAGTGAGGGGACTTCGGGAGGGTCGTTGCGCGGCACGACCGAGCGGCGGGGTTTCGTTCCGCTCGGGTCGGGGTCCGCCAACAGCGCGCTGAGCTCGAGGCGCGCGCCTCTCGGGAGGGAGACGTCCTCGCGCGGCTCGAGGAGGTCCACCCGCCCGATGATCTCCTCCAGTCGCCTGAACCCCATCTCCGCCAGGATCAACCGGACGTGCTCCGCCACGAAGAACATGAAGGCGATCGCGTGTTCCGGCACGCCGGGGAAGCGGCGCCGGAGGTCCTCGCGCTGGGTAGCGATCCCAACCGGGCAGGTGTTCAGGTGGCATTGCCGGGCCATGACGCACCCGATCGCGATGAGGGCAGCCGTGCCGAACCCGAACTCCTCGGCCCCCAGCAGCGCCGCGATGACCACGTCCCGGCCGGTCTTTAACCCCCCGTCCACGCGGAGCCGGACCCGGCCGCGCAGGTCGTTCATGACCAGGACCTGCTGCGTCTCGGCCAGCCCGAGCTCCCAGGGCGCCCCGGCGTGCTTGATCGAGGTGAGGGGGGAGGCGCCGGTGCCCCCGTCGTGCCCGGAGATCAGGATCGCGTCCGCGTACCCCTTCGCCACCCCAGCGGCGATCGTTCCCACGCCGGCCTCCGCGACGAGCTTGACCGCGACGGTGGCCTGGCGGTTGACCCGCTTGAGGTCGTGGATGAGCTGGGCGAGGTCCTCGATCGAGTAGATGTCGTGGTGGGGCGGGGGCGAGATCAGCGGGGTTCCGGGCGCGGCCCGCCGCAGGCGCGCGATCTCCCCGCTCACCTTGAACCCCGGGATCTGGCCGCCCTCGCCGGGCTTGGAGCCCTGGGCCATCTTGATCTCCAGCTCCCGCGCGCTCACCAGGTACTCCGGCGTGACGCCGAACCGCCCGGAGGCCACCTGCTTGATCTGGCTGTTCCCCCAGTCGCCTTTCCGGGGGTGCCACCGGGCCAGGCTGACCTCAGGCGCGTCCGCCGCATACGGGCGGTAACGCCGCCGGTCCTCCCCGCCCTCCCCGGAATTGCTCCAGGCCCCGATGCGGTTCATGGCCACCGCGAGCACCTCGTGCGCCTCGCGCGAGAGCGCGCCGTGGCTCATGGCCTGCGTGCGGAAGCGCTTAACGATGGCCTCGGCGGGCTCCACCGCCTCGAGGGGCAGCGGCGTGCGGGCTTTCTTCCAGGTCAACAAGTCCCGCAGAGCCATGGGCGGTCGGCCGTCCACCGCGGCCGCGTACGCCTGGTACGCCGCGAAGTCCTGGGTGCGTACCGCCTTGTGGAGGTGCTTGAAGACCGTGGGGTTCCACGCGTGGTACTCCCCCTCCTTGCGGAAGCGGTACAGGCCCCGGTCGGGCAGGCCCGCCGGTTCGGTGTACGCCTCCGCGTGAAAGCGCAGCACGTCCCCAGCGATCTCCCGGAGCCCCACCCCCCCGATTCGGCTTGGGGTGCCCGTAAAGTACCGCTCGATCACCTCGCGGCGGATGCCCAGAGCCTCGAAGATCTGCGCGCCCCGGTAGCTGGCCACGGTGGAGATCCCCATCTTCGCCATGACCTTGAGCAGGCCTTGCTCCACCGCGGCCCGGTAGTTCGCGAGCGCCGTCTCCACGGGCACGTCCACCGCCTTGCGGGGATCGTTCCGCACCAAATCCCGCACGGACGCGTACGCCAGGTAGGGGTGCACCAGCGTCGCGCCGTACCCGAGCAAGCACGCGAAGTGATGGTCCTCCCGCGCCTCGGCGGTATCGCACACGATCGCGGCCCGCATGCGCTTCCCCGCCCGGATCAGGTGGTGGTGCACGGCCGCGGTCGCGAGCAGCATCGGGACCGGCGCCCACTCCGGACCCACCCCGCGATCCGAGAGGATCAGGAGCGTACACCCCGCCTCCACCGCCCGCTCAGCCTCCCGCACCAATGTCTCCACGCGCCGCTCGAGGCCCTCCGGCCCTTCCGCGGCTGGGAAACGAGCCTCGAGGACGCAGGCGCGAAACCCGGGTTCATCCAGGGCCTTAAGCCAGGCGAACTCGGCCTCCGTCAGAATGGGCGAAGGGAACTCGATCAACCGCGCGGCCTCCGGGCGTTCCTCTAAAAACCCGGTGCGGGGCCCCACCAAGGTCCGGAGGGACATGACGAGGCGCTCCCGCAAGGGGTCGATCGGGGGGTTGGTGACCTGCGCGAAGCGCTGGCGGAAGTAGCGGTAGAGGAGCTGGGGCTGGCGGGAGAGAACGGCCAAAGGGGTGTCGTCCCCCATCGAGCCCAGGGGTTCCTTGCCCTCGGCGGCCATGGGTTTCAGGATGCGGTCGTAATCTTCCTTGCTGTACCCGAAGGCTTTCTGGAAGCGCACGAACGCCTCGCGCTCCGCGGGCACCCCCTCGGCCTGAGGCCCGAACCCCGGCTCGGGCGGGCGTTTACGGTAGCGCTCAACCCAGACGCGGTACACGGGGCGGGCGTAGGCTCGCTTGATCTCGTGGTCGTGCAGCAAACGCCCTTCCAGCGTGTCCACCGCGAGGAGCATGCCGGGCCCCAGCCGTCCTTTCTCCACGACACGGTCCTCAGGCAGCGGCACGATTCCGGTCTCCGAACCCACCACCACCAGCCCATCCTCGGTGATCCAGTAGCGCTGGGGGCGCAGGCCGTTGCGGTCCAGCATCGCGGCGGCGTAACGGCCCTCGGAGAAGACCAGGGCGGCCGGGCCGTCCCAGGGCTCGGTGAGGCCCGCGTGGTACTCGAAAAAACCACGGAGGTTCGGCTCGAGGTCCGCGCGTGCCTCGTACGCTTCGGGCACCAGCATGAGCATGGCGTGCAGCGGGTCCCGGCCTGACATGACGAGGAGCTCGAGGACGTTGTCGAGCGCTGCGGAGTCGCTGCCGCCCTCCTGGATCGCGGGGAGCACCTCGTCGAGGGTCGCGCCCCAGAGGACGCTTTCGAGTTCGGGTTCGCGGGCCCGCATCCAGTTCACGTTGCCTTGGAGGGTGTTGATCTCTCCGTTGTGCGCGAGGAGGCGGAAGGGCTGCGCGAGGGGCCAGACGGGGAAGGTGTTGGTGCTGTAGCGCTGGTGGAAGAGGGCGATCGCGGTCTCGTAAGCGGGGTTCTGGAGGTCGGGGTAGAACCGCTCGAGCTGATCCGCCCCCAACAAGCCCTTGTAGACGATCGTGCGGTGCGAGAAGGAGGGGATGTAAAAGCCTTCGAGGCCCGCGTGGAGAGCGCGTTGTTCCATGCGGCGGCGGGCGAGGTAGAGCAGCCGCTCGAAAGCTGGGGCGTCCAGCCCGGCCGGCGCACGTACGAAGAACTGGCGGATCTCCGGGCGGGTAGCGCGGGCTTTCTCGCCGAGTGCGGTGTCGTCAACGGGCACCGTGCGCCACGCGAGGAGGGGCAGGCCGCATGCCTCGAGGACGGCTTCGATGATCTCCACCGCCGTGCGCTGGGCTTCTGGGGCGCGGGGCAGGAAGCCTACCCCCACTCCAAGGAGGGGGGTCTCCTCGAGGGGAACGCCTTGTTGGGCGAGCGCGTGGCGGAAGAAGGCGTGGGGGATCTGGGTGAGCACCCCGGCGCCATCCCCGGTCAGGCCGTCCGCGCTGACCGCGCCCCGGTGCGCCAGGTTGGCCAGGGCGGTCGTCGCCTGTCGTAGGACCTCGTGGGTCTTTTGCCCGTCGATCCGGGCGACAAACCCGATGCCGCAGGCGTCGCGTTCAAAGCGCGGGTCGTAAAGCCCAAACGGCCGAGGGAAACCGAGTCTCGCCATCACGCTCCTCCCTAGCAGCTGGTATAGGTATAGGACTGGCGGTGCAAACGCTCTGTTTGCCCCTTTGGTTACGGGTTGCGCGCTCGTTGTTCCTGGGGAAACCGCGGCCCGATGGGTATAGATATGCAAGACGCCGCGGGGTTGAATGCAATTCTACAGATTGCTCGCGCGCGCGTCAAGCCGTTTGAGCTTGAGGGGCGGCCCCTCCCCTACCCGCCCTGTGAGTCGCGTGCATATCCACCCCCGGTTCTCTCTCCGGGGGCTTCAATCGTGCGAATTTACTTGACATTCGCGTTTTACCGTGGCTAAGATACCTTCTGGAAAAGGCGCATTTACGGGAGGTCACCTGTGGAAACGTTGCGCGTATCCGGAAAATCCCGTCCTAACTCTGTCGCTGGTGCCATCGCTGCGTTGCTGCGCACACAGGGTGAGGTTGAAGTCCAAGCCATCGGACCCGCTGCCGTGAACCAGGCGGTCAAGGCCATCGCCATCGCTCGGGGATACATCACCCCGGACAACCTGGATCTGTCGGTCAAACCCGCGTTCGTCAAGCTGGAACTAGAGAACGAGGAACGCACCGCCCTGCGGTTCACCATCAAGGCGCAGCCCTTGAACCACTAAACCTCCCCGACCCCGCCGAACACCAGGTGACGCGCATCTCAATCTGGTGATGGTGGGTTGCTATGCTGTTTTGGAGGTGACCTATGCTGCTCTTTGGTCCCATGATGTGGCTCATCCTACTCGTCTTCGCAGCCACCCTACTCATCCAGTTCTGGCTCCAAAACGTGTACGCGCGCTACAGCCGCGTTGCCAACAGTCAAGGCCTCACGGGCGCTGAAGTCGCTCGAGCCATCCTCGACGCGCACGGCCTGCATAACGTCCGCGTGGAGATGATGCCCGGCACCCTCACGGACCACTACGACCCCATCAAGAAGGTCGTGCGCCTCTCCCAAACCAACTACGCCTCCTCCTCCGTCGCCGCGCTTGCCGTGGCCGCCCACGAGGTCGGTCACGCCCTCCAGGACGCGCAACGCTACCACTGGCTCGTGGTACGCCACCAGCTCCTCCCCGCCGCCAACATCGGCAGCAACCTCGGGCCGTGGCTCTTCATCATCGGCCTTTTCATCGGGGCCCTGGGCCTTGCCAAGCTCGGGCTGTACCTCTTCGCCGCCGCGGCTCTCTTCCAGCTCGTCACGCTGCCCGTCGAGTTCGACGCCTCCCGGCGCGCCTTGGAGATCCTCAAACGCATGAACTTCCTCAGCCCGCGTGAGATGGGCGGGGCCCGCACCGTCCTCACCGCCGCCGCCCTCACCTACGTCGCCGCGCTCGCCATGTCCATCGCGTACCTCCTGCAGTACGCATCCATCCTCTCCACCGCTCGTGAGGAATAACCCCAACCCCCACCCCAAGCCCCCCGCGACCGCGCGGGGGCTTGCGTTACACGTCCTTGAAGCCGTCGCGCGCGGCCAGTACGCCCAACCCACCCTCGACCGCGCCCTCCAAAACACCCGGCTTTCCCCCGAGGACCGCGGCCTCGCTACGCACCTCACCTACGGCACGCTGCGCCACCTGCGCTACCTGGACCACCTGCTCGCCCCCCACCTCAACGCCCCCCACCACCTCCCACCCCCCGTCCGCTGGGCGCTCCGCGCCGGCGCGTACGAACGCCTCTTCCTCGAGCACCCCGCTTACGCGGTGGTGCACTCCTGGGTGGAGGAAACCAAGCGCCGCGCCCCCCGCCTCGCCGGCCTCACCAACGCCGTGCTGCGCCGCGTCACGCACCGCGAAGCTCCCCCCGCCGTGCGTCTCTCCATCCCGGACTTCCTGCACGACCACTGGCGGATCTTCTTCGGCGACGCGGGGTTCGCCGAAGGCTTCAACCAGCCCGAACCCCTCTGGATCACGGCCTACCCCGGCGCTCGGGAAGCCCTCGAGGCCCAAGGCGTCGCGTACCGGCCCGGTCCCGTCCCGGACAGTCTCGCTCTCGAAGGCGCCCGCCTCCGCGCCCTCGAGGCCTACCGCCAGGGACTCCTCCAACCCCAAAATCCCGCCTCGCTCTTCGCCGCGCAGCTCCTCGATCCCCCCCCGGGCGCCAAGGTGCTGGACCTTGCGGGCGGCGCGGGCCTCAAGGCCCTGTACCTCGCGGCGCGCGGCGCGCGCGTGGTGAGCTACGACAAGAACCCCAAACGCCAGGCCACAGGCCGCGCGACCCCCGCCCGCACCGGACTCCGGGTCGCCTTCAAAACCCAGGACCTCACCCGCCCCATCCCCGAGACCGCCCCCTTCGTGCTGCTGGACGCGCCCTGCACCGGGACCGGCACCTTCCGCGGGAACCCCGAGATCCGTTACCGCCTCCGCCCCCAAGACCCCCAAGCCCTGTCCACCCTACAGCGCGCGCTTCTCGAGACCGCCGCACGCGCGGTCGAGCCGGGCGGGCGGCTCGTGTACGCGGTCTGCACCCTGACCGAAGCCGAGGGTGAGGCCGTGACGCGCGCCTTCCTCGAGCAGCACCCGGAGTTTACGCTCGAGCCGTTCACGCCCCCCTTCCCCGCGCTCAAGCAGGACCTCGGGGTGTACGTCCGCCCCGAAAACGGCCTGGACGGGTTCTACTACGCGCGGTTCCGCAAAGCCTAAACCGAGGCCGTGTCGCTCAGCAGGGCCTCCAACGCCTCGCGCGGCATGGGCTTCGCCAGGTAGTAGCCCTGCACGATATCGCAGCCGAGGAGCGCCAGGAGCTTGTACTCCTCCTCCGTCTCCACCCCCTCGGCGATGGTCTTTAACCCTAGCTTCATCGCCAGACTGACCAGGGTATCCACGATGGCCAGGCTCCTGCGGCTTTGAGTCATGCGCTGCACGAAGGACATGTCGATCTTGAGGAAGTCCACCGGCAGCCGCTCCAAGTACGCCAGCGAGGAGTACCCCGTACCGAAATCGTCCACCGCGACCCGCACCCCCAGCTTGCGGACCTCCTCGAGGAACACCCGAGCCCGCTCGGCCTCCTCCACCAGCAGCCGCTCCGTCACCTCGAGGACCAGGTAACGCCCCACGTCCCGGGAGATCGCCTGGATGGCCTCCAAGAAACGCGCGTTGGTTAGGCTTTTGGGGGAGATGTTAAACGAAATCTTGATGGGGCGCTCCAGGCTCAGGAGGAAGGCCCGGATCTTCTCCAGCATCGCCATCTCCACCGCGGTGATGAGGGGACTCTCCTCGAGCACCTCGATGAAGGCGCTGGGAGCGAGCAGACCTTTTTGCGGGTCGCGCAACCGCAAGAGCGCCTCGGCCCCCGCGAGGGTTCTCGTGTCCGTGTAGAAGTACGGTTGGAAGTACAGCTCGAACCGGTCTTCCTTCAGGCTCTGCTCGAGCTGGGCGCGCCACCCCAGGTACCGCAAGGCCCGCGCGTCCATCTCCTGGTCGAAGAGGCTGAAGGTGTTCTCCCCGCCTTTCCTCTTGGAGAAGTTCAAAGCGGTCGCGGCTTTATTGTACAACTCGTGCGCAGAGGTTGCGTCACGCGGGGAAAAGGCCACACCCACGTGCACGCCGAGCGAGAGGGTCTCGCCGTTCCACTCGAAAGGTTCCGTGAAGGCCTCGAAAATATGCGGCAGTACCGCCTCGATCGCGGAAGGCTCCACCCCGGGCAGCAGCACCCCGAACGCGTCCTCCCCCACCCGGCCTACCAGCCCGCCCCCAAGCCGCGCAACCCTCTCCCGAAGGCGCTGCCCCAGCGTGTACAGCAACGCATCCCCAAACCGCGCGCCGAACGCACGGTTCACGTGGGTGAACTGGTGCACATCCGCCAGCAGCAGGGCCTTAGAGCCCTCGCGCTCGCGCAGCTCCCCCTCCACCTCCAGGAGAAACCCCTCCCGGTTCAACAGGTGGGTCAGGGGATCCTGGTACCGGAGGAGCACGACCTCCTCCTGGAGGTGGCGTTCCACCGTCACGTCCTTGGCGACCCCCACGATCCGGTGCACCGCGCCGTTCCGCATCACGGGCACGATGGTCTGGTCTAGGTAGAACCGCTTCCCGTCCTTGCGCCGGTTCACGAACACCGCCTGGAAGGAACGGCCAGCCCGCACGGCCTCCCAAAGCTTCGCGTAAAACCCCGGATCGTGGTACCCGGAACGAAAGATGCTCATCTTCCGCCCCAACAACTCCTCCCGCGCGTACCCCGAGATGCGGCAAACCGCGTCGTTCACGTACACGATCCCGCCCTCCGCGTCGGTGACCACGATCCAGTCCGGGCTGGCCTCCACCGCGCGCTCGATCACCCTTCGGTGCTGCTCCGCCTCAATGTCCTCCAGCGCGGCCGAGAGAACGCGCTGCAACTCCTCCAGGAAATCGATCTCCTCCTCGGTGAAAAACCCCCGCGCGCCCGCGTAGAGCGCCAGCACCGCGACCGTCCGCCCCTCCCGCAGCACCGGCACCGCGCACACGGACAAGAACCCGCGCTCGAGCATGATCTCGCGCCACGGGGTTACCGCGGGGTCGGTGCGGGTGTCCGCCACAACGACGATGCGCTGCTCCCGCCACGCCGTGCCGATCGGGTCTCGGCCCTCGGGGACTTCCGGATCCACGGTCACACGCACCCGATCCAAAAACCCTTCCGCGCGCCCCGCCGCAGCCACAGCCCGGAACTCTCCCGTCCCTTCCTCCGGCACGGCCACCCAAGCCAGCCCCAACCCACCGCGCTCCACCAGCAAGGCGCATACCGCCCGTAAGAAGGCCGTCTGGTCCTCGGCGGACTCCACCCGGGCGTTCACGTCCTTAAGGAGGCGGTACAACCGCTCGTACCGCTTTCGCTGGGTTTGATCGATCGCGATCGCCAACCCCGTGGGGCGGCCCTGGTAGGTCACGGTACGCGCGAACACGAGCACGTCGCGGCGCTCCCCGCGGGCCGTGCGTAACGGAAGCTCCTGGCTGAGCAACTCGAATCCTTTCGCGTACGCTTCCTCCGCGATGAAGGCCCGCGCGGCCTCCCACAGCTCCTCCGGCAGGACCTCCTCTGGCCTTAAGCGCAATAACTCCTCCCGCGTATACCCCAGCAGTTGCTGCGCGGCCTCGTTCGCGTACACGAAGGTGTCCCGGAACAGCACCACCGCCACCCCGGGCGCCCGGTCCAAAGCCTCCAGGATCTCCGCGCGCTCCTGCACCCAGGAAGCCTCCTGCCAAACACTAATCCACTCGAGCCGCGTGCCCGCACGGTGCGTTACGTTCAACGTTTCCAGGACCACGAGGTACGTGCCGTCCTTCCGGCGGTACCGGTACCGGTGCCGCAGCTCGTCCACCCCCAGGAACAAGCACCGCAACCCCTCGCGCACGCGGGGGGCGTCCTCCGGGTGTACCTTTTCCAGGAACCCCGCCGGATTTTGCGCGATCTCGTGCTCGCTCCAGCCCAGCAGGCCCTCCGCTTCCCGGTTCAGGCACGCCACAGAGTCTATGATGATCGTCTCGTCCTCGAGGCGCGCAGAAATCCGGTATACGATCGCTCGCGGTGGCGTCATACGCTGCGCTCCTTAGCTGGCCCTCATCGTCTGCCCCGCAAAGGGGGCATAACGGCTTTGTAAGCCCATCTTACACGATCCCCCTCAACAATCAATCCATACCGCACTCATCTTCCGGCTCCCTCGCCGCAAGCGTGCAGGCCCCCGCTTACCGCGTCGCTATTTGTGCTATAGTTTAAGCATAAACCTTTAAGAACTCGTGAAGGACCCACAGGAGGGATATGATGAAGGTGTACTCGAGCCGGTCCTCGCGACCCGTATGGTTACTCGTAGCCGCGTGCGCGCTCCTCCTCACCGCAAGCCTCACGTACGGCCAAGGCCTTCCCCAAAGCAACCCCGAGCGCGGACAAACCCTCGCCAACCAGCGCTGCGTGGGCTGCCACGGCCCCAACGGCCAGTCCCAAACCCCCACCTTCCCCAGCCTCGCCGCGCAAGTCCCCAGCTACCTCAGCACCCAACTCATCCTCCTTCGGGCCGGCATCCGGCAAAGCCCCGTCATGAACGCCATCGCCAAGGACCTCAGCGACCAAGACATCGCCGACCTCACCGCGTACTACGCCAGCCAACCCCCGCGCGCCCCCTGGCCGGCCAGCGACCCGGAACTCCAAGCCAAAGGCAAAGCCCTCTTCGAAAAAGGCGACCGCACCCGCGGCTTGATCGCCTGCGCGATCTGCCACGGCCCAGCCGGCCAAGGCGTGAACGCCAACGGCATCCCCCGCATCGCCCAACAATCCCCGGACTACTTCATCAACGTCATGAAGGTATTCGCCAACCTCGACCTGCCCCCCGGCGAATCCCCCTTCGTCGACGCCATGATCCTCACCGCGAAACTCCTCACCGAGGATGAACTCAAAGCGCTCGCCGAGTACGTGAAGAGCATGCCGTAAACACCGCATAGCCGCACCAAACAGCGCATTCCGCAGGACATTTATCCTCGCTGGGGAGCCCTAACATGGGGCTGTAGCCTCAGCTTTGCACCGGCTCCTTTTGCTGCTATTTCTTCTCCTCTTAAGCGCGTGCCACAACCCTACCGCTGAGCCTTGGATCGGAGTGGTCGTCTCAGGAGAAGGGCGGATGGAGCGGGTCCAAGGCCTCAAAGATGGGCTCACCATATACGGGGTCCCGAACCTGGGCATCAGGGTTTGCAACGCGCAAGGCTCCCCCAAAACACTAGCCGAGTGCGCACGCGATTTTGAAGCTGAAGGAGCTCGAGCGCTGATCACTGTAGGCGGCGTAGAAACGCAAACCGCTTTGCGGTCCACCCATCGCATTCCCATTCTGTACGTGGGGCTTGCGGCCAGCCTGGACTGGGGCTTTATTCAAAGCCTGCGCCGCCCTGGAGGACGGGTTAGCGGGGTAGACAACGGCTACGCTGAACTCACGGGGAAACGCCTCGAATGGCTTGTCCGGGCTCTGCCCTCAGCCCACCGGGTTCTCGTCCTGTACCAACCCGAAGTAGTTCCCACCCCTAAAGCACTCACGCATCTACGCAGCGCAGCCAGCATCCTAGGTACCGAACTCGCTTACTTTGAAGTGCGGCACCGCGAGGATCTCAACCGCCTGCCTCAAGTCCTCGCCAACACCCAGCCCGACGCCGCCCTTCTCCTCCCCAGTTTCATCCTGGAAAATGCGCTCACAACCCAAGTGCTCCCAGCGTTGGAAGCAACTCAGGTGCCCCTGGTCGGACTTTCCCCCGAACACACCCGCGCCGGTGCAGCACTTAGCTACGGCGCCAGCGAGCACGCCCTAGGACAACAAGCTGCCCGGATGCTCAAAAAACTCCTAGAGGGCCTCCCCATCAGCGAACTTCCGGTAGAACGCCCCGACATCCCTCGCCTAACCCTCAACCGCCGCGTCCTCGAGCGGTTAGGGTACTCCCCCACACCCCAGGTCGCGGCGCTTGCTGATGAGCTATGACCCGCCTCGAGGTTCGCTTTCTGCTGGCTGCTGCTGCTGCTGCCGTCCTTCCCCTAATCGGGATATGGGCCCTTGGATGGCAGCTCCTCAGCACCGCCTACTTGGGCCAAGCTTCTGGACGAATCGAAGGGCTGGCCGAACGCATCACCGCTGAACTCGAGGCCCGCTTCACGACTCTTAATCGAGTACTGGACACCGCCTGCCACCTCGCCGATCCCAACCCCACCTGGAGCCTCGAGGTAGCTCTCGCTCGCCTCCCTGAGCTGGATGCCGCAACCTTAACACAAAACGGTCGTTCCTGGAGCGTTTCCCGTTTTGTCGTGCTTACCCCCGGAGCATCCGTGCCCCCAGCCCCTCCGGGAAGCGTGAGGACCGATCCCTGGGGCGAGCCGGTCTTAAGGATCGAACAACACTGCCTAAGGGGAACGCTTAAAGCCGACGTACGCCTACGCCCCATCTTTGACTTGGTGGCCCGGGTCCCCCCCGGATACCGCGCGCGCCTCATCAGCCCTCAAGAGGGGCTTCTGGCCAGTTCTGACCTCACCGAAGTCCTTAATCCCAACATATCCCACCAGGACAAATCCCTCTGGAGAAGCACACGCCGCCTCACCAACGGTTGGGTTTTGGCGGTCGAAGCTCCTGAACACAACCTGGTCGCGCCCTTACGACGAGCCAACAATTCCTTCGTGTGCTACTTGATCTGGACCCCCAAGATGTGAAAGAAGGGGGGTGCTATGGACTCCAACCGGGAGCACCCCCTTTACTATCTTGACGCGGAAACCCTTCTGGTGGATACCTACATCTGGGTGGATGACGAACTCAAGGCCTTGCAAGCTCAGGGCTTCAACCCCCCCCCAAAGCAAAAGCACCAGAAGGCCACCCTGGCCGAGCTCCTGACCCTCGCCATCTTTTTGCTCCTCCAGGGCCAGGACCTCGCCAAAGGCTACCTGGCCGCCAAAACCACCCTGAAGGCTTACTTCCCCTCCCTCCCCCACCTCTCCCGCTTCTACCGGGTCCTTCAGAAGGCCCAGGGGCTGTTGGCCTGCCTCGCTACGCGCCTTGCTGGCGGAGAAGGACTTTTGCAGGTGGTGGACCTCAAGCCTATCCCCCTGGCCCACGGCCACCGCATCCACGGCCTCTCTCTTCCCGAGGCCGCGATGGGGGTAGGACCTCTGGGGGCTTTTGGAGGCTACGTCCTCATGCCGGTGATGAACGAGCGGGGTCTCTTCTTTCGTTGGGCCATTCTCCCCGGTAATGCCCGGAATACCTGGGGAAGGGACCTCCTGGACGGTTTACCCGCGGTCCCCGGGGACCGGGGTCTTCGCTGGGTCCAGGGGGTCAAGACGCCACCCTATCGGGTCAGGGGAGGAACGGTGGTGGAGACGGGGTGGAGAGGGTGGATGGAAAGGGTACGGAACTGGATTGAGACGCGGTTTAGCGTGATGGTGCGGTCTTTGGGGCTTCATCGGATAGAGGCCCGGTCCTACTGGGGTTTGGTGGCCCGGGTGAACCTCATCCTGCTCGTTCACAACCTCATACGTAGCCGGGTGCTTCTCAGGATGGCCGGGGTGGAGCTATGAGGTAGCACACGAAGGAATCCAGCTTTAGGGCCTCCTTGAATGCTCCTTTTAGAAAGTGGTGCACGTGCCGACGGACGCTAGGTGATAGGCCGCGTTCAGCGAGCTTTTCGTAAACGTCTTGGATGTGCAAAGGTTGAACCGCGTTAAGGCGTAGACGATGCAAAGGACGGAGGTATTCGATATAGGTCCAGTAGTGGCGGCTGGTGTTGGGGCGAACTTCCTTGGCCTTGGCCCGGGCATAGCGTTCTAGCCACTCCCCTACCGTTAGCTTGGCCGGCTCCGGTACAATGCCCGACCCTGCTTTAGGCAAGAGCTTGGCGAGCTTTTCAGCGGCTTCGCGCCGGCTTTTGCCGTACACCCACTTTTTGATCTGCGAGCCGTCCGCCGCGTATCCCACGGTAACGAAGCCCGCCCAGCGCCCGTCCTTGCGCTGGAAGATCGATCCTTCGCCCTTGCCGCGCTTGCGTTTCGACATGCTTTCAACATCCTTCCAGGACGGGTCATGTAAAAAACTCGGTTGAGTAAGAGGGGAGCCCTTAGTCTGGTTCTGCCATGAAGCCGACTGAGGACTCCCCGAGCTCCATCGTACCCTGTCCCCACTGCGGAGCCACCCGTGAGGAGAGCGGGGGCTACCGCAGACGCAAGCTGCGCACCTTTCGGGGCATCCAGGAAGTCAGAGTCAAACGGATCCGCTGCGCCCAATGCAAGCGCCAGAAACGAGCTCTCTACCCGGAGGACTGCCCTAGAAGCCGCTGGTACGCGATCTCCATCCAGGAGCACTTCCTCATCCTCGCAAGCCATCGCGCCCCTGAAAGCGTCCAAAACGATCTCGCCAAGAACCTGGGCTTCCCCCTCACCCGTCCCACCCGCCTCCGCTGGCTCAGGTCCGCGGGGGCCAGGGCCAAACGGCTCCTTCAGCGGGAGAACCGTCTTCTCCGAGGGCGGGTGTACTGGGGGAGTGTGGATGAATGGGGCCTTTGGCCGGGGCCCCAAGGGGTACGGGTACCTTTACTTTGAGGCTTGGACGGGTTGCCCGCTGTGGGGAGACCTTGGCCATCGGCGGCGTTACGAGCGGGTGCGGGAGCTCCTTTGGAGGTTACCTCCAAGGCTGGGGGTGGTTTCGGACGGGGCGCAGGAGGTAGGGGAGGCGTTGGGCTGGTTGGGGCGGAGGCTGCTTTGGGCCCGGTGCGCTTTCCACCTGATGCGGGAGGTACGGGCCAAGGTGGACCGGAAGGCGTGGGGGAGATACGGGAGGGTCTGAGGGTGCTGCGGGGGCTTGGGCCTGGGGAGAGGGAGGCGTTCTTTTGGAAGGAGCTTCTGCCCCGGTGGGGTAAGGCCTTGGAGGGCTGGGTGCGGGCTTGGGAGGGGTTGCAGGAGGCTTGGGGGGCCGAGGTACCGCCTCCTTGGACACACAACGTGGCGGAGGTAGGGCATGGGCGATTGTGGCGGCGGCGCAGGCGGAGGGTGTTGCGGAGCCTGGAGGTGGGGGAATCCTGGTTGATGGTGGGGCTTTACCGGATGCGGCATCGGCGGATTGGGGAAAAGAGCCCCTGGGAAAGGCTTACGGGAACTCTTTCCCCAGAGTGCTGGTGGAGGCCCCTGGTGGGGAGGATAAAAGGGTCAACTCAAAACTTGCACTTATGCACCCTGGGGATACCTATGCGCCAGGACCACTTGAAAGGGGCCGCTGGTTTCCCGTCTGATGACGGGTGCCATGACCCAAGCGGCCCTGTCCCTACTTTGGACCCTCCTGGCCCTTTTGCCAAGCCCCCACCTCCAGGAATCCCTCAAGGCCCTGCTCTTGCTCCTCCTCCACGACCACGGCAAGGCCAGACCCCAGCACAGCCAGGTCAAGTCCCCCTCGCCCTCTCTCGCTTCCTCAACCGCTACCCCTGGCCCACCCGCGCTCTCATCCGCCTGGCAAGAAAAGAGGCCGAGAAAGCCCTGGACCGGGCCAGAAAGAAAAAAGGCCCCAAGCCCCGTCTCCTGGTGGTCCTGGACCTAGTCACTCTGGAGAAGCGGGGCCGTTTCCAGGCCCTGCCCCTCTCCTTTTTTCACGGCAAGTGGGGACTCCATCTGGTGGTCCTCTACCTCGTCTACGGAGACCTCCGCATCCCTTGGGCCTACCGCCTCTGGCGGGGCAAGGGGGAGAAGGGCCCTCTCCCGCCTGGCCCCTAAGCCTCCTGGCCTCTCTGCCCCCCTGGATGCGCCGGGGCCTTCCGGATACGGGTGGCCGCGGATGCGGCCTTTGGCACCACCCGGTTCCTTTTCGGGGTGAAGCGGTTGGGTTTTGAAGCGGTGGTGGGGATGCGGCGGGACCGGAGGCTGCGGGGAGGGGGGAGGCTTGGGAACCTCAGGCGGCAGGGGAGCCGGGTCTACCTTTGGGGGCTTTCCTTCCCGGTCTGGGTGGCCTGGTACCGCTACCCCCTGCCCCAAGGGGGCTGGGAGTGGCGGTACGTGGTGGCCACCTTTCCCGCCACGCCCCGGACGGCGCTCACTTGGGGAAAGAGGCGGTTTGCCATAGAGCACTTCTTCCGCGCCGCGAAAAGCGAGTTCTCCCTGGGGCAGTTTGGGCAGCGGACGGCTTTGGGGGTGCACCGTTTTCTGGTGCTTTCCCTTCTGGCCTACCTGTTGGCCCACTGGGTGGGCATGGAGGGGGAAGGAAGCTGGCGGGAGGCCAGGGAGCGGGCGGCGCGGGTTCTCTTGCCTGAGCTCGTGGTGCAGCTCGCCCTGCGGGAGCTCTATGCCCTGGGTCTCTGGCCGCCGGGGGGAGGGGGTGAAGGTTTATGCGGGATATGCGGGAGGTGCAAGTTTTGAGTCAACCGACTTTTTTACATGAGTCTCCAGGACAGTCATGTTGACAGGTGCCTAGACATGTACTACCGTAGGGGAACAAAGATGGGGGACTGAAGGCCATGAAGCTTAAGAAAAGCACTAAGAAGGGGATTCCCCCCAAGCGCCGCCGGGAGCTCACCGACGCTGACGTTCGGCGCCTCATGAAGCAGCAGATCAAGGAAAACCGCGAAGCTCTGGAAATCCTTGCCAAATACTGACCTGTGGGCCGCCATCGCCTCTACCGCAGATACAGGGGTAAGAGGTACCCAACGGTAGAGGCGGTTTTCTACTTGCATGAGGAAGTTCTCAAAGCCTCTGGCGGCGCGCCTGGCGTAAGGAACCCCGGTGCTTTGGAGTCGGCCCTCGACAAACCGTTCTCCACCGTCGGAGGCGTGGATGCCTACCCCACCTTCTTTTCCAAGGTGGCCGCCATCGGCTACTTCATCACCAAGCCTCACCCCTTTGTAGACGGGAACAAGCGAACCGCCCTCCAAACCATGATGCTCACACTGGGAATGAACGGCTACAAGTGCAAGCCCTGCGCCAGGCTGCAAGTGGCCACGATGGTGCTCACCGCGATGGGGCACCTCGACCCCCAAGGACTCCGCACAGCGCTGCTTCTTTGGTGCGAACTTGATCCGGCGAGCGAGTTGCTTTGAGCTCGTAGCTCTAGTCGTGGCAGGGGTGGCAACTTGTCTTCCTGCGCTTTTCTGGGGCCTGCTAAGATGCAAGCAGACTAGGACATGTCCCCTGGGGATCATGGGCTGCAGACCCCCCAGGGGCATGTACGTTTTAATGCCTCTGAGAGTCACCAGGATCGAAAGGGGGGAGCCGGTCTAGTGGCGCAGGCTATCCGCTCTCAGATGGAGATGAGCGTGGTCTTTCCCTTCGCCGTAGCCCTCTTCGGGCTCTACAACACCGCCGTGGTCGACTGGGAGCTCACGAAGCCGGGGTCTAGGGTCTGCCCCAAGTGCGCCTATACGCGGATGGTGTTGGGGACGGTGCTTGCGGCTTGGGGGGCGTACGAGGGGGTGAGGCGGCTTGGTGCGTAAGGCTGGGAACGTATCGGAAGGGGGGGAGCCCGTATAATGGGGGCGGTGAAGCAAGTTGCGTTGCCTGAAAAGGTCTTTGCGCTCTTGGAGCGGTACCGCAGGAAACGGCGCATCTCCCGTGCGGCGGCCATAGAAGAGCTCTTGAAAAAGGAGCTGGCGGACGAGGAGTTTTTGCGCCTGCTTGACGAACAGGCCGAGCAGAATCGCGACCTGAGCGAGGAAGAGGCCATGGCGCTCGCCAATGAAGCCGTGGCGTGGGCGCGTCAAAAGTTTCGCCGCTCCCGCAAAGGGCGCTAGCATTGCGGGTTGTTCTCGACACCAACGTAATCGTCATGCGAAAGCCCAACCGGGGTTACTTCTTCGTGCCTGGGTATTCAAGCGCTTCACCCTAGTGACTTCGGAAGCGCAGCTTAAAGAGCTGCGCCGCGTCCTTCGTTATTCGAGGCTAAAAAAGCACGTACCAAAGCACGTCTCCGGGGCACTGATCAACCGGTTGCAAGCCAACGCGGACTTCGTAAAACCGGTAAAGCCCCGACTCTCTCTTCAGGACGATGACGATCTTTTGATCCTTGGCACGGCGATTGCCGGAAAGGCTGATTGGTTGGTGACCGGTGATAAAGCGCACTTGCTGGCTCTGAAGAGGTATGCCGGGATCACCATTTTGACTCCGAAAGAGGCGGTCCACCGCCTGGGGGTGCGTCATGGCCGGTAGGTAGACCTTCCGTATCTTGATCGTGGGCAAATCAGGCAGCGGCAAGAGCACGCTCGCCAAAGAGGTCATCCGCCCTGCACCCCGCGCCCCGCAAGTTGCATGAGCATTTGCCCGGGCGCGTGCAGCAGGCCGGGACGCGCCTGGTCTACACGGACCTGGAGGCGCTGGCGTGGTACGTGGGCGGGGGCTGGCTCACACTCAACCGGGGCCGCCGAGGCCTGCGGCGGGTGCACCGGGGGAATGAAGATGTGCCTGGTGTTCAGGGGTGGTAGAGGTCGAATAGGTGCAAACAACTTCCACCTCCTATCTTTAGGAGGTGGAAGTTTTGCGTACAAAACTGGCGCGCCCGGAGGGATTCGAACCCCCGACCTACCGCTTAGAAGGCGGCTGCTCTATCCGCTGAGCTACGGGCGCGTGGAAATAAGGGGTAGCGCAGGCTACCCCATCGCGTTGGAGCGGGAGACGGGACTCGAACCCGCGACATTCGGCTTGGAAGGCCGACGCTCTACCAACTGAGCTACTCCCGCGGTCCTGGTCGGGGCGACAGGATTTGAACCTGTGACCCCCTGCTCCCAAAGCAGGTGCGCTGCCGGCCTGCGCTACGCCCCGACGGGCGGGAAGCCGGGCGGCTTCCAAAGCCAAAGATAGCACGCGCCAAAGGGCCGGTCAAGCTACATGAAGCGCTTGCGGCGCTTGTAGGCCTTCACCTCACGGAAGGACTTCCGCCCCCCGGACTTCGCGACCCCCAGGTAGAACTCCTTCACGTCCGGGTTCTCCGAAAGGGCTTCGGCGGTGCCCTCGAGCACGATCTTCCCCTGCTCCATGATGTACCCGTAGTGGGCCACGGAAAGGGCCGCGGAGGCGTTTTGCTCGACCACCACGACGGTCACGCCTTCCTCCGCGTTGATGCGGGCCACGATCTCGAAGATCTCCCGCACGAGCAAGGGGGCCAGGCCCAGGCTGGGCTCGTCCAGGAGGAGGAGGCGGGGCTTCGCGAGGAGGGCGCGGCCGATCGCGAGCATCTGCTGCTCCCCGCCGCTCGTGTAGCCCGCGAGCCGGTTCCTCAGGTCCCGCAAGCGGGGGAAGTAGTGGTAGATGCGCTCGAGGCCCTCGCGAATGCTGCCGTTGCGTTGGGTGACAGCGCCCACGCGTAGGTTTTCTTCTACCGTGAGGTGCTTGAAGACGTGGCGGCCCTCAGGAACCTGCACGATGCCTTGCTGCACGATCTCCTCGGGGGGGCGGTTGTGGATGGGCCGGCCGCGGTAGAGGATGCTGCCGTCCCGAACCGCGCCGTCCTCAGGCACGAGCAGGCCAGAGATCGCGCGGAGGGTGGTGGTTTTTCCGGCTCCGTTCGGGCCGAGCAGCGCGGTGATGCGTCCCTCGGGCACCTTGAGAGAAACCCCGCGCAGGACCTGGATGATGTCGTGGTACACGACCTCGATGTTGTTGACCTCGAGCAGGATGGGGCCGAGGTCCTCAGGGCGGACGGGATGAACGGACATCGTGGCCTCCTGGTGCGTTTGGGGCCGGGGGGATTCCCCCCGGCCCCGAGCGAATGGACTACTGCTGGAAGTGCACCTTGCGGAAGAGGGCGGAGGTGAAGGGCTCGCTGATGGGCTGGAAGGCCCCGTCTTTCGCTTGCAACACGCGCAGGTGGTCCACGCCGGTGTGGTCATCCGGGCCGTAGGTGACGGGCCCAACGCCGAACCCGCTGTCCCAGTTCATCTCCATGAGGGCTTGGTATACGGTCTCCGCGTTAACCTCGCCGAACTTCTCCTTGGCGATGCGTACGGCCTCGATAGCGATCCCGGCGGCCATCATGCCGTTGGTGTAGTTCACGCTGCGGATGATGTCCTCGCTGCGGCCGTAGCGCTCGCCGAGTTCGCGCTGGAGCCGGATGCCGGGCGCGTCCTCGTTCCACAGGTAGAAGCTCGTGGCCCAAAGGAACCCGTCCGCGGCGTCCCCGGCGAGGCGCAGGAGGTCCTCACCGCCCGTGTAGTGCGCGCCGGCGTGCTTGAGGTTGAGACCCAGGCGTTTGGAGTCCTTGAGGATCTGCGCGACGGGGCCGGCTACGTTCTGGTGCACCACGTACTGCACGCCACGCTCGGCGAAGCGGGTAAGCATCGCGGTGTAGTCCAGGTTCGCGCCGGTCTCCTGCACCTCGACGATCTCGATGCCGAGCTCTTCGGCAGCTCTTCGAGCATCCTCAATCGGAGCTCGGCCAAAGGCGCTGGGGTGCACCACGAGCGCGACCTTCGCGCCCGGGGATTCCTTGGCGATGAACTCGAGCAGCGCGATGACCTGTTCGGAGTAGGAGGTGGTGGGG
This sequence comes from Marinithermus hydrothermalis DSM 14884, assembly GCF_000195335.1. Lineage (NCBI taxonomy): Bacteria > Thermotogati > Deinococcota > Deinococci > Thermales > Thermaceae > Marinithermus > Marinithermus hydrothermalis. The sequence goes on from NC_015387.1 coordinate 1,298,975, forward strand.
AGGAAGATGTAGTCGTTGTTGGGCGGGTCGATGTTCCCGATGTGCATGGAGGCGGGCACGACCGGCACACCGACCTCCTGCACGAGGGGCTTGAGCTGGAGGGTGCCGCCGGTGGAGTACCCCAGGAAGATCGGGACCTCCAGGTCGATCGCTTCCTCGAAGTTGCGCTGGGTGTTGGCGTTGTTGTACTGGTCGTCGCGTACGATGCAGTTGAAGGTCACGCCGGGCACGGCGTTGGTCTCGTTCGCGTAGCGGCAGTAGTCCTCCACCCCGGCGGCGTAGGGGGCGCCCGCGTCCGAGGTGGGGCCGGTGATGGCGCCCGACCACATCAGGTTCACGGTCTGTGCTTGTGCGAGGCCTAACGCCAGTGTCGCTGCGAGCATCCAGGATCGTTTCATTCCACACCTCCCATTGCGAACGCCCCGTGGGGCGGGTTCGCCTAGTACTTGAAGGGCCAGTTCTTGAAATAGCTGCGCAACAAGCGCCACCAGTTCGCGAGGCCGCGGGGCTCGAAGATGAGGAAGAGGACGATCACGAGGCCGAAGACGAGCGGCCGCAGGCCAGAGGCCACGTCAATCCCCGCGGGCGTGATGCCGAAGGATTTGATCCACTCGGAGAGGGTCTCGACGTTGATGTCGAGGAGGACGAGGAAGGCCGGGCCGAGGAAGCTCCCCACGAAGGTGCCCAGCCCGCCCACGATGGCCATGGCCAGCAGCTCGATGGAGGTGGAGAGCATATAGTCCTCGATGACCACGGCGCGGGACCAGTAGGCGAACAGCGCGCCCGCCACGCCCGCATAGAACGCGCCTAGGCCGAAGGCGAAAAGCTTGGTGCGGCCGGGGTCCATTCCCATGGCGTCCGCGGCGCGGTCGTTGTCGCGCACCGCGACGAGCGCGCGGCCGTACCGGGTGCGGAGCAGGTTACGGAAGGCGAAGGCGAGCAGCACAAGCACCACGAGCGCCACGTAGTACCAGAAGAAGTGGTGGTTCCTAAACCCCACCGCGTACCCCAGGAAGGTCACGCGGGGCATGGCGATCGCGCCGCCTTGCTCGAGGGCCGGGGAGTGCCCCACGATCCATTCGAAGATGAGCTGGAAGGCGAGGGTGGCGATCGCGAGGTACAGGTGCTTGATGCGCAGGGAGGGAATGCCGACGATCACGCCGGCCACCGCCGCGACAAGCCCCCCCACGGGGAGGGTGAGCCAGAAGGGCAGGTACGGCGCGACGAGGGCCGCGGTGTAGGCCCCGACCCCCATGAAGGCCGCTTGACCGATGTTGATCAGGCCCGCGTACCCGGTGGTGATGTTGAGGCCCAGCACCGCGATCGCGTAGATCACGATGAGGTCCACCACCGCCATCTGGCTGCGCTCGAGGAAGCGCGGCAGCACGAGGAGCGCGGCGATGAGAACCCAGAGGGAGAGCTGTTCCCAGTAGGTCGCGAAGATGGTGGTGTCTTGGCGGTAACTGGTGCGGTAGTTGCCCGTTTGCGCCCAGGGGTAACGCATGCCTGCCTCCTAAACGCGTTCGATCTCCTCGGTGCCGAACAGGCCGTAGGGCTTGAACCACAGCACGAGAAGCAACACCACGAAGGGGAAGACGTCGCGCGTGCCGCCGCCGGGCACGAAGGGGTCGAGGTAGCCTGCGGCGAGGTTCTCGAGCACGCCGATGATGATGCCGCCCACGACCGCGCCGGCGATGGAGTCCAGCCCGCCGAGGATCACGGCCGGGAAGACCTTCAGGCCGATGGCCGTAAGGGCGGAGAGGTTCAGCCCGGAGATCGCGCCGACCACGAGGCCAGAGGCCGCGGCGGTGAGGCCCGCGGCGGCCCAGGCGAGGGCGAAGACCTTCTCGACGGAGACACCCAGGCTCATGGCGGCCATCTGGTCGTCCGCCACGGCGCGCATGGCGATGCCGAGCGTGCTTTTTTGGAAGAACCACCCGAAGAGCAGGAGGAAGAGCGCGGTGAAGCCCACCGCGAGGAGTTGCGGGTAGCTCACGCTGATGCCGCCCAGCGCGATCCCGCCTTCGGGGAGGAAGGCGGGGAAGCTGAAGTTCCCGGCGCCGAAGGGAGTGAGGTGGACGAGGCCGTCGATCACGGAGGCCAGGCCGATGGTGACCATGATCACGCTGATGATGGGCTGGCCGACCATGGGTTTGAGGAAGACGCGTTCGGTGAGGAACCCGAGCAGGGCGGTGGTGAGGAGGGCGATGAGGCCGGCGAGCCACACGCTCATGTTGAGGAAGACTGCGAGGGCGTACGCGGTGAAGGCCCCGACGGCGATGTACTGTCCGTGCGCGAAGTTGATCACGCGGCTGGCCTTGTAGATGAGGACGAATCCGAGGGCGGCGAGGGCGTAGATGGAGCCCACGACAACGCCCGACACCAAAAGCTGCAGAAAGTACGTCATGCCGTGCCTCCCACCAGGGCTTCTTCTTTGTCGGTGTGGATGATCGCGACCTCGGTCTCGACGCGCTGGATCGAGCCGTCCTGGTACTTGAACTCCGCCTCGACGCGCACCGTTTGGGCCTCGGAGTAGAGGGCCTCCACCAGGGGGCGGTACTTCTCGGCGACGAACTTGCGGCGGACCTTACCGGTGCGGGTGAGCTCGTCGTCGTCCGCGTCCAGTAGCTTGTAGAGGAGGACGAACCGCCGGAGGCGAAGGGCTTCGGGGAGGTCCTCGTTCACCTTGATGACCTCGCTGCGCACGAGCTCGGCCACCTCGGGTTTTTGCGAGAGGTCCATGTAGGTGGTGTAGGCGAGGCCCCGGTCCTCGGCCCACTTGCCGACGGTCTGGGGGTCGATATTGATGAAGGCCGTGAGGTACGGACGCGCGTTCCCGAAGACCACCGCTTCCTTGATGTAGGGGCTGAACTTCAGCTTGTTCTCGATGAATTGCGGGCTGAACATCTCCCCGCCTGCGGTGTGCATCACGTCGGAAACGCGGTCGATCACGACGAGGTGACCGTCCTCGGTGAGGTACCCGGCGTCCCCGGAGTGGAGCCACCCGCCCTCCAAGAGCTCGGCGGTGGCGTCGGGGCGCTTGTAGTACCCGGCGCAGACCGCGTCCGAGCGGGAGAGGATCTCGCCGCTCTCGCTGATCTTGACCTCCGTGCCGGGGATGGGTTTGCCCACGGTGTCGTAACGCACGTCGCCGTCGCGGTGCACGTACGCGATCCCGGTGATCTCGGTCTGGCCGTAGATCTGCTTGAGGTTCACGCCGATGGCGTGGTAGAAGCGGAACACGTCCGGGCCGAGCGCCGCGCCGCCCGTGTACGCGCGGCGCAGGCGCAGGAAACCCAGCTGGTCCTTAAGGGGCCGGAAGAGCACCGCGTGGGCAAAGGCGTACGCGAGCCTTAGGCCAAAGGGCATGGGCTTGCCCCGCATGCGGTACTCGGCCGCGCGGTACCCGATCTCAAGGAGGCGCTCGTACACCCAGCGGTTTAAGCGGTAGGACTCGGAGATCTTGACCCAGATCTGGCTTTGGATGCCCTCCCAGACGCGGGGCGGGCTGAACATCACGTGCGGGCCGATCTCTTTGAGGTCGTGCATCGCGGTCTCGACGTCCTCGGGGAAGTTCACCGCGAACCCCCCGGTGAGCCCCATGCCGACCGTCATCATCTGCTCCCCGATCCAAGCGAGCGGAAGGAAGGAAAGGTAGTCGTCCGTCGGCTCCATGGGGTCCACCTCCTGGAGGGCCACCCCCATGTGGATCAGGTTCTTGTGCCGCAGCATCGCGGCCTTGGGCTTCCCGGTCGTGCCCGAGGTGAGGGAGAAGTGACAGATGTCGTCCGGTTTGCCTTGGGCGAGCCGTTCCTCGAACAGGCCGGGGTGGCGCTCGCGGTGCGCGCGACCCAGCTCAAGGACCTCCGCGAAGCTGATGAACCAGTCGTCGTCCCGGTAGCCGCGCATGCCGCGGGGGTCCTCGTAGATGACTTTACGCACCTTGGGGATCTGGTCCCGGATCTCGCGGAGCTTGTCCACCTGCTCCTGGTCCTCCGCGAGGACCATGGCCGCGTCGGTGTAGTCCAGCACGTACGCGATCTCCGGGGGTACGGAGGAAGGGTACACGCCCACCGAGACCCCGCCGAGCCCCTGCACAGCGAGTTCGGCGTAGAGCCACTCCGGGATGTTGTCCGCGATGATCGCGAACTTCTCCCCTTCCTGAAACCCCAGGGCGACCAGGCCGTGCGCGAAGTCCCGAACGGTCTCGTAGTACTCGCGGAAGGTGACCTCGTTCCAGATGCCGTAGTCCTTCTCACGGAGCGCGACGCGGTCGCCTTCCCGCTCCGCGCGGAGCTTCAGCAGCTGGGGTAAGGTGTAGCGCTTGAGTTCGTAGCTCGGCCGGATCACGCTCATACCGCCCCTCCCACGTACGCCTCGAGGACCCGCGGGTTCTGCGCCACCACTTCCGGGGGACCTTCGGCGATTACCTCGCCGAAGTCCAGGACGTACACCCGGTCGGAGATGTCCATGACCACGCCCAGGTCGTGCTCGATCAGGATGATCGTGGTGCCGCGCTCGGCGCGGATGTCGAGGATGAAGCGCACCATGTCCTCCTTCTCCTCGAGGGTCATGCCGGCCATGGGCTCGTCCAGGAGGAGGAGTTTAGGCTCGAGGGCCAGGGCGCGGGCGACCTCGACGCGTTTCCGCACGCCGTAGGGCAGGTTCCCCACGAGGGCTTTGCGGTAGGGCTCGAGCTCCATGAAGTCGATGACGTCCTCGACGACGCGGCGGTTCTCGACTTCTTCGGCTTGGGCCCGGCCGAAGAAGAGGGCGGCGTGGAGGAGGTTGTAGCGGAGGTAGGTGTGGCGGGCGAGCATGAGGTTCTCCAGTACGGAGAGACCGCTGAAGAGCTCGATGTTCTGGAAGGCGCGGGCGATGCCGTAGCGGGTGATCTGGTGCGGGGAGGCGTGGGTGAGGTCGTGGCCTTCGAAGGTGATCTCCCCGCGGGTGGGGTGGTAAAAACCGGAGATGCAGTTGAGCAGGCTGGATTTGCCCGCTCCGTTGGGCCCGATCACGGAGACGAGCTCGCCCTGATTCACGGAGAGCGTGACGCCGCTTAGGGCGTTTAAACCGCCGAAGGTTAAGGTCACGTCCTTGACCTGCAATTGCACCAAGATCGGCCTCCTTGAGGTTTGTATCGAGCTGCGGCTTCTGTGCAAGAGTATACTGAGCCACGTTTTTTATGTCAACGGATGTTGCCGCTACCGACAAAAAAGCGTTGCATCACGTGAAAGCAATACGTCACAGGCGCGATAAAAGCGCGGGCGGGAGGCTCTCCTCCAGCGCCTCCCGCCCGCGTGCGCCGCGCCTAACCCAATAACGCCGCGACCGCCTCGCGCCAGCGGCCGCTCCGCGCGAGCGAAGTGCCCACCAGCACCCCATCGAACAAGCCCTTAAGGGAGCGGAGCTCCTCGGCGCGCGCGTACCCCGACTCGGCCACCAGCACCCCGTCAAACCCCCGCCCGCGCGCCAAACGGCCCAGGCGCGGCGCGGTATCCAGGTTCACCTCGAGCGTCGTCAGGTCCCGATTATTAATCCCCACGATCCCGGCCCCGGCCTCGAGGGCGATCTCCAGCTCGCGCGCGTCGTGCACCTCAACCAGCGCCTCCACGCCTTCCTTCCGCGCCAGCTCCAGGTACGCGCCCGTCCGCTCCCCCAGGACCGCCACGATGAGCAGCACAGCCGAGGCCCCCAAGCGCCGCGCCTGCCGGACCTGGGCAGGGTGGACCGTAAAGTCCTTCCGCAGCACCGGAAGCCCGACCGCCCGTCGCACCCGGATCAGGTCCTCGTCCGAACCCGCGAAGTAATGGGGCTCGGTCAAAACGCTGATCGCGCGGGCCCCGCCCTGCGCGTAGGCCTGCGCCACCTTGGTCGCATCCAAAGGCGCGATATCCCCTTGGGAAGGGCTCTTCCGCTTCACCTCGGCGATCAAGGAAAGCCCGGGGGCCTCGAGGGCCGCGCGGAAGGAAGGAGCTGGCGGGAGGGCCTCCGGTTCCGGCGCCTCTCCCGCTTCCAAACCGCGCAGCACGTCCGCCAAACGGCGGCGGGCGATCTCCCCCAGCACGCCCGGTACCCGTCCAAGATCCGGAATCATACCGTTATTCTAGGTGGAAGGCCTCCGGCGGCAAAGCGTACCCGGTGAGGTGCTCCACGAGCAGGCTGAGGTGCACCTGCCGCCAGGCCGCAGGCGCGAAGGAGTTCGCGACCAGGGCGTACGCGTCCCGCGGGGGCGGCTCGAGGGCGATGAAGGTGTGGTAGGGCTCGAGGACCGCGAGGGGGAAACGGCCGCCCCCGTAGATCACGACGTCCGCCTCCCGCGCCAGCGCCGCGCCGCGCGTCTCGTCCACCGCGACGCGCCCCCGCTGCGGCCCGGGCAGCGCAGCGAGCAGCGCCTCCCCCTCCGGGAAGTTCTCCACGACCGCGTGCACCAACCGCACGCCGCGCAGCGCGAGCCGCAGCTCGGGACGCACCGCCCCCACCCACAGCACGCGCGCCCCCACGAACCCGTGCGCCTCCAAAAGCCGGGCCAGGGCCTGGGGCTTGAGGTACGCGCCGCGCAACCCCGCCCACTCGGGCACCACCAGGTCCACGCGGCCCGCCTCGCGGGCCTCGGGCTCGAGCCGAGCCACGAGCCGGGTGGCTTCGCGCTCGAGCCGCGCTCCCTCGAGGACCGCGCCCGCGTACCCTAGGGGCTTCAAGCCCGCCAAAGCCGCGGCGAGCCCCTCCCCGGGCGCGGCGAGGTGCACGTGGTAGGGCGCGTCGTGCTGGGTGAGCGCCCCGAGGAGCGGCGCGTAGTACTGGCTTTCCCCTTCCGTAAGTACAACGATCGGTTTCACGCTACCTCCAACACCACCGCGCCGAGCGCGCGGGATAACGCCTTCGGGTCCAGGCGCATCATGTGGCGGGGCGTCCCCGCAGAGGCCCAGACCATCGGCTGGGCCAACAGCGCGCGGTCCATGTAGACGGGCAGCGGCTCCCGCAGCCCGACCGGCGGCACCGCGCCGGTCGGGAAGCCCGTCACGGCCGCGACCACCTCCGGTGCGGCCGGGCGCGCCTCGCGCGCCCCGACGGTCTGCGCGAAGCGCTCGGGGTCCACCCGGTGGTGTCCCGCGACGAGCACCAGGACCGGTCGCGCATCCACGGTAAAGACCAGGCTCTTCACGATCTGCTCGAGGGGCACCCCGAGCGCCTGGGCCGCTTGGCGCGCGGTCTTGCCCGAGGCCTGGAGCTCCACGCGCTCGTGCGCGAGCCCCAGGGCCTCGAGGGCCTCCCGCACCCGCGTGAGAGGGTCCTCCAGCATGCCTAGAACGCCTCCATCACGAACCCGACCGTGACGCGCGTGAACGGCTCTGGTCCGAGGTACTGGGTGAGCTCGAGGTACGGCCGGTACCCGCGCTCCGGGAAGGCCACGCCGGCCGTGGCGAGGGCGTAGATGCGCTCTCCGATCGCGAGGGTGAGGGCGTTCTGCTCCGCGCGCGCCGTGAGGCCCAACGCCACGCCGCCCCCGAGGTAGGGGTACAGCACGAAGCCCGGCAGGGTGTACAGGACCTCCCCGCTCACGAGGAGCCCCTCCGGAGCGCCTAGCACGAGCGCGCCCCGCACACTCAGGTCCGCGAGGTCCGCCGCGATCCCCGCGCTGCCCATGAAGACGCCGTTGGGACCGTTCCGCACGGAGAAGCCCAGATCCAGCCCCGTCGCCAGGGCCCACCCAAACAGCACCGTCAAGCAAGCGATCCAGCGCTTCATATGCTTCATATGTGGTTATTCTATCCGCTCCAAGCCCGCGTACTTCACCAAGAGCTTCTTCAGCCCGACTCCCGCGAAGTGCACCGTCACCTCCTGGCGGTCCCCCTCTCCCGAGGCCGCCACCACCAGGCCCTGGCCAAACCGGGGGTGCCGCACCTTCTCCCCCCCGCGGAACCCGCCCGCGGCGCTTGAGCGGCGCGTTGGGCGTACAGCCACCGGCTCGCGCCCCGCGCCGAGGGGCTCCCCGAACGGCGAGAGCGGCTGGAGGAACGCCTCAGGGATGTCCTCCAAGAACCGGCTCGCCCGCACGGCCTCCCGGCGCCCGTAGGTCTCGCGCTCCTCGGAGAGGGTGAGGTACAGCCGCTCTTGCGCGCGGGTGATGCCCACGTAGAAGAGGCGGCGTTCCTCCTCGAGGTCCTCCACGCGCGCGGTGGAGGAACGGTGCGGCAACAACCCCTCCTCCACCCCGACGATGAAGACCACGGGGAACTCGAGGCCTTTCGCGTTGTGCAGCGTCATGAGGGTCACGGCCTCCGCGGGCACCTCCCCCTCAGGCTCCTCGGCCCGGGCGGTGAGGGCGACCTCGTCCAGGAAGTCTGCGATCGTGCCCGCGTGCTGCTCCTCCCACTCCCGCGCGGCGCGGAGGAGTTCCTCGAGGTTCTCGAGCCGCGCCTCCCCGTCGGGCTCCCGGCGCAGCATATCGGCGTACCCGGTCTCCGCCAGCACCAGGCGGAGGAAGGCGTCGGGACCGGTGTCGTAAGCGGCGTTCGCGAGGCCCTCGATGAGCGCCACGAACCGCTGCACGGCCTGGGCCTGCGGGCGGGCGAGGACCTCCCCGGCGCGGCGCAGGGCCTCGAAGAAGCTCACGCGGGCCGTTTCGGCGAGCTGGGAGAGCTTCGCGAGGCTGGTCTGGCCGATGCCGCGCGCCGGCACGTTCAGGACGCGCTTTACAGCCAGGTCGTCCGCGGGGTTCACCGCGGCGCGGGCGTAGGCCAGGACGTCCTTGACCTCGCGGCGCTCGTAGAACCCCACGCCGCCCACGATGCGCACCCCGAGGTTTTGCCGGCGGAACGCCTCCTCCAGCACGCGGGACTGGGCGTTCGTGCGGTACAGGACCGCGATCTCGTCCAGGCGGCGGCCCCGCCCCTTCAGGCGCTGCACCTCCCGCGCGACAAACGCCGCCTCCTCCCGGTGGTCCGGAGCGCGGTAAAGGAAGACCGGATCCCCGCCCGAACGGACCGGGCGCAGCGTCTTCTCCAAGCGCAAGGCGTTCTTCTCGATCACCGCGTTCGCCACGCGCAGGATGGCCTCGGTCGAACGGTAGTTCTCCTCGAGGCGGTACACGCGCGCGTCCGGGTAGTCCTTCTCGAAGTTCAGGATGTTGTGGATGTCCGCGTTGCGGAACCCGTAGATGGACTGGTCGGGATCCCCCACCACCATCAGGTTGCGTTCCGCGCCCGCGAGCAGGCGCGTGAGGCGGTACTGGGCGGGGTTCGTGTCCTGGTACTCGTCCACGTGAATGAACCGCGCCCGCTGCTGCACGCGATGCAGGACCTCCGGGTGCGCCTCAAACAACCCGATCACCTTAAGGAGCAGGTCGTTGAAGTCCACGGCGCCCAGCGCCCGCATGCGGGCCTCGTACGCCTGGTACACCGCGGCCATCTGCTCCTTCGGCAGTCCCCCCACCCAATCCTCCGCCTCGCGTAAAAACGCGTCCACGCTCCACATCCGGTTCTTGATGCGGTCGATCACGCCGCGCGCGTACTGCGGGCGGGTCTCGAGGCCCAACCCCCCCAGCACCTCCTTCAAAAGCGCGAGCTGGTCGTCCTCATCGTACACAACAAACCCGGGCTTTAACCCGATGTACTCCCCGTACACGCGCAGGATCCGCAGCGCCGCCGAGTGAAAGGTGGAAACCCAAAGCTCCCGCGCCGCCGGCCCCACCATCCGGGCGAGGCGTTCCTTCATCTCCCCCGCGGCCTTATTGGTGAAGGTCACCGCGAGGATCTCCGTGGGGTACACCCCCCGGTGCCGGATCAGGTACGCGATGCGGTGCACCACCGTGCGGGTCTTCCCCGACCCCGCCCCGGCCACCACGAGGGCGGGCCCGGTGTAGTGCTGCACAGCCTCTCGCTGGGCTGGATTCAAATCGCGAAGCAGGTCCATCGCCCTCGAGTCTAGCACCCCCCTCGCCGGGGATTCCGCTAGAATAAGGCCCATGAGTGAGATTCGGTTCGGCACGGACGGGTGGCGCGACGTCATCGCCGAGAACTACACCTTCGCTAACGTCGCTCGCGTAGCCCAAGCGTACGCCGATTACCTCGTGGAAACCGGCGGCAAGCGCGTCGTGGTGGGGTACGACACCCGCTTCCTCTCCGACGCGTTCGCCCGAACGGCCGCCGAGGTCCTAGCCGCGAACGGCCTCGAGGTCTTCCTCGCGAAGCGCTACACCCCCACCCCCGCCACCTCCTTCGCGGTGACGCACCTCGAGGCGGACGGCGGGGTGATGATCACCGCCTCGCACAACCCCCCCCAGTACAACGGCTTCAAGATCAAAGGGCCCTACGGGGGCTCCGCCACGCCGGAGATCGTGAAGGCGGTCGAGGCCCGGCTGGGCCGGCGCGAACCCCAGACCTTTGATCCCGCGAAGCACAAGATCGAGCTGTTCGACGTGCGCAAGGCGTACTACGACCACCTGGCCCAACGGCTCGACCTGGGGGCCCTCAAGGCCTACGAGGGCGTGCTGTACCACGACGCGATGGGCGGCGCGGCCGGCGGGTGGCTCGCCGGGTTCGCCAAGCACGCCGGGCTTTCCCTCGAGGTCCGGGAGCTGCACGCCGTGCCCAACCCCATGTTCTACGGCGTGAACCCCGAGCCCCTCCCACAGAACCTCGGCACGCTCCGCGCGGTGATGGGGGCGGAGTCCGCGCCGGTGTTCGCCGTGGTCACGGACGGGGACGCGGACCGGCTGGGCGCGGTCCTCGCCGGGGGGCGGTTCTTCAACAGCCACCAGATCTTCGCCGTGATGCTCAAGCACCTCCACCGCAAGGGACTGCGCGGCCGGGTGGTGAAGACCTTCTCCGTCTCCCGCATCATCGAGCTATTGGGGGCCAAACTTGGCCTGGAGGTCGAAACCACCCCCATCGGGTTCAAGTACATCACGGACGCCTTCCTAAAAGGCGGGGTCCTGATGGGCGGGGAGGAGTCCGGAGGGATCGGGGTCTCGTACCACCTCCCCGAACGCGACGGGATCTTCAACAGCCTGCTCCTCCTGGAGTCCCTCGTGCACACCGGCAAGGACATCGGCGAGCAGTTCGCGGAGATCGAAGCGGAGGTAGGGTTCACGCACTTCTATGACCGGCTGGACCTGCACCTGCCGAGCCTCGAGGAAAAGGACCGCGTCATGGCACGGCTCAAGGACCCCGTGCCGCTCGCGGGCCTCGAGGTGGAGCGGGTCGAGGACCTCGACGGGTACAAGTGGCACCTCGCGGGCGGCGCGTGGGTCTTGTTCCGCCCCTCGGGGACCGAGCCGGTCCTGCGCGTTTACTGCGAGGCGCCCGAGGAAGGCGTGGTGAAGGCGGTGCTGCAGGAGGCCCGCCAACTCATCGGGTTCTGACCCTCTCCTCCAGCGGTCCTCCTTCATTGCGCGAATCCGGAGGGCCGCTCTTCCAATCCTGTCTTGGACCTCCCCTGGCCCTGCCTCAACACGCGCGGGGGTGTTTAGGCTGTTCAGGCAGGGAGCCCAGGCCGCCGCTACCCGTCCTCAATACCGCGGCTACCGTGAACGATACCCTCCGATCCAGGGTAGGGGCGAGGGTTCTTCAAGTACCCCCCACCAAAGCCCGGCGCGGCAGGGCCTCGGGCTTCAGCCCGCAAACGCCCGCTTCCCGTTGACCGAGGCGTGTAACACAAGAGGCTCAGGCTCCAGGATGCGCCGGGTGGGGTGCTCCACATCCTTCCACCCGTGCAGGATCAGCTCGATCCAGGGTTGGCGAATGCTCAAGGTGCTCATGGGTTCTAAGTGGCGCGGACTCCCCCGATTCCACGGAAGCCTCTTGTCCCTCTTAGACACCCCACCCCTCCTGGCGGGGCGCCTAGGGTCGCGGGCACGGCATTAGGGGGCATCCCCGAAAAGAGGCATTGCCGACGGATCATAGGACCCCGCCACAAACTCTCCCATCCCCCAGGCCCGCACCCGCGTGCCGTTCCAGGCTCCCTCCCCCACCACCGGCCCCTCCCAGTAGGCCACCCGCGTGGTCCGGCTCAGGATCTCCTGCTCGAGCCGCTCGGGCCGGAGCACGAGGTCCAACCCCCGCGCAAGGACCCGCCAGCCCACCACGTACACGCGCCCGCTAGGCGAGGCCCAGCGCGTCAAGGGGCGCATCTCGAGCCCCTCGAGGGCCTGGACTCTCCCGTTCGCGTCCACCCGGCTGCCCGCGAGCTGCACCACCCGCCCAGCGGCGTCCTTCACCCGGTAGAGCATGACCTCCGATCCGTCGCTAAGGTGCAGGCCGAACCAGTCCCACGTCGCTGCTGTACCGGATCGTTGCACGCCCCACTGGTGGTCCATCCAGGCCACGCCGGCCAAGGGGCGCGCGCCCCAGCGCCCCTCGAGGCGGACGCGGGTGTAGGAGGTGTAGTACATCCGGCCGGTCTGGGCGGTGCCGGAGTAGCCGGGCGGGTGCACCACCGGGGGTTTTTCCGGGGTGAGTACCAGCTCCAGCGCGCCGGCCCGCAAGATGAAACGCCCGTCCTCCTCCGCGAAACGCCATCCGTCAAGCGCGATGGATAAGGGACGGGCCTGGACCTCGGCGTACCCCCAGGGGAAGTCGGTCCGCTCGTTAAAGAGGAAACGGTCCGCCTCGAGGTCCGTCACGGCCAGGTGCATCGCGAAGTACGGTCCGGGCGCGACGAAGGCGAGGGGCAGTTCCGGCGGGGTGTAGGCCTTGAAGGCCGCCCACTGGATCGCGAGCCGTTCCTCCGGCAGGTAGGCCGCGACGTACCACCACTCGAGGGGTGCGGGGCGTGGGCTCCAGTCGGTGGGGTCGGGGGGGCGGCTGGGATCCACGCCCACGAGGCGCGGCGCGCACGCCGCAAGCCCGAGGAGGGCCAGGAGGAAGGTTTTGCGCATAGACCCAGTGTAGTTCCCCTTGGCGGGGGAAAATGGTAGCATAAAACGCTGTATGACCGATACGCACGCCCACCTTGACTGGTTGGAGGACCCGGAAGCTGCGATCGAGTCCGCCGCGCACTTCCGGGCGATTCTCACCGTGGGCACGAACCCCGAACGGTCGGAGCGGAACCTGCGGATCGCGGAGCGGTACCCGAACGTCTACGTCGCGGTGGGGTTACACCCGACCGAGGCCGAAGCGTTCGATGAGGACGTGCGGGTGCGGCTTCGGGAGCTCAGCCAGCACCCGAAGGTCCGCGCGATCGGGGAGAGCGGGCTGGACTACTACTGGGACGCGGCCTCGAGCGAGAAGCAGTACCAGGCCCTGGATTTCCAGGCCGAGCTCGCCGAGGAGCGCGGCGTGCCCCTGGTCTTCCACGTGCGCAGCAAGAAGGGGGAGGACCAGGCCGAGCGCGAGCTCGTCGCGTGGCTGGCGTTTAACCGCCCCAAGCGGTTCGTGCTTCACGCGTTCGGGGGGCACCCGGAGCTTGTGCGGGTGGGGCTCGAGCTCGGCGGGGCGTTTAGCTTCGCGGGGAATCTCACCTACAAGAAGAACGAGGCGCTGCGCGAAGCGGCGCGGGCGCTGCCTGAGGACCGGATCCTCGTTGAGACGGACAGCCCCTTCCTGCCGCCCCAGCCCAAGCGGGGGCAGAAGAACCAGCCGGCCTACGTGCGCTACACCCTCGAGACGCTCGCCGCAGCGCGGGGCGAAACGCTGGAGGCGTTGGAGCGGGTTACGGACGAGAACGCCGAACGGGTGTTTAATTGGGAGGGGCAGGCATGACCCTTCTGGTGCACTACCACGAGATCGGCCTAAAGGGCAAGAACCGCGCGCGGTTCGAGCAGATCCTGCTGCAGCGCATCCGGGACGCGCTCGCGGGGACCGGGGCGCGGGTCTCGCGCCTGACCGGGCGCATCCTGGTGCGTGAGGTGCCCGAGGCGCAGCTCGAGGAGGTCGAGCGGCGGCTGGAGCGCGTGTTCGGCATCGCGTACTTCGCGGTGGTGCGGGAGGTGCCGATCGATTTCGATGGGATCGCGCGGGTGGGGCTCGAGCTGCTGCCTGAGGATACGACGAGTTTCCGCGTGAGCGCGAAGCGGGCGAACAAGCGCCTGCCGTTCACCTCGCCGGAGGCGGAGCGGGCGATCGGGGCGCGTATCGTGCGCGCGACGGGGCTGCCGGTTCGGCTCAAGGGCGCGGACGTGGAGGTGCACGTGGAGTTCTTCGAGGAGGTGGCTTGGGTCTACACCTCGCGCACGCGTCGTGCGGGGCCTGGCGGGCTGCCTGTGGGGGCCTCGGGCAAGGTGGTGGTGCTGCTCTCGGGTGGGATTGACTCTCCGGTCGCGGCGTGGCGCATGATGAAGCGCGGCGCGCGGGCGGTGTTCGTGCACTTTCACTCGTACCCGCACACCGATTACTACTCCGCCGTGAAGAGCAAGAAGACGGTGGAGGTGCTGGCCGACTGGCAGGGGGAATCCAAGCTGTACCTGGTGCCGCTCGCGAAAGTGCAGGAGGAGATCTTCGCGCGTTGTCCTGAGCGTTACCGGACCCTCCTCTACCGGCGGTTCATGCTGCGCATCGCGGAAGCGATCGCGGAGCAGGAGGACGCGAAGGCGCTCGTCACAGGGGATGCGTTGGGCCAGGTGGCGAGCCAGACCCTGGAGAACATGCACGCCGTGGGGCGGGCGGTCCGGATGCTGGTGCTGCGCCCCTTGGTCGGGATGGATAAGACCGAGGTCATCGAGGCCGCAAAGCGGATCGGGACCTACGAGATCTCGATCCTGCCCCAGCAGGACTGCTGCAGCTTCCTGGAACCGAAACGCCCCGCGACGCGCAGCACGCCGGAGGACCTGGACCGGGCGGAGGCCGCGCTGGATATTCCCGCCCTGGTGCGGCTCGCGCTAGAGGGCGCGGAGGTGCTCCGTATCCCTCCGAGCCACCTGCGGTCCGCCGCGGACGGTCAGGATCCCGAAGCGCCGGCCAAACTGCTCACATAAAACCGCTTGGGGTCGGGATAAAATAGGGCCATTAGGAGTTCGGAGGTACCCGATGCACGCGCACCCTGCCCGCGCCGGCTTCCAAGGCACTCCCCGCCTTGGGGCAGGGCGGGCTCGGTCGCAAAGCCGCCCGGGCCGCCCAAGGGCTTCGGGCGACCGTTGCAATACCCGTTCTTCGTGAGGTGCTGAGAACATGGAAGAAGCCGAACGCATCCTCAAAACTCTGGGCTACCAGGTTCGGTTCGTCGAGGAAGGGCTCGAGGCGGAGCGGCGCACGAGCGGAGTGGTGTACAAGGTCTTCCTCTCCCCGCGGGGTGAGTTGCGGTTGGAGAAACACCGCCACAAACCGGAGGAAGAGCGCGTGGGTATGCTGAGCGGCAAGAACGGCCAGTACCTGCGGCGGGAGGAGGTGTACGAGGCGTTTAGCACGGTGGCCGCCCCGGAGGAGCTCACGGGCTTATTGAAGGCCTGGGAGAGTTAATCCCCCGGGCGCTTGACCCCACGCGCCCAAGTGAGTAAAATCACACCCAACATGGCCTTGGCAGCATCGCGCAATAACGACACGTAGCGGGGGAAGGCCACCCTTCCCCCCGGCGCCCGTTGTGCCGGGGGGATTTTTCATTAAAGGAGGTGAGGATGCAGCGCATACTCGTTCAAGACCTACCGCAGCACGTGGGAGAACGCGTGACGCTCATGGGTTGGCTGCACTGGCGGCGCGACCTCGGCGGGATCCAGTTCGTCCTGCTCCGCGACCGCAGCGGCGTGGTTCAGGTGGTGCTCCCCGGCGGCGGGAAACTACCCTTGCAGGAGTCCAGCATTCGCGTCACGGGCACGGTCGTGGAAAGCGACAAGGCCCCGGGGGGCCTCGAGGTGCACGCCGAAGGCCTCGAGGTTCTCTCCCCCGCAACGGCACCCACCCCGGTCGAGATTCCTAAGGAGGAGTGGCGCGCGAACCCCGAGACCCTGCTCGAGTACCGGTACGTCACGCTGCGCGGGGAGAAGGCCCGCGCCCCCCTCCAGGTGCAGGCCGCGCTCGTGCGGGGGTTCCGGAAGTACCTGGACGCCGCCGGGTTCACCGAGGTCTACACCCCTAAGATCGTCCAGGCCGGAGCGGAGGGCGGCACGAACCTCTTTCCCGTGGAGTACTTCGAGCAACGCGCTTACCTCGCGCAATCCCCCCAGCTCTACAAGCAGATCCTGGTGGGCGTGTACGAACGCGTGTACGAGGTCGCACCGGTTTGGCGGGCCGAGGAGCACGCCACCAGCCGCCACCTGAACGAGTACCTCTCCCTCGACGTGGAGATGGGCTTCATCGAGTCCCACGAGGAGGTGATGCGGCTGGAAACCGAACTGATCCGGGCGATGCTCGAGGAGGCCCGGGCGAGTGCGGAGCGCGCGCTGCGCTTGCTGGGCGTCGAGCTGCCTCCCGTCCCTAAGGAGATCCCCGTGCTCGAGCATCAGGAGGCGCGCCGCATCGTGAAGGAGGAGCTGGGCATCGGGGTGGGCACGGACCTCAACGACGAGGCGGAACGCGCTTTGGGTGCGTACGTCAGGGAGCGGTACGGCACGGACTGGGTGTTCGTGCACCGGTACCCCGAGTCCGTCCGGCCCTTCTACACGCACCCGGACCCGGAGCGGCCCGGCCTGACGCGGAGCTTTGACCTCTTGTTCCGGGGGCTGGAGGTCACCTCGGGCGGCCAGCGCATCCACCGGTACGAGGACCTGGTGGAAAGCCTCCAGCGTCACGGGCTGGATCCCCAGGCGTTCCGGGGGTACCTCGAGGTGTTCAAGTACGGGATGCCGCCGCACGGCGGGTTCGCGATCGGGGCGGAGCGTTTGACACAGAAGTTGCTGGGCTTGCCGAACGTGCGCTATGCGCGCGCCTTTCCGCGCGACCGGCACCGCCTAGCGCCGTAAGGAGACGGGCAGCCCAAGGAGGCGGGCCAGGAGAAGGTACGCGCCCAACCCCACCGCCCCACCCGCGGCCAGGGGGGGCAAGCTCTCCAGGGCGCTGCCCGCGGGCCCTAGGGCCCGGGCGGTCTGGTAGGCGAGGGTACCTGCCACGACGGCCGCCGCCCCCACGCGCGCGAGCACGAACCCTAAGGAACGCGCGTTGAGCACGCCCAGGCGGGCGAGCCGCCCGCTGAGCCAAACCAGCCCGACCCCGCCTGCCGCGACCGTGGCGAGGTTCAAGGCGTACATGCCGCGCGGCGCGAGGAGGTAGTACCCCAGCGTGTTCAGCAGGAAGATCGTGACGCTGACCCGCACCGCGGCCGCGACCTCCTCGCGCGCGTAGTGCGCCCGCACCAAAAGCGTGTACAGCCCCCAGGGCACGAGCGCGAGGGCCAGCGCAGCGAGGGCCTCAGTGGAAAAACGCGCGTTCTCCGGCGAAAACCGGGGGGTCCAGGCGTAGAGGGTGTGGATGACCCAGGGCGCAAGCCCCGCGAGGAGGCCGGTTGCCACGCCAAGCAGGACGCTCATCCGCACCAGCCCCCGCTCCAGCAAGCTGCGGAAGATCTCTGCGTTTCCGGCGGCCGCGGCTGCGGCCAGGCGCGGGTACAGCGCGGTCGCTGGGGAGACCGCGAGCAAGCCCAGCCCCATTAGATAGATCATCTCCGCGTTATAAAAACCCGTCACAGCGGCCTGCGGGAACCCGGTCAGGATCACCGTGAGGACCACGGTGAGGAGCTGGCGCACGGAGGTGGTAAAGACGAACGGCCCCATCAGCCGCGCCGCCCGCGCGATCCCAGGGTGCCAACGGAAAGCGAACCGGTATCCGCGCAAATACGGCCACTGCACCAGCGCCTGCAGCGCCCCCCCAACGGTAAAGGCCAGTCCCAGCGCGAGCGGGCTACCCGGCCAGGCCAGCATGAGGAGGGTCGCGCCCACGTTAAACGCGATCGGCGCGAAGCTCGGCGCGAAGAAGCGCTCGTCCGCGTGGAGCAACGCGG
This sequence comes from Marinithermus hydrothermalis DSM 14884, assembly GCF_000195335.1. Taxonomy (NCBI): domain Bacteria; kingdom Thermotogati; phylum Deinococcota; class Deinococci; order Thermales; family Thermaceae; genus Marinithermus; species Marinithermus hydrothermalis. Next base: position 1,316,840 of record NC_015387.1, read on the forward strand.
CGAAGAACGCGCTCATCGAGATCGCGGTCAAGAACGGCATCACGAGGCGGATCAAGTAGGTGACGAGCTCGAGATCCAAAGCGCTGCCCTCCGCCACGAGCAAATCCGCGATCCACGGGGCGCCCACCCAACCCAAGCCCAGCAGGAGGAGGTTCACGCCCAGAAGGGCCGCGCCGAAGCGCTGCGCGAAGGTCCGGGCTTCGTGCGGCGGGAGGCTTTTCAGAATGGGGACCAGGGCGTTGGTCACCGCCCCCTCCGCTACCACCTCGCGGAACAGGTTAGGGACGCGGTACGCGACGTTAAAGGCGTCCTTGAGGGGGTCTGCGAACAGGTTGTTGAACACCGCCTGGCGCACCAGCCCCAGCACCCGGCTCGCCAGGGTACCGGACATGATCACCAGGGTGTTCCGCACCAAACGCGTCATGCTTCCCAACGCACGCGGCTCCCCGCAGGATGCTTCTCCACCACGAGCCGAGCCGGGAAGCGCTCAGCCAAGGCGATCACGTGCGTGACCACCCCCACCAAGCGCCCCTGGGTAGGGAGCGTCTCGAGCACGCCCGCGGCGAGCTCGAGGGTCTCCTGGTCCAAGGTACCGAACCCTTCGTCGAGGAACAAGGCCCCTAAACGCCCGCGCGAGAGGTGCTCGGAAAGCGCTAGGGCGAGCGACAGGCTCGCGAGGAAGGTCTCGCCGCCCGAGAGGGTGCGGGCCGAGCGCACCGCTTCGGTCCAGAGGTCCTCCACGTAGTACTCCCCCTCGTGCAAGCGAAACCGGTAGCGGCCGGAGGAGAGGGTTTTGAGGAGTTCGGAAGCGCGCTGCACCAGCCCCACCTGGTAGCGGTTGAGCAGGTAATCCGGGAAGTTGCCGCCCTTGAGGTCCTGGGCCAGGCGCTGCCAGACATCCACCGCACTCACCAGCCGCGCCCGTTCCGCTAAGAGGGCGCGCTTGCGCTCGAGGTCCTGCTCCATCCGCTCCTTCACGGCGCGCCGCTCCCCGAGCTTCTGCCCCAACGCGCGGAGCTGGGCCTGCAACGCCTCCACCGCCTGCCGTTGCGCGCGCACGGCCTCCTCCGTCACGGGATCGTCCGTTTCAAGGGTTTGCTCCAGATCGCGGAGGCGACCCTCGAGGTACACGCCCTCCTGCTCGTGCGCCTGCACCCGCTCGAGCCAGGCCTGGCGCTCCTCGTCCGCAAGGCGCGCCGCGCGCACCTCCTCCGGATGCGCGAACCCGCCCTCCCGCAACAGCGCCTCGACCGAGGCCTCCAGCTGCGCCGCGGTGCGCTCCCGCTCGCGCCGCGCCTCCTCCAGCCGCCCGTGCCGCTCCTCGAGCGCCTGCAGCTCGCGCGCCAAAGCCTCGAGGCGCTGCGCTTGCGCCTCGAGCCGGGCGCGTTGCGCCTGGAGGGCGCGGGCGTACGCCGCCACGCCGCGGCCGTCCGTAGCTTCGCGCAACGCGGCCGCGAGGCCGGCGAGGCGCCGCTCGAGCTCCTCGGCGACGGCTTCAGGGCCCGGCCACACGCCGAGCTCCGCCTCCACCGCCCGAACCTGCCCTTGCCACTCCTCCACCTCTCGCGCCAGCTCCTCAACGCGGTTCCGTTCGGCCGGTAACCCTTCCTGGAGGGCGTCCCGCCGAGCGCGGCACGTCAGGTACGCCTCCCGGAGGGCCTCAAGCCGCTCCTTGGCCTCGCGTTCCGCGCGCTCCAGGGCGTCCAGATCCGGCGCGCCCCCTTCGGGCACGCGGTGCACCGTCTGGCCGCACAAGGGGCAGGGCTCGCCGGGCCGCAACAGCGCGCGGTAGGCGAGCACGCCCGCGCGCTGGCGCGCTTCCTCCAGGCGCGCGCGGGCCGTTTCGTGCTGGGCGCGGAGGGCCTTGCCTTCCCGCTCGAGGGCGGCGAGTTCCTCGGCGAGACGGGCGTGCTCCGCTTCGCGCGCGTTAAGCTGCCGGCGCTCCTCCTCCAGGCGCGCCTGGGCGCGGCCCAGGTTCTTCTTGAGTTGTTGGAGGTCCCTGAACCGGGCCTGCGCTTCGCGCAACGCCTCCACGCGCGCCTCGTCAAAGGGCAGGGGGGCGGAGTGCGTGCGGTCGAGGCCGCCGCCATAACGCAACAGCCGCTCCTCCTGCGCGCGCAGGTGCTCGAGCTCCGCCTGGCGGAGCTTCACGCGTTCCAACGCCGCGGGGTCGTACGCTTCGAGGAGCCGGTCGCGTTGGGTGCGGGCCGCTTTGAGGCGCCGCTCGGTCTCGGCGAGCTCGCGCGCGGCCTGATGCACGGCCTGCTGGGCGCGTTCGAGGGCCTCGAGGTGCGGCCAGATGCGTTCGGCCCGCTCGGCCTGCGCGAGGCGTTCGCGGATGCGTTCGATCCGCGCGGCTTCCGCCTTCCAGGCCGCGTGCCGCCGCCGCAGCTTCTCGTGCTCCACGTGGCGCGCGTAGCGGGCCTCCACCTCTTTTAAGGCCTGTTGAGCGGCCTCGAGGCGCCGGTTGGCCTCAGCCTCTTCGCGCTCCAGGTGCGCGATCTCCTCACGCAGGGCCTCTAGCGCGGCCTCATCGGTTGCCTCTAGGCCGCCTAGCGCCCCCTCCACCCGCTCCAGCGCACCTTCTGCCTCCTTGAGGTGAGCCATGGCGCGCTCGCGCATCGCGGCCACGCCCTCGAGGCCGTACAGGGCCGAGAGGAGCTCGCGGCGTTCGCTCGCGTCGCCCTTTAGGAACAGGTCGAACTCGCCTTGCGGCAACAGGATCGCCCGGATAAACGCGTCGTAGTCCAGGCCGAGGATCGCCTCGAGCTTCTGGTTGAGCGTGCGCACCCGGTCGGACTCGGGCAGGGTGCGCCAGCGGCCGTCCTCGAGAGCCTCGAGCCGGTGCTGGTTCTCCCGGGTGCCCAGAGTCCGCACCACCCGGTACACCTGCGACCCCACGCTGAACTCGAGGCTCACGCGGGCCGCGTCCACCCCGGGGTGCTTCAGTTCGCGAAACCCCCGCCCGCCCGCGCGGGGGGTTTTCCCGTAGAGGGCGAAGCAGATCGCGTCCAGCAAGGTGCTCTTCCCCGACCCGGTCGGTCCGGTGATCGCGAAGAGCTCCACGTCGTCAAATGGGATCTCCTGGGGTTCGCGGTACGCCCCGAACCCCGCCACAACCAACCGCAACGGGCGCATCCACTCCCTCCTATTCCCCGTGCACTTCCTCGTACACGCGCTTGAACGCCTCTCGCTGCGCCTCGCTCAACTCCACGCCCTTCACATCCCTGAGGTAGGCCGCGTAAGCCTCGAGCCAGTCCAGCTCCTCCGGGCGCGCCATCGCCTCCACCGGTTGGGCCTCGGCGCTGCCCGTGAACTGCACGTCCAGCACGCCCGGAAGCTCGCGGTAGATGCGCTCGCGCAAAGCGGGGTTGCCCGGGCCCTCGAGGACCAGCCGCGCGTACCCCGGCCAGTCCCGCACCTCGTCCCAGCGGCGGTCGAGGTGCTCGAGCTTCATGCGGTAGGTTCTCAACGGCTTGCCCCAGCGCGCCTCGAGGGCGTGCACCTGCGGGAGCCGGCCTGGCTCCACCTCTACGAGTAGCGCCCCACGCGGCGCGTCCTCTCCCTCACCGAAGTCCAGTTGGATGAGGCTCCCAGCGTACCAGGCGACGGGCGCTTCGGCGACCTGCTGCTGGCGGTGGATGTGGCCGAGGGCCACGTAGTGGGCCGTGGCGGGCAGGGCGGTGGCGGGCACCGCGTAGCTGTTGGAGACGTAGAAGGCGAACTCCCCGCCCCCAAGCCGGAGGTGCGCGCCTTCCACGGTCAGGTGCGCCACGAGGAGGTTCACGCCCTCGGGGTCGAACCCCGCGGCGAGGTTCTGGATCACGCGGCGCATGCCGTCCGCGTACCGGCCCTTCCACGTGCCGCCGTCCTCCTCGAGGAGGTGCACCGCCTTCACCAAGCGCCGCTCGGACAGGAAGGGCAGGAGGGCCGCTCGCCCCCACGAAAAGGCGTACACGCCCCCGTCCTCCCGGAGGCGCACCCGCCCCAGCGCGGTGGTTCCCGCCAGCAAGAGGAGCGGGGCCAGGGCCTCCAGGCGCTCGCGCGCGTCGTGGTTACCCGCGATCACCAAAGCCGGCACCCCGAGTTCCTTCAAGCCGAGGAAGAACTCGAAGGCGGCAGCCTCAGCCTCCGCGCTGACGACGGGCCGGTCAAACAGGTCCCCCGCCACGATCACGAGGTCCACGCGCTCGCTCCGGACGACCTCGAGCAGTTCGCGGAGGGCCAGGGCGATCTCCGGGGTGCGGTCCACCCCTTTGAGCGTCTTGCCTAGGTGCCAGTCCGCGGTGTGCAGGATGCGCATACGCCTCCTAGAAGTCGATCTCCTCGCTCAGCGCCGCTTTGGAGTTGTCCTCGAGCACCTCGCTCGCCTTGGTCGCCCAGGCCGGGAAGGGGAAGGTGAGGGCGAGGGGGGTGGGCACCTCGGGCTGGTGCAGGATCATCGTGCCTTGCGGAAGGATGACCGCGCGTTCGCGGAAGCTTGCGGGCATGTAGCGGTACTCGGGGCGCTCGGCCTCGGCGGCGTCCAGCCGGCCCGCGATGCGGATCGCGGCGTTTGCGACCACGCGGCGCTCCACCTCGGAAGCGGTTTGTTGCGCGCCGATCAGGATCACCCCGAGGGAACGTCCGCGCTCGGCGATGTCCAGGAGGATGTCCTTGATCGGGCTTTCGTCCTCGCGAGGCGCGTACTTGTTGAGCTCGTCCAGCACGATGAAGACCTTCCCAGGGTACCGGTTGGACTCCTTACGGGCGAACACGTCCTTTAAGAGGGCGCCCACCACGAACATCTGCGCCTGGGGGGCGAGCTGGTGGATGTCCACCACGCACACCTGCGCCTCGCCGTCCAGTGGGTCGGGCGGACGGCCCGGCCGGTCCCCCCGGATCAGGTGGCTGACGTTCGGGATCGCGGCCCGCAGGCGGCGCACGAACGCCTCGAGGGTGCCGCGCGCTTGGCGGGCCACCCAGCGGGGGTCGCCTTTGGCCTCCTCGTCCCCTTCGGCCCCCAGGAGCTTGTACTCCACGTACGCCACGAGCTGCGCGAACGAGGTGATCTGCACCTTACCCAGCGCGTCGAAGGTGACTTGGGCGGCCTCCTGCCCGAGCGCGTCCTCCCAGTCCTCCACCAGCAAGGCGGGGCCCTTCTGGCGCTCCGCCAGCTTCCGCAGGCGCTCGGTCACCTGGTCGATCAAGAACCCCAGGTTGGACATCGCGCCCCGGTCGGTGAACAAAAAGGGCAGCAACCCCTCGCGGCAGAACTGCACCAGATCCCAGTGGTACGGAACCACGCCGTTCTTGCGGGACTCCACGTCCGGCACGATATCCCCCGCCGTCTTCTTGGGCGGAGCGCGGAAGGCCACGCTTTTAAACGGCCCGACCGGAAGACCCAGCTTCTCGTACACCGCACGCGCCTCTTGGTGCCGGCCCTCCAGCTCGCGGTTGGGTTTATCGAGAAAGAACAGGTCCTCCCCCTTCACGTTAAAGATCAGGGTGCGCGCCGCGAGCGCGTCCGGAAGCACCCCGGAGTGGTAAAGGCTGTACAGCAAGAACAAGGCGTAGCTCGTCTTCGAAGCCACGCCGGAGATGCCCGAGATGTTCACGTGCCCGCCCCGCCGGCCATCCAAAAAAGCGAGGTTCACGTAGGCCGGCTCCCCGTTGCGCAGCACGCCCACCGGAAGCCGCGTACTTCGGGGCGTTCCCTCCGGACCGCGCTCCACCATACCGTCGTAATACAAGGCGCGCTCGAGCGCCTCCCCCACCGCGAGGTACACGGGGCTGCCGGGATCCGGGGGGATGTAGGTCTCAGGCTCGAGGCGCGTCACGGTCACATGCGCCACATACGCGGTGTGCGTGGGGATCAGGTTGTCCGAGGCGAGGAAGGTGTCGGAGTCGAACTGGGTGCCCTCGAGCACCTTGGAGACCCGGTCCACCACGCCGTAGTACCGGACGGTCTGGCCCTGGTGGGTGCACGCCACCCACACCAGGTCGTCCAGCCGGAGGAGGTGCCCTTCCCGCACCCCTATCCAGAACTCGAGGGGAGTGGATTCGCGGTTTCCAAGAACGACGCCGATCGGTTCTTGCTGCATGCTGCCTCCTTTACGCTCCGGCCTCGAGACTCCGGAGCAAGCGCGCGCGGATCACCTCCAGCCTACCGAGCCTGCGGCCGAGCTCACGCTCGAGCGCCCCGATCGGCACCAGGTTCTGGGGGGCGCGCGGATCGCGGTAGGGTTTGGAAGCCAGCCGCGGCAACAAGCTCAGGGAGTAACGCGCGAGCTGCACGGCTTCCTCCCCGTCCGCTCCGGTCTCTACGCGCACGAGGCTCGCGGCGGGCGCGTAGGGCCGGTCCGGATCGAGGGGCAGCCGCAGGTACCAGCTCCGCACCTTGGGCCCGTTGCGCTTGTGGATCTCGAAGACGGGCGTGCGTTCTCCCGGGGCGAGGCGCGGCACGAGGGCGGCGTGCTCGGGCGAGAGGTAGGCCCGCCACTGGGTCTTGGCGTACCCTAAGCGGCGCGCGTACGGGCCGTCGGTGAGGTACAGGGGGCCGTCGTGAAGGATAAGGGCTGCGGGGTTCGCGCGAGCGATGCGCTGGCCCAAGCGGTCCTCGACCTGACGCCGCAGGGTGTGGGCCTCCTCCTGGAGGGCCTCGTACCCTTGAGCGGCGGGACAGGGCCACACCCGGTAAGCGAGTCCGGGACCGAGCTCGAGGAGATCCGCCGGCACCTCCCCAGCGACGAGCAAATAGCGCTCGACCCGCCATCCGGGCGCGTAAAACTGAGCGCGGCCCGGCTCGAGGCGGACCGCGCCGACCGCGAAGCTGAACAGCAGGGCGGGGTAGGCGTCCTCGATGTACAGCGCGCCTTCAAAGCGTTGGCGTCCGTCGATCAGGTAGACGGGCCCCTCGAAGGGTTCCGCGTCGGCCCGGGCACTCCAGGGGTACTCCTGGGGTTCGGCCTGTAGCCGTTCCTCGGTCATGGTGGGCCCCTCGGGTAAAGGGGTGCCGTAGCCCGGGCTCCACGCGTCTAGGCGGTAGCGCATGCCTATAGTTTAGCTCAAAACTAAACGGCCCGGAGTTTATCCGGGCCGGGCGTATCGCTGGGGTTACTGCACGCGGGCCAAACCCTCCCTGGCCTCAGGGTAGTCCGGCCGCAGCTCGATCGCCTTCTTGTACTGCGCGGCCGCCCCCTCCATGTCGCCGAGCTTCTCGTTGGCGTGCCCCAGCCAGTACCGGTACTCCGCGTTCGCGGGGTCGAGGACCACGGCCTTGCTCAGGTTGTACCGCGCCTCCTCGTACTCCCCGCGCTCCATGTAGACGCGCCCCAGGTAGAAGTACGCCTCGGGGTAGCGCGAAGGGTCGCGTTCCACCGCCCGGCTCAACGCGGCGAGCGCTTCCTCGTACTCCTTGCGCTGGAAGCGCACCTGCCCCAGGTAGCTCCACGCGAGCGCGTTCGTCGGATCCAGGCGCACGGCCTGCTCGAGCTCGAACAAGGCGTCGTCTAAACGCCCTTTCACCGCGAGCAAGGCGCCGTAACGGGCGCGCACGTACGAGTCCTGCGGCGCGACGGCCACCGCGCGCTTGAGCAGGGAGAGGGCCTCATCCAACCTGCCCAGCGAGAGGTTGGTAAGGGCGAGGTTGTACAGCACGATCGGGTCCTCGTTGTTGATGCTCAAGGCCTTCTCAAAGGCCTCCGCGGCTTTCTCCGGATCCCCCTTGTACTGGTAGATCAGGCCGCGCTGGTTGTAGATCGCGTAGTACTCCGGGTTGATCCGCTCCGCGTCGTTCAGCACCAACAGCGCCTGATCCAGCAGGGCGCGGGCCGCCTCGCGGTCCCGCGCGTTGATGTACTGGTCCGTGTACGCCTGAGCCAACGCGACGTACGCGGGCGTGTAGCTCGCGTCCAGGGAGATCGCGGCCTTCAGGTTCTCCACCGCCGAGCTAAATAGCCGCAGCCGGAGCTGGGCGCGCGCCAGTCCGTAGAGGGCCTCCACGTTCTTTTCATCCAGCTCCACGGCTCGCTTAAACGCGATGAGCGCCGCGTCGTACTGGCCCGCATCATAGTACTGATTGCCGAGCAGCACATAGTTCTGCACGCTGGGCTGCGTGCGTTCTTCACTATCCGTCTGAGCCACCGCGAGAGCCGGCAACACCGCCAGCCCGACCGTCAGAAACACAGGCAACCACAAACGCATCCCAAACCTCCTACAAGATGTACCGCGACAGGTCTTCCGAACCCATCACGGGCGATAAACGCTCCTCAACGTACTCCTTCGTGATGGTAACCCGCCCAAGATCCGTTTGGAAAGAAATCTCCTCCAACACCCGCTCGAGCACCGTATGCAAGCGCCGGGCCCCGATGTCCTCGAGCTCCCGGTTCGCGCGGTACGCGTAATCGGCGATCGCGCGGATCGCTTCGGGGGTGAACTCGAGCTCGATCCCGTCCGTGCCTAACAGGGCCGTGTACTGCCGGATCAGGGAGTTTTCCGTGCTGGTCAGGATCCGCGCGAAATCCTCCGCGGTGAGCTCGGTGAGCTCGACGCGGATGGGGAAGCGCCCTTGCAGCTCGGGGATGAGGTCGCTGGGCTTGGCTACGTGGAACGCGCCCGCCCCGATAAAGAGCACGTGCTCGGTGGAGACCGGCCCGAGGCGGGTGTTCACCACGGTGCCCTCCACGATGGGGAGGAGGTCGCGCTGCACGCCTTCCCCGGAGACGTCCGGGCCCTGGATCTTGTCGCTCCCGGCGATCTTGTCGATCTCGTCGATGAAGACGATCCCGTCCTCCTGGGCGCGGCGCACGGCCTCCTGGGTGACCTCCTCCTTGTCGATCATCATCTCGGCCTCCTGCGCCTTGAGCACCTCCCGCGCCTCGCGCACCTTCATGCGGCGGCGCACCCGGCGCTTGGGCAGGAAGCTCGAGAGCATGTCGGTCAACCCCTGCATCTGCTCGGCGCCCATCATGCCCATAAAAGGCAGCTGCGCTTCCTCCGCGACCTCCACCTCAACCAGGTGGTCATCGTACCGCCCGCTGCGCACGTCGTAGGGCGAGACGCGGAGCAGCTCGGCGATGCGCTCCTCGGCTCGAGCCAAGGCCCGCTCCGCGACGGCCTCGGTCTTCTCCTGCATCACCAGCTGGTACGCGACCTCCGCCAGGTCGCGCACGATCGAGTCCACGTCGCGCCCCACGTACCCTACCTCGGTGAACTTGGTGGCCTCCACCTTCAGAAAGGGCGCGCGCGCCAGCCGGGCGAGCCGCCGGGCGATCTCGGTCTTCCCCACCCCGGTCGGCCCGATCATGAGTATGTTCTTCGGGATCACCTCGCGGGCCATCTCGGCCGGCAGGCGCTTGCGGCGGTAGCGGTTTCGAAGGGCCACGGCCACGGCCCGCTTCGCGGCCGCCTGGCCGATGATGTACTTGTCCAGCTCCTGCACGATCTCCCGTGGCGTTAACTCCGTCACGCTACCCTCCTACGGTGAGTACGGTGGCGTTCCCGTTCGTGTAAAGGTCGATCTCCCCCGCGATCCGCAGCGCCTCCCGGGCGATCTCCGGCGCGGGCAGAGCCGAGTGCGCCAGGAGGGCCTTCGCCGCGGCCAGGGCGTACGCCGCGCCGCTCCCCACGGCGAGCACCGGCTCGTCCGGAGCGATCACCTCTCCCGTACCCGAAAGCAATAATAACTGCTCCTTATCCGCTGCGATCAGCATGGCTTCCAGGTGCCGCAACACCCGGTCGGTACGCCAAAGCTTAACGGTTTCCACCGCGGCGCGGGCCAGGTTGCCCTTCGCCTCTCGAAGCTGCTCCTCGAACTTCTCCAAGAGCGTAAACGCGTCCGCGACCGCGCCGGCGAACCCCACCAGGACATCGCCTTCGAGTTTACGCACCTTCACCGCGCCGTGCTTCATCACGGTGTGGCCTAAGGTGACCTGTCCATCCCCTGCAATCGCGGTGACGCCCTCTTTGCGTACCGCAATAATCGTGGTTCCGTGCAAACGCTCCATCTACCCGAAGCCTACCCCTGCACGGTGAAGCAGGGGTGAGAGCCGCGCTCTCGCTACGCGATCCGGTTTGTGTGCGGCACCCCCTCGGCCTCGAGCCAACGCACGAAGGCCTCGAGGCCGCGCCGGTACATGATCTGCCGTTTCTCCTTCTTCGGCACCCGTGCCGTTACGGAGGGCACCAGCCCCCAGTTCGCGTTCATCGGCTGGAAGTTCTCGGAGTTCGCCGTGGCCAAAAACCGCACCAGCCCGCCCAGCATGCTTTCCTCCGGCGGGGTGAGGGGCGGCAGGCCCTGAAGCGCCCGGGCCGCGTTCACCCCGGCGAGCCAGCCCGTGGCGGCGGACTCGAGGTAGCCTTCCGTCCCGGCGAGCACGCCCGCGACGAAGACGCGCGGCAGCTTGCGGAGCTCGAGCGTGGAGTGCAGCAGGCGGGGGGCGTTGAGGTAGGTGTTCCGGTGCATCACCCCGTAGCGCACGATCTCGGCGCTCTCCAGGCCGGGGATGAGGCGCACGATCTCCTTCTGATCCCCCCACTTCAGGCCGGTCTGGAACCCCACCAGGCTCCACATGCGCCCTTCGCGGTCCTCCCGGCGGAGCTGGACGACGGCGAAGGGCTCCTGGCCCGTGCGGGGGTCCGGCAACCCCACGGGCTTGAGGGGGCCGAACAGGGGCGTCTGGTATCCGCGCCGGGCGAGCTCCTCGATGGGCATGCACCCCTCGAAGAACTCGAGGCGTTCCCAGTCGTGCGGGGTGTGCTTTCGGGCTCGGGTGAGGGCCTCGTAGAAGCGCCGGTACTCAGCCTCGGTCATGGGGCAGTTGAGGTAGTCCGCGGCCTGGCCGTACCGGCCCGCGCGGTAGCAGATCTCGGTGTTGATCGTCTCGCCGAGCACGACGGGTGCCGCGGCGTCGTAAAAGGCGAGAAAAGCGTCCCCGAGCAGGTCCTGAAGGTGCGCGGCGAGGGCGTCCGAGGTCAGGGGACCGGTCGCGAGCACCACGGGGCCGTCTTCGGGAAGTGTCACCACCTCGTCGCGCACCACCTCGATCCGGGGGTGGGCCTCGAGGCGTTCGGTCACGATCTGGGAGAAGACCTCGCGGTCCACGGCGAGGGCCCCGCCCGCCGGGACCCGCGCGCGTTCCGCGGCGTGCATGATGACCGAGCCTGCCGCGCGCATCTCGGCCTGGAGTAGGCCCTTGGCGTTCGTGGGGCTTTCGCCGCCTAGGGAGTTCGAGCAGACCAGCTCCGCGAAGCGGTCCGTGTGGTGGGCGGGGGTCATGCGTTTGGGGCGCATCTCGTAAAGGCGGACCCGGGCCCCCAGTCGCGCCGCCGCCAGCGCCGCTTCCGAGCCCGCCATGCCTGCTCCGATGACGTGCACGATCTCGCTCACGCCCCCTAGTGTAGGGCTTGGGCGCGGAAGGCGCGTGTGAGGGGGTGTACAGAAACACACAATCCGGGACAAATGTCCCTATATATACTTGAAGAAAGCGCGAAAGGAGGCGGTCGCATGCCCCTAATGGTTGAGGAGTTCGAGGCGGTGATCCGCGCCCCCGTCGAGACCGTGTGGGAAGCCCTCACCGACTTCGCGACCTGGCCCTCGTGGTCCACCTACATCCAGTCCGTCGATCGCGCGGAGCGCGGGTGGCGGTTCGTGGCCCGCGGCATGCCGCCCGTAAACCTCGTCTGGGTGGCCGAAAGCACACGACGAGAACCCCCGCGCTACCTCGAGTGGCGCTCCGTGGAAGGCGCCCAGCACGACATCGACACCACAGGGTGGGTGCGGCTCGAGCCCACCCCGGAGGGCACCCGGCTCACCGTGCACTTCGAGGGACGGCCGCACTTCGCCTCGCGGCTCGTGGACCGCGCGGCGGAGGTGTACGCGATGCTGTTCGGCGAACCGCACAAGCTGCTCAAGGTCACCCTGGAGGAGTTCAAGGCGCACGTGGAACAGCAAGCCCAGCGGGCCTCGGCGTAAGCCCGCTGGGCTTTAGAAGCACCGGGTTTAGCAAAGGGCCGGGACCCGGCGCGCCACCTCCGCGGCGAGCGCCGCCACGCGCACAGTGTACCCCCACTCGTTGTCGTACCAGGCCACGATCCGCACCAGACTCTCGCCGATCCGCTGGGTCAGCAGCCCATCCACGATCGCGGCGTGGGGGTCGCCCTTATAGTCGCTCGAAACCAGCGGTTTCTCGCTCACGGCCAGCACCCCCGCAAGCTCCGTCTCACTCGCCTTGCGCAGCGCGGTGTTCACCGCGTCGGGATCGGGATTCCCCTCCAGCTCCAGGATCAAATCGAGCAGGGAGACCGTCGGGGTGGGCACGCGGTAGGCCACCCCGGTCATCCGGCCCTCGAGCTCGGGCAGCACCTTGCCGAGGGCCTTGGCGGCTCCGGTCGAGGTCGGCACGATGTTCTCCCCCGCAGCGCGAGCGCGGCGCAGGTCCTTGTGCGTGCCGTCGTGGATGCGCTGGTCCCCGGTGTAGGCGTGCACGGTGGTCAGGCTGCCCTGCCGGATGCCGAAGGCCTCGTGGAGCACCTTGGCCACCGGAGCCAGGGCCGTGGTCGTACAGCTAGCCGCGGAGATGATGTGGTGCCGTTCCGGGTCGTACGCCGCGTGGTTGACGCCGTGCACCAGGGTGATGTCCTCGCCCTTTGCTGGCGCGGTGATGATGACCTTCTTCGCGCCCGCCTCGAGGTGGCCCGCCGCGGTCTCGCGGTCGCGGAACCGTCCGCTCGCCTCGATCACGAGGTCCACCCCGGCCTCCTCCCACGGCACTTCCCGCGGCGTGGGCGCGCGGTACACCCGAACGGGCTCGCCGTCCACCGCGAAGGTGTGCTCATCCAGCACCTCCACGGTCCCGGCGTACTTTCCGTACACGCTGTCGTACTCGAAGAGGTGCGCGAGCGTCTGGGCGTCCCGCGTGCCGTTCACCGCGACGACCTTCAGGTCCGGGTAGTGCGTCTTCGCAATCCGGAGGAACAGCCGTCCGATTCGACCAAAGCCGTTAATACCAACGCGCATCTCCATCCCATCCCTTACTGTAGCTAAAGCGCCCTTCGGCTACCATGTACCGGATACGCAAACCACGCTCGTCCGCAATGTAACGCCATGATCCCCACACTACCCCGCTCAAGGGTATGCTTACCTGGGGGAGGTGAAGGTATGGGTCAGTACGCGCATCCCGAGGTGCTGGTCAGCACGGACTGGGTTCAAACTCACCTAAACGACAGCAACGTGCGCATCCTAGAGGTGGACGAGGACATCCTGCTCTACGACACGGGGCACATCCCCAACGCCCAGAAGATCGACTGGCAGGCGGACTTTTGGGACCCGGTCACGCGGCAGTTCATCGACGAGGATCGGTTCGCCGCTCTGATGGAACGCCTCGGCATCTCCAACGACACCACCGTCGTCGTGTACGGCGACAAGAACAACTGGTGGGCCGCCTACGCCTTCTGGTTCTTCAAGTACAACGGCCACGAGGACATCCGCATCATGAACGGCGGCCGCCAGAAATGGGTGGAGGAAGAACGCCCCCTCACCACCGAGGTGCCCAGCTTCCCCAAGGGCCACTACCGGGTGAGGTACCGCGACGAATCGATCCGCGCTTACCGCGACGACGTGCTCGAGCACCTGCTCAAGGTCAAGGACGGCAAGGGCGCGCTGGTGGACGTGCGCAGCCCGGAGGAGTACCGGGGGGAGCTCACCCACATGCCGAACTACCCGCAAGAAGGCGCGCTGCGCGCCGGACACATCCCCGGGGCCCAAAACATCCCCTGGGCCCAGGCGGTGAACCCCGACGGCACCTTCAAGTCCGCTGAGGAACTCAAGGCGCTCTACACCTCCAAGGGGGTTACGCCGGACGAGGAAATCATCGTGTACTGCCGCATCGCCGAGCGCAGCTCGCACACCTGGTTCGTCCTGAAGTACCTCCTGGGTTACGCGCACGTCGCCAACTACGATGGCTCCTGGACCGAGTGGGGCAACCTCGTCGGCGTGCCCATCGAAAAACCCGCCCAGTAACGCACACCGCTAACCCAGCGCCGGGAAGCTCCGGCGCTGGGTTATTGCGATCCCCAGCCTTGCCGCGCCGCACGACAGTCGGTAGACTGTGGTCGTACTCCGAAAGCCGCTCCCCGATGGGCCTTGGGCTCACAGCGTGGGAGGAGGAGGGGCAGATGGCAAAGGTCAAGCTGGAAAATGTTTGGAAGCGCTTCGGCAAGGTAGTCGCTGTCAAAGACTTCAACCTCGAAACCGAGGACGGCGAGTTCGTGGTCTTCGTCGGGCCGTCCGGCTGCGGCAAAACCACCACCCTACGCATGATCGCGGGCCTCGAGGAGATCAGCGAAGGGCGCATCTACATCGGGGACCGTCTCGTGAACGACGTACCCCCCAAAGACCGCGACATCGCGATGGTCTTCCAGAACTACGCGCTCTACCCGCACATGAACGTCTACGAAAACATGGCGTTCGGCCTGCGGCTGCGGAAGGTGCCCCGCCAGGAGATCGATCGCCGCGTACGGGAGGCGGCCCAGCTCCTCCAGATCGAGCACCTCCTGAACCGCAAACCGCGCGAGCTCTCCGGCGGACAGCGCCAGCGCGTCGCGATGGGCCGCGCGATCGTGCGCGAACCCAACGTCTTCCTGATGGACGAGCCGCTCTCCAACCTGGACGCGAAGCTGCGCGTCGAGATGCGCGCCGAAATCTCCAAGCTCCAGCGCCGCCTCGGCGTCACCACCATCTACGTCACGCACGACCAGGTGGAGGCCATGACGCTCGGACAGCGCATCGTGGTGATGAAGGACGGGGAGATCCAACAGGTGGACACCCCCCTCAACCTCTACGACTTCCCCGTAAACCGCTTCGTCGCCGGTTTCATCGGCAGCCCCGCGATGAACTTCCTCCGCGCACGGGTCGAAGCGGAAGGCGACGCGGTCTGGCTCAAGAACACCGGGTTTAGCCTCAAAGCCAACGCCCTTTTTGGCAAGGAGCTCAAGGCCTACAACGGCAAGGAGGTCTGGCTGGGGGTGCGCCCCGAGCACCTGGGCCTCAAAGGGTGGACGCACATCCCCGAAAAGGACAACGTGTTCACCGGAACGGTCGAGGTGGTGGAACCCCTCGGTGCGGAGACCGAGGTGCACGTGAGCGTGGGAGAGCACCGGGTCATCGCTCGGGTGGACGGCCACGCGCCCGTGCAGCCCGGCACCAAGGTCGAGCTGCTCGCCGACCTCGACCGACTGCACGCCTTCGATCTGGACACCGACCGCACGATCGCGCACTCCGCCGCCCCCAAACCCCAGGCGCAAGCCTAACCCTACGCATCCCCAAAGCGCGCCGTCCCGGCGCGCTTTTTTATTCCGGTTCCGGTATCCTAAGGGCGATCATGACCGCCAGCCTCAAGGTGTGGCTCACCCTCACCATCAGCCTACTGGCCTTCATCCCGAACGTTCTCGTGGTACTCGGCCTGCTCCACACCCTCCCGGAGCGCCCCCCCCTCCTTGACCTGCGCCTGATCCTCTGGATCCTCCTCCTCGCCGTGATCTCGGCCCTAAGCGGGCTCTACCTCACCCGCCGTCTTCTAGCCTCCCTGGAGGAACTCACCCGCACCTTCCGCTACCTCAAGATCTCCCCCCGCAACCTCCCCGAGCTGCACCTCCCCCCCGCCCAACACCCCCTCCCCCAGGAGGTCCGTGAACTCCGGGCCCAGTTCGAAGCCCTCCTAGACCACTTTCGCCGCGAGGCCCAAGCACGCGAAATGGTGTTCGCTACGCTCGCCCACGACCTCAAAACCCCCCTCCTCGCCGCCGCCCGCGCCGTGGCCTACCTCGAGGAAGCAGACGATATCGGAAAGGAACGGCGCAAAGAACTCTTGCGCCAGATCCAACACGAGCTCACCCGCGCCCACCGCCTGGTCGAAAACCTCCTGACCGCAAGCCGCCTCGAAACCACCCGCCCCCTCCGCGAACCCCTCAACCTTCGCCCCCTCCTCGAGGACCTCCGCCTCCGCCACCTGGAGGACGCCGAAGCCCACGGCGTACAGGTCACGATCGAAGGGAGCGGCACGGCACGCGCGGACCGGTTGTTGCTCGAGCGCGCGGTCGCGAACCTGGTGGACAACGCGATCCGGCACGCCCGCAACACGGTCGTCCTGCGCGCCAGTGACGGCTGGATCGAGGTGGAGGACGACGGCCCTGGCCTGCCCGCACCGCTGGAAGCCCTCTCCCAACCGTTTCGCAGCCAGCACCTGCGCGGCGTTCCCGCCGGAAGCGCCGGGCTTGGGTTGTACATCGCCCGGCAGGTAGCGGAAGCGCACCAAGGCCGGTTGACGCTGCGACCCGGAACTCTAGCGGGCGCGTGCTTGCGCATCGAGATCCCCGATCCGTGGCGCGCCGCGCCCGCCTCTACCGCCACGACCAAACGGGTAAAATGACCTACAGGCATGCGCTTATTAATCGCGGACGACCATCCCTTGTTTCGCCTCGGTATCAAGGCGGTCTTCGAAAAGCAGGGGTTCGAGGTGGTGGGCGAGGCCGCCAATGGGCTCGAGGCTGTTCAGCAGACGCTGCGCCTGGACCCGGACGCGGTACTGCTCGACGTGAAGATGCCGCTTTTAGACGGGATCGGCGCGGCCAAGAAGCTGCGGGAGGAGGGGTATACCGGCCTGATCGTGATGCTCACGACCTTCACCGAGCCAGCCCTGCAGCACCAAGCCGCTGAGGCCGGCGCCGACGCTTACCTTTCCAAGGAGGTCAGCCCGGCCGAGCTCGCGCGGCGGGTGCTGGACCTCGCCGAGGGGCGCGCCGGCCGCTTCGTGCCGCCCCCTGTCCCCGAGCTCACGGCGCGCGAGCGGGAGGTCCTCACGCTGCTCGCCCGCGGCATGACCGCCAAGGAGATGGCCCGGTACCTGAACCTCTCCCCCGACACGGTACGCGACCACCTCAAGCGCCTCTACGGCAAGCTCGAC
This sequence comes from Marinithermus hydrothermalis DSM 14884, assembly GCF_000195335.1. Taxonomy (NCBI): domain Bacteria; kingdom Thermotogati; phylum Deinococcota; class Deinococci; order Thermales; family Thermaceae; genus Marinithermus; species Marinithermus hydrothermalis. The sequence continues at coordinate 1,333,780 of NC_015387.1, forward strand.
GCTCGAGGGCGCGTCGAAGCGCTCGTGCGCGCGCGTCAGTTGGGATTAATCTAGCGCCCTCCTCGCCTTACCCCGCGACGCCCGGGAGCGCCTCGGCGCGGACGTAGTACAATGAAGGCAAATGAAACTCCTCATCACCATCGTCCAGGACGCGGATGCTCCCGCGCTGGTTAAGGCGCTGAGCGAACACGGGTTCCAGTCCACCAAGCTCGCCTCGACGGGCGGCTTCCTTCGCGAAGGCAACACCACGCTGTTGATCGGAGTTGAGGACGACCAGGTCGAGACGGTCAAGGCCATCATCCGGGAAAAGGGGCGTACCCGCACTCGCCTCATCACGCCGGGCGTGCCCCTCGCGGAAGCGCCCGATCCCTTCCTGGCGCAGCCGGTCGAGGTGCGGGTCGGCGGAGCCGTGTGCTTCGTCGTGGACGTCGAGGAATTCTTCAAGTGCTGAACCAGGAAGCCCCGTGCGTACCTTACTCGTCCTCTGGTGCTTCGCTATTCCGGCCTTCGCGCAGATCAGCCTGCCCCCCGAAGCCTTCCTCAACACCCTAGGCCTCCCTCCGGCACCTGGCTTAACCCACACGTACGGCCCCGCCTCCCTCACGCTCGAGACGCTGGACGGGCTTGTGTACCGGGTCCACTACACCGGTCCACCGGACGACTACACCCGAGCCGGTGAGGTCATCGCTGCAGCCGTCCAAGCGCCCAGCGTCATCGAGGCCTTCGCGGACTGGATGCGCGAGAACGCGCCCCGCCTGAGCGGCCAAGGCCCCGTCCTCGTCGGGCTTGGAGACGCGCACGCCCTGACCCTCGAGCTCCACGACGTGCTCCGCCTAAGCGTAGGGCCGGTCATGGTGCCGGAAACGCAGTTCGGCCCGGCCCGCCACGTGCTCGGGAGCGGGCCCGTTGCGATCCGGGAGTACTCGGACTTCGAGTGCCCCTTCTGCGCCCGGCTACACCGGGAGGTGCTGCCCGAGCTCAAGGCTCGGTACATCACGACCGGCCTGGCCCGCTTCGAGTACCGCCACTTCCCCCTCTACCGCATCCACCGCGAAGCGATCCCGGCCGCCGAGGCCAGCGAGTGCGCCGCCGAACAGGGCGCGTTCTGGGCGTTCCACGACACGCTCTTCACCCTAGGGGTCGGGGACTACCTGAAAGCCGCCCAAGCGGCCGGCCTCGACCTCGAGGCCTTCAAAACCTGCTACGCCGAACGGCGGTACCGCGCGCGCGTCGAGGCCGCGCTCGCGGAAGCCGAACGCCTCGGGCTCCGCGGCACCCCCACCGTGTTCGTCGGCCCCTTCAAGCTCCCCAACCCCTACGACCTCGAGGCGTATGGGCGGTACATCCGCATGGCGCAAGCCTTAAAGTAAAAGGCATGCGTTACGGCGACCTCGTTCTCCTACGCGACACCAAAGGCCGCAAATACCTGTTCCGGCTGGTGGAAGGCGGGGTGTTCAGCCACCATAAGGGCAGCGTCAAGCACGCGGACATCCTCCAAGCACGCTACGGCGGGTGCGTCTACACCAACCAGGAGGAGCGCCTCACCGTGCACAAGCCCACCCTCGAGGAATACGTCCTCCTCATGAAGCGCGCCGCGACCGTCACCTACCCCAAGGACGCGGCTGCCATGATCATGTTCCTGGACCTCGAGCCCGCCTCCCGCGTCCTCGAGGCGGGCAGCGGGTCCGGCGGGCTCACCCTCTTCCTCGCCCGGGCCGTGGGCCCCGAGGGCGAGGTCTGGAGTTACGAGGCGCGCGGCGCGTTCTCCAAGCGCGCGCGCAAGAACGTGGAGGCCTGGGGGGTGGAGAACGTGCGCTTCGAGGTCGGGGACCTGGCCAAGGCCGAGCTGCCCGAGGCGTACTTTGACGGGGTGGCCCTCGACCTCATGGAGCCCTGGAAAGTCCTGGACGCCGTCACCCCGGCGCTCAAGCCCGACCGCGCCCTCGTCGCGTACCTGCCGAACATCACCCAGGTGGTGCAACTCATCCAAACGATCCACGAGGGGGGGTACCCTTACCTGGTGGAGCGCGTCATCGAGGTGGGGCACCGCGAGTGGGACGTCCGCCCCCCCGTGGCGCACCCCAAGTTCCAACAGGTGGGCCACACCGCCTTTTTAACCGTCCTGCGTCGCCTCCAGGGGTAAGCCGTGGAAGGCCTCGTCATCCACGCGATCCTTCGGGACCTCACCCCCAAGCTGCCCCGCCGTACGCTAGGCTGGGTCTTTCCCGACGAGGGCAGCGCGGCCGTCTGGCTCGAGGGCCTGGGGAACCTCGTGCTGCGCTACCGTCCCCCCCACCCGATCCTCACCCTCGAGCCAGAGCGGCTCGAGGGGGACCCCAAGACCCCCTTCCAGCGGCTGGTCGCCACCCGCGCCCGCGGGCGGCTCGTGGCCCTCGAGCAGCACCAACTGGATCGGGTGGTGACCCTGGCCTTCGAGGGCGAGCGGGGGTTCGTGGATACTCCACCGGCGCGGCTGGTCTTCGAACTCACCGGGCGGAACGCCAACCTCATCCTGACCGACCCCGAGGGACGGATCCTCGGCGTGGACCGTGAGGTAAACCGGCAGATCAACCGCTACCGCGAGCTTCGTCCCGGCCTACCCTACACCCCACCCCCCCCATACACCAAGCTTGACCCGCGCACGCTCGGTCCGGAAGACCTCCAGGCGCTTCTCGGCCAACCCCTCGCCCAGGGGCTCGTCCAGCACGTGGACGGGATCGGGCCAAACCTCGCCCGCGAACTCGCGCGCCGGGCCGGCCTCACCCCGGGCACTCCCGTCGCGCCCGAGCACCTGGAATTGATTCACACCGCCCTAAAGGACCTCGTTCAAGACCCCCTCAAAAGCACCCACCTCGGCGAAGCCCTCCGCCAGGCCTGGGAGCAAGAGAAGGCCGAAGCCCTCCGCAAACCCTTGCTCGCCGCCCTGGAGAAGCGACGCCGCACCCTCGAAAAACGCCTCGAGGACTACGCGCGGGCCCTCGAGCGCCTGGAGGACGCCGAACGGTACCGCACCTGGGGGCACCTCCTCCTGGCCTACCCGGACCGAATCCCCCCGCACGCCAACACCGCGCGCCTGCCCGGGTTCGAGGAGGGCACGTGGGTCGAGGTCCCGCTCGATCCGGCCCTCACCCCCGTGCAGAACGCCGAACGGTACTACGCGCGCGCGAAGCGGCTCGAGGCCCTGGCGGAGCGCGCCCTCGAGCTCGAGCCCCGCACCCGGGCGGCCCTGGCGGCCCTCGAAACGGAGATCCAGCACGTCCGGACGGCGGGGCTCGAGGCATTGCGCGAACGGCTGCGACGCGACCGGGCGGAGGCGCGCAGCCGGATCGGGCTGCGGTACACGGCCCCCGGCGGGTTCGAGGTGTGGGTCGGGCGGAACAGCAAGGAGAACGACCTCCTAACGCGCATGGCCCGCAGCATGGACGTGTGGATGCACGCCCAGGGGGTGCCTGGCTCGCACGTCATCGTGCGTAGCGGCGGAAAGCCCGTGCCGCTCGAGGCGTTATTGTTCGCGGCGCGGCTCGCGGCGTACCACTCGAAGGCCCGGGGGGAGCGGAACGTGCCGGTGGATTACACGCTCAAAAAACACGTGTGGCGCCCGCGCAAGGCGGCGCCCGGACAAGTATTGTACACGCAGGCGAAGACCTTGTTCGTGGACGCGGCACTACCCGAAACCCTTGAGGAGCCTTTAGACTAGGGGACCGTGAAGAGGACGATGTTCCATGCCAAGATCCACCGGGCGGTCGTGACGCAGGCCGACCTGAATTACGTGGGATCCATCACGATCGACGAGGACCTCCTCGAGGCTGCGGGCATCCTACCCTACGAGCAGGTGGACGTGCTCGACATCACCAACGGCAACCGCCTCACCACCTACACCCTGCCCGGCGAACGCGGCAGCGGCGTGATCGGCATCAACGGGGCCGCGGCCCACCTGGTGAAGCCCGGGGACCTTGTGATCATCGTGGCGTACGGCCTCTTCGACGAGGAGGAGGCCCGCCGGGTCCAGCCCACCGTGGTGCTGGTGGACGAACACAACCGCATCACCGAGGTGCGCAAGGGCTGATGCAACGCGTTCGGACCTACCTCGACCTGGTCCGTTTCGAGCACACCCTGTTCGCCCTGCCCTTCGCGTACGGCGGCATGTTTCTCGCCGCGGGGGGATGGCCGGGTTGGACGGTCTTCGGGTGGGTCACGGCCGCCATGGTTGGGGCGCGGACCGCAGCCATGGCCTTAAACCGCCTGATCGACTGGCGGATCGACGCGCTGAACCCCCGAACCGCGAACCGCCACCTGCCCCGGGGGCTCGTCAAGCCCGGGGAGGTGCTGGCCCTGGCGGGGATCGGGTTCGTGCTCCTCGCCTGGGCCGCGCTGAACCTGAACGCCCTAACCGCGCGCCTTCTGCCGGTCGCGGTCTTCTTCCTGACCGCCTACTCCTACACCAAGCGGTTCACCTGGTTGTGCCACTACTGGTTGGGGCTCACGATCGGCGCCGCGGCCGCGGGCGGGTGGATCGCCGTGAGCGGCGCGTTCGAGCCCGCGACCTTTGCCCTTTGGGCTGGTGTGGCGCTTTGGATCAGCGGGTTCGACATCCTCTATGCCACGCAGGACTACGGGTTCGACCGGGCCTACCGCGTGCACAGCATCCCCGCGCGCTTCGGTATCCCCGCCGCGCTCAGGATCGCCCGGATCAGCCACGCCGCCTCCTGGACGGCCTTCCTGATCGCGGGCGTGCTCTACGGAGCTGGAGCCGCGTATTTCGTAGGGGTCGGGCTTGTGGGCCTGATCCTGGCCTACGAGCACCGCCTGGTCCGTCCCGACGATCTCTCCCGTGTGGACATCGCCTTCTTTCAGGCCAACGTCGCGGTCAGCCTGGGGATGTTCGCGTTCATCCTGCTCGAAACCCTAAGGTGACGGCGGGCGCCTGCCCGCCGTCACCTCAAGCCTGGGGCGGCTCAGGCCCCTCCGGCCGCTCTACCCTGCGCCCACAGCGGCAGGTGTCCCCGGGAATCTCCAGTTCGAGGCCGTCGGCGCGGCGGCGGTACCAGATCTCCCCGCAGTCCGGGCAACGCACCTCGTGCTCGACGCGCAACCCCTGGATCTCCTCGGGCGTGATCCGGTACACCTCTCCGCACCAGTGGCAGATCACCTCCGCGCCGCCGTCCTGGACGATCATGTCCTCGCGCTCTTCCGGGGTAAAAAAGACCAGCGCCTCCACGGCCCGCTCCCGGCTGCAGCGGCAGCGAAAAACCACGGGCACCTCGCTGCCCGCGTACCCAAAGGGCTTCAGGTCCAGCGTCTCAAACCCCAGACCGTCCATCACCGCGGCCACCGCGCCTTCCAACCCCTTTGCCTTGAGGAGCGGGGTAAACCCCTTAATCCCCGCCAGGTTTTGCTCGAGCCGCTGGATGTCGGCCTCATCCGCCCCGGGGAGCACCTGAACGGCCATGCCGCCCGCAACCTCCACCTCGCCCTCCCCGTGCACCCGCACGCCCAGGAGAACGGCCGAGGGGATCTGCTCGGACTGCCACAGGTAATGCGCGATATCCTCGGCGATCTCCCCCGAAACCAGGGGCACGCTGGACTCGTACAACTCCCCGCTCGGCAGCGCGCGCACCACGCGCAGCTCCCCCGCGCCCACGAGCTCTCCCACGTTCAGCTTGCCGTCCGAACGCAGCGGAACCTCCGCTTGCGGGTTTTTGACGTACCCGCGCACGCTCCCGTCCGGGGCCGCCTCCACCACGATCCCGCCCAGCGGCCCGTCCCCGTCCACGCGCAGCGTGAGTCGCTCGCGGGGGGTCTTGGATAAGAGGAAGGCGAGCAACACCGCTCCGGTCATGGCCCGCCCCAGCGCGGCGGTCGCGGTGGGCGAGAGCCCGTGCCGCTGGCGGGCCTCCTCGACCACATCCGTGGTGTCGGCAGCGAGAACCCGGAACTCGCCTCCTCCCGCTAACCCTCGAATCAGTCGTCCCATGATGCCCTCCTTAGCCCTTCTGGTGGCCGAACTTCCGCTCGAGGGCCTCGGCCGTCGCCTTGGGCACGAAGCGGGAAACGTCCCCACCGTAACGCGCGATCTCCTTCACCATCGTCGAGGAAATGTAGGACCAACGGGTCGCCGCCATGACGAATAACGTCTCCACCTCCGGGTTCAGCTGCCGGTTCAGGTGCGCCATCTGCAACTCATACTCGAAATCCGAAACAGCCCGCAACCCCTTGACGATCACCCGCGCACCCTTGTGGCGCATGTAATCCGCCAAGAGGCCGCTAAAGGACTCCACCTCCACGTTGTTCAGGTGCTGCGTCGCCTCTCGGATGATGGCCAGGCGCTCCTCGACGCTAAACAGAAAACGGTTCTCCTTGCGCGGGTTCACCAGCACGGCCACCGTGACCCGGTCGAACAACCTCGAGGCCCGCTGCACCACGTCCAGATGCCCGTTCGTGAAAGGATCAAAGCTACCGGGATACACCGCGTGCATGCTCCTCCTCCCCCACGCTCACGATGGTCAAGGCGTTACTCCCGTACACGCGCCGCTCCCCCAGCGGCACGAACAACTCGCTCGGGTGCTGCAGGATCGCCACCCCTCCGGGCCGCACAACGCGGCTTTCCAACAACCGCCCGAAAGCCTCGAGCAGATCGATCGGGTACGGGGGCGCCATGAACGCGACATCAAAGACCTCCCCCTTGCGCTGGGCCTCGAGCAGGTACCGCTCCACCGCAACCCCTTCAATGCGCGCGCGCAGCCCCGCGCGGCGCAGGTTCTCCCGCAGCATCCGCACGGCCTGCGCGTCCCGCTCCACCAGCACCACGGCAAACCCCTCGCTCGCCGCCTCCAACCCTACCGCGCCCGAGCCCGCGTACAGGTCCAAAAACCGTCCCCTCCGCGGGAAACGCCCCCGGAGGTAATCGAACAGCGCCTTGCGCACCCGGACTGGGCTGGGGCGCGCCGAGGCGGGCACCTTAAGGGGCACGCCCTTCGCCTTCCCTCCCAGAATGCGTAGACTTCCCATCGTCGCCTCCATGCACTTCCGGGACCAACTCGGCCACGCGAGTCAGCCCCACGTCAATCGCGTCCAGCGTCATCAGCATATCCAGATGCGCCGCGGAACTCGCCCGGGACTCGGGTCGGCCGGCCTCGAGCCGCCCCAGGTGCGCCTGGCGCAGGCGTTGCAGGTAGTCCTCCATCGCTTCCCGTTCCGCCACGATGCGGCGCGCGAGCGCGGCGTTCCCGGTAGCGAGCGCAGCGAAGGCTTCCTGCATGCGGCGGTACACCCGCGCCGCCGCGTCCGCGAGCTCCTCGCGCCCTTCGCGGCTGAACTCGAGCCCTTTGGCACGCAGCTTGTCCTGTTGCTTGAGGAGGCGGCGCACCAGGTCCGCGAGGTGCTCGAGGGCGTTCGTGAGGAGGAGGAGCTTCAGCGCGACGGCGGTGCGGGCCTCACCGTGCAGCTTGGCGAGGTAGAGCACGACCGCTTCGGTTAAGCGGTCCACCTTCTCCTCCCGGTAGTGCACCGCCTCCGAACGCCGCTCCCCTTGAGCGAGGCTGCGCACCGCTTCCCCCATGATCTGCGCCACCTGGTCACTGATGCGCACCACCTCGCGTAGGGCCAGGCTCACCGCGAGCACCGGGGAGGCCAAGGCCTCCTCGGAGAGGTACTTAGGGCGCACGGCCTGCGCCGTGTCCGGCACCACTCGGCGCATCACGCGCTCCATCAAGGGGATCAAAGCCAAAGCGGGCAGCGCGGCGATCAGGTTGAAGAGCGTGTGGGCGTTGGCGACCAGCCGCGCTTCTCCCCCGCCCACCCAGCGCACCAACTCCGTGTATGGCTCGAGGAACAGGAGGAAGGCCACGCCGGCCACGAGCTTGTACCCCAGGTGCGCGAGCGCCACGCGCCGGGCTTCCACGCCGGATCCGGCCGCGGCCACGAGCGGCGTGAGCATTGTGCCGACGTTACCGCCTACGACGAGGGCTAGGGCGGCCTCGAGGTCCAGGCGTTCGGTCAGGGCGAGGGCCATCGCGAGTGCGGCGGTAGCGTTGGAGGAGTGTACGAGAGCAGTGAAGACGAAACCCAACCCCGCGAGGAGGAGGGGGTTTTGGCTGAAGGTCTCGAGCAAGAGCGCGGCCAGCGGGCCCTCGGTGGCGGGCTCGAGGGCGCGGATCATGAGGTCGAGCCCTAAAAAGAACAAGCCGATCCCGCTCACCGCACGACCTGCTTCCCGAAGGGGTGCCCACAGGGAGGCGAAGTACCCCGCGGCCACCATGGGCAAGGCGTAATCGAAGACGCGGAAGGCCGCGAGTTGCAGCGCGGCCGTGCCGCCCAGGGTCGCGCCTAGGGAGAGGGCCAGCCCTTCGCGAAACGCGATCACGCCGGCGTCAATCAGGCTGATCACGGTGACGGTGAGGGCGGTGCCGCTTTGTACTACGGCGGTAAGGGCGGTAGCTGCCACGAAGGGACGCAGCACACCCCGCGTCGCGCGGGAGAGGAGGCGGCGGAGCGAGGTGCCCCCCAAGGCCTCGAGGGCTGCGGAGGTCTGGGCAAGCCCCATGAGGAAAAGGGCGAGCCCGCCTAGAACGACCAGCACCGTGGCCTCCTGGATTCGCACCGCGCTGCGTCTCGGGCTTCGTGGGAGTGCGCGTGGACTCGACCGTGCATGGGCTCCTACCGCAATGATACCCCGCACCCAGGGGTTTCAGGGGGTTGCCCTTGATCCAGGGCATCAAAAGGTAAGGCACCCTGGCGGGTGCCCTGCTTGGTCGGGGAGAGAGGATTTGAACCTCCGACCCCCTCGTCCCGAACGAGGTGCGCTGCCAGGCTGCGCTACTCCCCGACAGCCGCATGGGTTAGTCTAGCCGCTGCCCGCGAAGGTGTCAAGCGGCTGGCCGGGTTACGAGGCCGGAACCGCCGCCTTCTGTACGGCCTCGAGGAAGGCCGAGACCGGCTGGGCCCCCAGCACGCGGGCCGCGCCTTCGTTGATGACCGTGTCCGGAACCCCGTGGATCCCGTAACGGTCCGAGAGCTTGGGGAACTCCTGGGCCTCGATCATCTCGCCCACGACCTTGGGGGAGGCGTAGGCGAAGCGGTGCGCTACGCGGACCGCCGCCGGGCAGTAAGGGCAGGTGGGGGTGACAAACACCTGCATCCGTACCGGGGAGGGAAGCGCGTTCAAGGCCTGGACCACCTCGTCCGGGAGGCCGTGCCCGTCCCGCCCGAGCATCTCGATGTCCTCGAGGAGGCTAGCGAACTCGTACCCGGCGGGAATCCCCCGGTAGCGCAGGTTCGTCGCGTCTGAGCCTTTTTCGCGCAGGATGATCGTCGGCGCGGCCTCCACGCCCATCTCCTGGGCCTTGGCCTTCCCTTCCGGCAGGGCCAGGTTGTAGATGGTGAGGTGCAGCTTGTCCGTGAGCGCCTCGAGCTCTTTTAACAGTTGCTCGGTCTCCTTGCAGTAGACGCAAGGCTCCTTCCCAGGCGTGATGATGGTGGAGGTATCGGTGAACAACACCGCCTCCACGTCACGGGTTAGGGTCGCGAGTCGTTCGCGCACGATTCGTTGTTCTTGTTCACCCAGCAACGGCATGCTTCATCTACCTCCGTACTTCACGATCTAGATACCCCGTACGGGGTATCCCACTACCCCTTTTATATCATAAATCTCATCGTCTAATGTTGCGCAGAATACGCCCCCGCCCTTCTCCCTCACGCCCATACCCCCGCCACCCTATAATGCGTAACGTGAACGTCCATCTCGTAGCGGTCCAGGCCGAGATCCACCCCGAGGCCTACCGCAGCGCGGAGACCTTCCAGGAACGGGTCCTGAAGCTGACGCAACAAGCCGTACAGGACCTTCCCGAAGACGAAGCGCGGGTCGTGGCCTTCCCCGAGGCCTTCGCCCTCCCTCTCCTGTTCTGGCTGGATACCCCCGAAGAAACCCTCGACAAGCCCAGCGCCCTTGAAGCCGCGCTCTTCCTCCTCGGGCAACGCTGGCGCGAAGCCCTACGGTACGCCCTACGCCAAGGCGTCCCTCCCCTCCGCGTCTTCTACCACTTGCGGGGCCTCGAGGTCTGGCCGGTGTACGAGCGCGTTTTCCGCGAGGCGGCCCGCGCGGCTCGAGCCTACCTGGTGGCGGGTTCGCTCTTCGCCCCAATCGTGGACTGGGAGCCGGCCCGAGGCTATCACGCGCGCAGCCGCGAAGCCCACAACCTGACCCTCGTTCTCAACCCCCAAGGCACCATCCTGGCCCGCGTCCCCAAGATCCACCTCACCCTGGACGAACGCAAAAGCCTCCTAGCCCCCGGCCCCTACGGAACGCAGGTGGTCCAGACCCGCATCGGGAAGCTCGCCACCCTGATCTGCCTGGATGCGTTCCACGAAACGCTTATCGAACAGGCCGACGCGGCCGGAGCCTGGCTCTTAATCCAACCCTCTGCCAACGCCGCGCGCTGGCGCGGTCCCTGGAGCGCAAACCCCCGGGAAGAAGAGGGCACGGTCTGGCTTCGGGAGGGACTCACCAAGAAACTAGAGGGCCGCGAGCACCTCCGGTACGGGATCAACCCCATGCTGAACGGCCGGTTCTACGGCCTCTACTTCGAAGGCCAAAGCAGCATCGCCACCGCCGGCCAGCTCCTCCAGATCGCCTCGCACCCCACCGGAGACGCGCTCCTCCGCGCCCAGGTGGCGCTAGACTGGTAACGGTATGCGAACGGAAAAGAGCGAAGCGCTGTTCCAAGAAGCCCAAGCCTACATCCCCGGGGGGGTCTCGAGCCCCGTGCGCGCTTTTAAAGCCGTGGGCGGCACGCCCCGCTACTTCGTGCGCGGCCAAGGAAGCCGGGTCTGGGACGCGGACGGCAACGCGTACATCGATTACGTGGGGAGCTGGGGTCCCCTCATCCTAGGACACGCGCACCCCGCGGTCGTCGAACGGGTGACCCAAGTCGCCCAGGAAGGCCTCACCTACGGCGCCCCGCACCCCCTCGAGATCGAACTTGCCAAGCTCGTGCGGGCCGCCTACCCGATGGCCGAGCTGGTACGGTTCGTGAACTCCGGGACCGAAGCCACCATGAGCGCCTTGCGCCTGGCCCGCGGGTACACCGGGCGGCCCTACATCGTGAAGTTCCGCGGAAACTACCACGGGCACGCGGACGGCCTCCTCGTCGAGGCCGGCTCGGGCGCCCTCACCCTCGGCCGCCCCTCGAGCGCGGGCGTCCCGGAGGAGTACGCGCGCCTCACCCTCGTCGCCGAATACAACGACCCCGAAGGGCTCGCTGCCCTCTTCCAACGGTACGGGGAGGAGATCGCGGCGGTGATCTTCGAGCCGGTGGTGGGGAACTCCGGGGTGCTCGAGCCCACGCCGGAGTTCCTCGAGGCGCTGCGCGACCTGACGCAGACGCACGGGGCCCTCCTCATCGCGGACGAGGTCATGACCGGGTTCCGCCTCGCCTTTGGCGGCGCGACCGAACGCTACGGGCTCGAGCCGGACCTCATCACGCTCGGGAAGATCCTCGGCGGGGGGCTGCCCGCCGCGGCGTACGCGGGCCGGCGCGAGATCATGGCGCAGGTCGCGCCCCTGGGTCCCGTGTACCAGGCCGGCACGCTCTCGGGGAACCCCCTGGCGATGGCCGCGGGCGTGGCGACCCTCGAGATCCTCCGGACGCACCCCGAGTACTACCAGCAGCTCGAGGCCCTGGGGGCCGAGCTCGAGCGGGGGCTGAACGAGGTCCTGCACGCGACCGGCACGCCGGGTACCGTGAACCGCGTGGGCTCCATGATCACGGTCTTCTTCTGCGAGGGGCCGGTGCGCCGCTACCAGGACGCCGTGCGCACCGACGTGGAGGTCTTCAAGCGGTTCTTCCACGGGCTCCTAAAGCGCGGGGTGTACTGGCCGCCCTCGGCGTTCGAAGCCGCATTCCTCTCGGTGGCGCACACCCCAGAGGACCTGGAGAAGACGCTCGAGGCCGCACGAGCGGCGCTTGCGTAACCCCGCATGAGCCTACCCTCCCTAAACGACACGATCGCCGCGATCGCCACCCCGCCTGGGAAAGGCGCGATCGGGGTGGTGCGCCTCTCCGGTCCCCAGGCCCTCGAGGTCGCAGCACGCCTCTGGCGGGGTGCGGACCCCCGCACCCTGCCGGGCGGGCGGTTCAGCTACGGTCGCGTCGTGGACCCCGAGACGGGCGAGGTGCTGGACGAGGGGCTGTTGCTCGTGTTCCGCGCCCCCCGTTCCTACACCGGCCAGGACGCCGTGGAGTTCCAGGTACACGGCTCCCCCGCAGTGCTCCGGCGGGTGCTGGAAGCTTGCCTCCAAGCCGGCGCGCGGCCGGCAAACCCCGGGGAGTACACGCTTAGGGCCTACCTCAACGGCCGGATGGACCTCGCCCAAGCCGAGGCCGTCCTGGCCCTGATCGAGGCCGAGTCCGACGCGGCCCGACGCCAAGCCCTTCGCGGCCTCTCCCGCGCCCTCTCGACCAAGATCGAGGCCCTCGCGCAGCGGCTCCTCGACCTCCTCGCGCACATCCAAGCCCTGCTCGACTACCCGGAGGAAGGCGTGGAGCCCCACGAGGCCGAACGGGTCATCGCCCAGGTCCTCGCCGAGATCGAACGGCTCCTCGCCACCACCGCTGCGGGTCGCGTGGCCGCTCACGGCGCACGCATCACGCTCGTCGGCGCGCCCAACGCGGGCAAGTCCAGCCTGCTCAACGCCCTCCTCGGGTACGACCGCGCGATCGTCACCGACATCCCCGGCACGACCCGCGACTACCTCGAGGCCCCCCTGGAGATCGGTGGGGTGCCGGTCATCGCGGTGGACACCGCAGGGGTGCGCGAAACCGAGGACGCCGTGGAGCGCGCCGGGGTCGAGCGGGCCCTCGAGCTCGCGCGGGAAGCCGACCTCATTTTGTTCCTCGCGGACCGCACCCAGCCCAAGCCCACCCCGCCCGAACTACCGTGGGAGCGCACCCTCAAGGTCGCGACCAAGGCCGACCTGCCCGCCCTTTGGGAGGACCCCGAGTACCTGTCGGTCTCGAGCAAGACCGGGGCAGGGCTCGAGGCCCTCCGCCGAGCGATCCGCACGCGGCTTTTAGGCGGGCTTTCGGAAGGCGAGGTGTGGATCGCGAACGAGCGGCACGCTGAGGCGCTGCGCGAAGCGCGGGCGCACCTTCTGGAGGCCCGACACGCACCGGAGGACCTGATGGGCCTCTCCCTCCAGGCCGCGGTGGAGGCCCTGAACCGCATCCTGGGGAAGGACGTGCCCGAGGAGGTGGTCGACCGGGTGTTCCGCAACTTCTGCGTGGGGAAGTAGCCTCCCGTGCCAGGTACAATGAACCTACCCCCGGAGGGCGGGCGATGGACGTACTGTGGATCGGGATTGCGTACGGGATGGGCCTCTTAGCGGCAAGCGTCGGGCTACCGCCGCTGGTGGGTTTTCTGGGGGGCGGGTTTGCCTTGGGCGCCCTGGGGTTCACCGGGGGGGCGTTCCTGCACGAGGTGGCCCACACCGGTGTGCTCCTCCTCCTGTTCTCCGTGGGCCTCAAGGTCCGGCTTAAGAACCTGTCCCAACCAGAGGTATGGGGCACCGGCCTTGCGCATCTCCTCGTCTTCAGCGCCCTCGGCACCCTGGTCCTGGGCCTGAGCGGGCTGTACTGGCGGCCGGCGCTCTTCCTCGGGCTGGCCCTGGCCTTCTCCAGTACGGTGATGGCCGGTAAACTCCTGGAGGAAAAACGCGAGCTCAGGGCGTTCCACGGCCGCGTCGTGATCGGCATCCTGATCCTTCAAGACCTGGCTGCCGTCGCTCTACTCGCCTTCGCCGGGGCCGGCGCGCCCTCGGTGTGGGCGCTAGCGTTGCTGGGTCTTCCCGTCCTGCGCCCCCTTTTCATCCGTCTGTTAGAACGCAGCGGGCACGCCGAGCTTCTGGTCCTGTACGGAATCGGTCTCGCCCTCACCGGCGCCCGCCTTTTCGAAACGGTTGGGCTCAGCGGCGAGCTCGGCGCGATCGTGCTGGGCATGATCCTCGCCGACCACCCCCGGGCCCAGGAGCTTTCCCAAAGCCTGTGGAGCCTCAAGGAAGCGTTTTTGGTCGGGTTCTTCCTCGAGATCGGCCTGGAAAGCCACCTCACCCTGGAAACCCTGCTCACCAGCCTGGGGCTGGTGCTTCTCGTGCCCCTTAAGGCCGCCCTGTTCTTCCTACTGTTGGTGGCCCTCAACCTGCGCGCCCGCACCGCCTTCCTCGCCGCGCTCGCGCTCGGTAGTTACAGCGAGTTCGCCTTGATCACCGCCCAGCTCGGGGTCGCCAGCGGGCTGCTGGAGGCCACGTGGCTTCCCCTCCTCGCGCTCACCGTAGCCCTGTCCTTCGTCATCACCGCTCCGGTAAACCGCGCCGCGCACGGGCTGTACGAGCGGTTCAAAACCCCGCTGCTCAAACTCGAGCGCCCCAACCGGCACCCGGACGAAGAACCCGTCTCGTTAGGTAGCGCCCGCTTCCTCGTGGTGGGCATGGGCCGCACGGGTACCGCAGCGTACCAGTTCCTCCGCGAGCAGGGCGAGCCCGTCGCGGGGATCGACGCGGACCCCGGAAAGATCCAGCAGCACCGGGCGGAAGGGCGCCGCGTCCTGTACGGCGACGCCGAGGACCCCGCCCTTTGGGAAGGGCTGCGCCTCGAGGGGCTCCAAGGCGTGCTGCTCACCTTGCCGGACCTCGAGGCCCGCATCCGCGCGGCGGAGCATCTCAGACGGCGCGGGTTTTCCGGCTTGATCGGAGCTACGAGTTACTACCCGGAGGAAGACGAGCGGCTGCGCGCGGTCGGGGTCACGCTGATCTTCCATCCCTTCACCGAGGCGGGCGCCCGCCTCGCGGAGCTAGGGCTCCAAGCCCTCGAGGAAAGCCCCCAGGTCGCGTGATCAGAAGCGCCACTCAAACCCGAAACTGACCTCGGACCCTTCCACTTCGTTCGCCCCTTCGATCTGGAAGAAGAGGTCCACATCCCGCTCGAGGGCGTACGAGACCGAGAAGTTCAGACGAGGAGAGCGGGAAACGTCCCCCTCCGCCACGAACCGCGCGCCCTCCGCGCGGTACTCGAGCGACACGAGCTGGTTACCCTGAAGGTCCACCCGGTACCCGAGGAACAGGTCGGGGCTCAGGTACTTGCCGATCGTGAAGCGGGTCTCGGCGAGGTCCCCTCCGGTCAGTACCGGAGCCTCCACCCGCAGGACGTCCAACCCC
This sequence comes from Marinithermus hydrothermalis DSM 14884, assembly GCF_000195335.1. Taxonomy (NCBI): domain Bacteria; kingdom Thermotogati; phylum Deinococcota; class Deinococci; order Thermales; family Thermaceae; genus Marinithermus; species Marinithermus hydrothermalis. The sequence continues at coordinate 1,348,985 of NC_015387.1, forward strand.
AAGGCGCGCGCTAGCTCCCGCTCGAGCTGCCCGATCACTAGGCTCTCCACCGCTGCCGACAAGGCCCCCTGGGTCAGCTCGATCGGCACTTCCGCCAGGCGGGTCGTGCCGAGCGTCAGCAAGGCGTACAGCACGCGTTCGTCGTAGGGGGGGTCCGAACGGAGGTGTGGCTCGAGGACCAGGCGGCGGCTCCCGTCCTCCCGCACGAAACGCCCTTCGGCGCTCAGGAAGACGGTGATCGGTCGGCCGTCGACCGCCAGGCGAGTCCTTGCGGTCAGGTTCACCTCGGGGAACAACCCGTCCGATGGGCTAAAGCGCAGGGTGCCTTCCGTCACCTCGAAACGGTGCTCCCCCAGGAAGAAACTGCCGCGCAGCGCCCGCACCTCCCCGCTTAAAAAGGGGTTCGCCGCGCTGCCTGCCAGGAAGACCTGCCCGCCCAGCTCCCCTTGCGCCAAAGTTTCCTGCAGGATGACGCCCCCCTCCGCCTGAATCCGGACCCGATCAAACACCAACGGCAGCGCGCTCCTCCCCTCCCGGAATACCACCTCCCGCCGCTCCTCGGGGAAGGCCAGCACCGCCCGCTGCACCTCCACCGCCCCACCCAAGCGGTACACCCCGTCCTGTGCGCGAAGCGTGAGGTCCGCCTCCACCCACCCCTCGCGCAGATACCCTTGCGGGTAGGTCACGGGCAAGCGCCCCACCAGACGCAACGCTAACGGGGACAAGCGCCCCTCGAGCGCCGCCGTGCTCGACTGCACGGTGAGCTCGAGGTCGGGGTACACGAGGCGCGCCTCGAGGTTCGTCAACCGCCCCACTCCGGGCAGTGTGGCCTCGCCCGCGCCTCGTGCCTCGAAGGCCTGAAGGGTGCCTTCCGCCGAAAGGCGCGCGCGCACCGGGTACGGCTGGGCTAGGGTCGCCTCTCCCTGCGCCTGGAGGCGATCCCCGTCGTAGGTGATGCGCCCCTGAGCGAACGAGCCGGAGACCGGCCCCAGCGCGAACCGCAGTCCCTCCAGCGCGACCTCCGTGGTGCGGCCCTTGGCCCGCACCGTCACGGTCCCCGAGGCGCTCGGCGCGTACCGGTTCATGCCCGGAATCAGCCGCAGCACCGGGGTGAAGACGGTGTCCCGCAGCACTAGTTCGAGGTCCGCGTCCCGGGGGCTCCAGTACCCGTGCCCTTGCCAACTCCCGGTACCCTGGATGTCGAGGCGCTCCACGAACAGGGTCCCGTCCACGAAGCGCAACACCGCCTGCCCCACGAGCTCGTTCCCTCCACCTACAAGGCGCACCTGCTCGCCCGCCGCGACCACCGTAGCCCGGCGGGGATCCGCCAACGGTAGCTCCAAGCGCACCGCGCCGGTCCAGAAGGCCTGTCCTTCCACCGGTCCCGCCCACGCCGCGAGCGCCAGGTGCAAGGGGAAGCGCACCCACTGCCCTTTGACGCTTAGCACACCGTGGGTCAGGCCGATCGTGAAGCGGCTCTCCCCTAGCTGCACCTCCGCCGTGCCCTCGGAGCCCCCCCAGGAAAAGCGCATCGTAAGCGGCACGGCCTCCCCAGCAATGCGCACCTCCCGGCTAACCAGCCGGCCGCTCCAACGCCCTTGCGCATAAGCGAGGGTGCCGTCCATGCGGCCCGCCACATGCGGCAGAATCCGCGCAACGCCCGGCAAGGCCTCCACCCGGATCGCAGCGGCGTCCGCCTCGAGCCGCGCTTCACGCAGCGCGTACCCGTCTAGCACGCCGCCCACCGTAAAGGTCGCCTCGCCAAGCTCTCCGCGCACCCGCCCCGAGCCCTTCAAGCGCCCGTCCTCAACCCGCAACGACACGGTCGCCGTCGCCCCCAGCCCCCGGATCGGGAACTCCGCGAGCTCCAAGGCGCCCGTCCAGCGCTTATCGCGCTGGAGGCTCCCGTTCCCCCAAGGGCTCTCGAAACGCAGCCGCCCCTCGAGCCGTTGCCCTTCCCCCTCCAACTGCACCCCGTCCGCCCGGTAAGCGAAGCGCCAGGTGCCATCCAGGCCCAGCCACCCCTCCAGGCTGGCCGTCTTCCACGGCAGGCCCACGGCCACCTCGTGCTGGCCGGTAAGGCGGATGCCGTTCCCCTCACCTTCCATCCGGGCCTGGAAACCGTACAGCTCGAGGGTCACCGCGCCCGCCACTCCGTTCCGGTAGCGAAGCGCTCCCGAACCGATGCCCTCAGGAGTCACGGTAAGGCTCAGGTCCTTTAAGGAGAAGCGCCCCTCCAACCGCCCCGGTCCCACGGGGTAAGTGGCACGAATCTCGGAGCCAGCTCCCGTAAAGCTGATCCCCGCGTACCGCCAACTGCCGGCCGCAGTGCGGGCACGCCAATCCACCCGGAGCCCCCCAAGCGCCAACGCACTCGCGCTTAACCGCACCGGGACCCCGTAAACGCGCCCCTCCAGCACGGGCGCCCCCCGCCCTTCTACCGTGAGCCGCCCGCCCGGCACCACAACCTCCCCGCGCCAGGCCGTGTCGTACCGCAGCGTCCCCGCAACATCCCCCGTGAGCTCGAGCTGCAGGGCGCCGTCGTACCCGCCCCGCACCGCCCCGCTCATGCCACCCGCCTGCCAATCGAGCGCGACCTGCACCGCGCGCCACGCGCCTTGGAGCGTGCCGTTCAGCGCCAGCGGCCCCAGCCCGAAGCCCTCCAGCCGCAAGTCCAGCCCCTCCCGGCGCACCTCCCCCTCAAGCCCCTCTCCCTTGAGCACAAGCCGATCCCCTTCACCGTGCAGCGTCACCTGCCGGTCGGCGTACCGGTACACCCCCTCGAGCCACGCCCCAGGCCACGTCCCCGTCGCGTCCAACGCACCCCAACCGCGCGGTAAGTCCCCCACATACCGCCAATCAAGGCGCAGCGGATCCTTACGCAGCTCGGCCGTCAAGGGCGCGAGGCCTCCAGTGCCTTGAAGGGTTAACCCCGCCTCTCCCCCCTCCAGGCGCACCCCGCCCCAGCCCGCGATCTCCAGGTCCATGCGTCCCTGGTACGCCGCCCCGAACTGCAACCAACCCTCCGCGGTGCCGTACGGTCCCGCAAGGTTCGCCTGCAGGGTAGGGGCCCCATCCAGCCCTAGCTCGAGCGTACCGCGCCACGCCCCGTACCCTTCCAGGCGTGCGTGCCCCTGATCGAGGTCCACCGTGCCAGCCACCCCACCCCCTGGAAGGGCCAGGCTCAGCTGCAGCGCTCCGGAAAAGCCCACACCGGGCTGCCAAGCCACCCCGCCGCGCACCTCGGGATCTGGAAGGTCAAGGGTTAAGTTCACCCCCTCAGCGTCCGCGCTGAACCGCACTGCTCCCCTGCGAACGGTGCCGGAAAGCTCGAGACGTGTGGGCTGCAGGCGCGCTTCTCCCTTAAGCGCGAGCCCCGGCCCACGAACCTCGAGCGGTAGAACGAAGGTTTCCCACGCGCCCTCACCACGGGCCTCCAGCACGAGCGGAGCACCCACGAAAGGCGCCAGATCCCAATCGTCCGCCGTGACCGTGAGGCTGCCCCGATCCAGCCGCGCCGTAACGCCCTCTCCTTCGAGGCGGCCCCAAAAGCCGTGGTCGTACCCAAAGGTCAGCACTAGCACCGCGCCTTGCCCCTCGAGGCGTCCCGTACCTTCCACCCGTGGAGCGTTCAAGCTTCCGGACGCCGCGGCTTCCAGCGCCAGCCGACGCCCTCCCCACCCCCCCGCGTAGGTCAGGTACCCCTCGAGGCTCAGGTCCGACCGCACACCGAGCTGGAGCTGAGCACCACGAAGGGTGCCTTCGGCTCGGAGACGCTCTCCCAGCCCCTGGAGCATAAGCGCGGTGTCCGGCCCTTCCAGCTCCGCTTCGCCGCTGAACCGCCCGTTATAGGTTAAATCCCCGTTGAAGCGCAGCGCGCCCGCCCCCGGCACCTCCACGGTCCCTAACCCGCGGACCTCGAGGGCCGCAAGGCGCGGCGCGCCGCGCGCGGTGATCTGGACGGGGCCGGACCAGGTCAGGCGCCACGCCGTTCCCTCTCCGCTCAGCCGGAGGGGACCCGCCTGCTTGAGGTAGGCGTGGCTCACGAGGTAGCCCGAGCCTTCATAACGCAGCCCCGTGCCGCTGAACTGCAGCAACCCGCTGAACAGCGGGGCGGTGTAGCGCACCTCTCCCTGGTAACGAGCGGTGTCCCACGCGCCTTGAGCGGAGAGCTGCACCCCCCGCCCTTGGGCGGTGAGGTGGACCGTCACGCCGCGCATCTCGGCCGAAGCCTGCACCCCATACCCCTGCCCGACCAGGGTGAGGCGCGGGTCGCGCCACGTGCCGTCCAATGTCAGCTCGGCCTGCACCTCGCCGCGCGCCAAACGCAACCCGCCCGCCCAGGCTTCACCAAGGGTGGCCTGCCCCGCGAGCGCACCGCGGCCCTCCACGCGCCACGGCCGCGCGAAATACACGGCCAAACCGGCCTCGAGCGCCGCGTCCCACACCTCCACCACCGGGTACCCCTCCGCCATAAACGCCCGCAACGTGACCGGGCGGCCGTACACCTTAAGCGTTCCCTGGATCTCCTCGCTGAGTCGCCCGCGCATCACGCCGGAGACATCCAGCCCTAACGCAGCTGCGAGGGGGGCCAGATCAAGGGCCACGACCTCGAGATCCCCCCCAGCGTACCGCAGGGCCCCTTGGGGTAGGGTCAGTTCAGCGCGCAGCCCGTCCGCGTACGCGGCGCGCAGCGTGAGGGGCAGACCGGCCAGATCGCTTTGGGCCTCCAACACCGCCCGTGCCGCCTGCCCTTGCAAACGGCCCTCCAACACCCCCGCCCGCCCAGCGAGGCGGTAGGCCCACCGCACCTGCCCCTGGTAGGTCAGGCCCTCTCCCTCGAGCTCGAGCGGCCCGCGCAGCGCCCACACCTGCGAGGACAGGTCGGCCTCGAGCTGCCACGCGGCGGACTCGAGGAGGGGGAGGCGGTAGGTGCCCTTTCCCGTTACGCGCAGGGCCGTGAGGGGCCCCGCAAGCTCGAGGGTGCCTGCAACCCAGGGGTGCTCGAGCACCGCGCGCAGCTCCAGCGTGCTTCCGGTCCAGTACCCCTCGCCTTGCCCCCAGGGGCTCTCGAGCGTAAGGCGCGCGGCGCCGCTGCCCTTGGCCTGGAGGGTTCCGTAGGGACTGATCGCGCGCAGGTCCGCCTCCAGCACGCCGTTTTGACGCAGGGTGCCCTCCAGGGTAAGCGGCAACCCGATCGGGGTGAGGTCGAAGCCCTTGGCTTCCAGGCGTGCACTTGTTTCCGTGCCGCTTAGCGTGAGGGCGCCGTTACTGTGCAGGGTGCCGGCGTAGCGCAACGCAAGCCCCTGCCCCTCAAGGCGGACCTCCCCCGCAAAGGCTTCGGGGCGGACGGTCAGGGCGTACTCGAGCGCTGGAAGGTTCGCGCGCCCTTCAACGGTCACGCCGCCTAGCCTGGGGAGTTCCACCCGCCCCGCCAACGGCAGCGCCTCCCAAGGTCCAGCGCCTTCAAGGTGAAGGCCCTCTCCCTCCACCACGACCCGGCCTTCGGTGAGGCCGCCTTCCGCCTCAAGGCGGGCTGGGCGGCCCCATACCGTGAAGGGCAGGTCAAGCTGGAAGCGGGGAGCGCCCTCCGTCCAACGCACCCATCCCGTCCCCACGCGAGCCTCGCCCGCGCGGACCTCAACGTCCAGGGGCGTTAAGGCAAGGTACAGGCGGTCTGGAGGACGCAGCGTACCCAAAAGGCGCACTTCCGGCCAAAGGGTGCCCACAAGTTCGGCGTACCCCGCGGTGGTTACCTCGAGACGGCCCTCCACGCCTTTGAGGACGGCAGAGACCCACGGCGAATCCAGAGCGGCGCTCCCGGAGAACCCTTGGGCCGTGTATTCTAAATCCGCGTTGACGGTGAGCGCCCCGATGGCGGTGCGGCCCTTAAGCCGCGCGCGTCCGCCTGCCCACTCTAATTGCAGTTCGCCTGTTTGGAGTTGGAGCCCATTCATCGTGACCTGTCCGGTCAAGGGCAGGCGGCCTAGGGGGGTGCGCATCTGGCCGGAGAAGC
>NC_015387.1:2050000-2140000 GCF_000195335.1 Marinithermus hydrothermalis DSM 14884
GAGTACTTAGCCTTACGCGGTGGACCGCGCAGATTCACCCAGGGCTCCACGAACCCCAGGCTACTCGGGTACCCTCGCCTAGCCACCAGCCTTTCGCCTACGGGGCTTTCACCCTCTCCGGCCCCCCTTCCCAGAAGGGTTCGGCTAGACCTGGGCTTCGGCATTCGAGGGCCCCACAACCCCGCCGGGCATGCCCGACGGTTTAGGCTCGTCCCCTTTCGCTCGCCGCTACTCAGGGAGTCGATTTCTCTTTCCTCTCCTGTGGGTACTAAGATGTTTCAGTTCCCCACGTTCCCCTCCACACGCACCAGCGCGTGGATGACCCGCGTTCACACGGGCCGGGTTCCCCCATTCGGACATCCCGGGATCAACGCCCGCTACCGGCTCCCCCAGGCTTATCGCAGGTAGCCACGTCCTTCATCGGCTCGGGTGCCGAGGCATCCACCGTGCGCCCTTACTATCTTGACCCTCAAGGACGCTATCCAAACCACCCCACCTTTCAAGATCCCCCGCCGCTCAGGGAACCAACCCCCTCGCAGCGCAAGCATGAGCATAACAAACACACCCAAACCTGTCAAGCCCCTTTTGCGAACCCGGACGAGCCTGGTGAAAAGGCGCTCGCTCTTGCTCTTGGCTCAGGTGATGCCGGTGCTTTTGGCAGCGAGGATTGAAGAAAGGCCTTGGCTCCACCGCTTGGTCGCCCATCCGAAGCGGCAGCGTCTCTTCACCTTGGGGCCTCTGGCTTCGGCCCAGCCTCCTCCTGAGTTAAAAGGGGATCATCCTCAGGCTCTTCTATCGGGTGCTGGCAGAGCTGGCCGGGGGCAGGAGAGGAGGGCGAAAGTGATGAGAGGTCAGGCGAAGCTCCGCTTGACCCCCTCCTCCTACTTTCTAGAATAGATCCAGGAAGAATCCCCTCGCTTTGTGGAGGTAAGCACATGAAGAAAGAACTCGTAACGATTCTGGTCTGCGGGCTCCTCCTGCTCGGCACCACACCCACCCTGGCCGCGGAACAGCGCCCGAGCGCCGCGGTGCTCGGGCGGGGAGAGGCTGTAAACATTGTGCTGCCAGAAGGTGTTGTGCTAGATAGTGAAGATTTGGATGACGTGCAGGGGGCGCTTGGGCCATTGGGTTGGTTCGCTGTGCGCGGACTGGTTGGTGCCGCTATCGGCGCAACAGTTGCGGCTATCGACAGTTACCGCCGAAAGGGTTATGTCGACGCCAGAGATACCGCAGCGGGTGCGCTTGCCGGAATGGTGACGGCTTACGGCGGTAAGATTTTGAACAAGATTCCTTAACTCAAAACTTGCACCTCCCGCATATCCCGCATAAACCTTCACCCCCTCCCCCCGGCGGCCAGAGACCCAGGGCATAGAGCTCCCGCAGGGCGACCTGCACCACGAGCTCAGGCAAGAGAACCCGCGCCGCCCGCTCCCTGGCCTCCCGCCAGCTTCCTTCCCCCTCCATGCCCACCCAGTGGGCCAACAGGTAGGCCAGAAGGGAAAGCACCAGAAAACGGTGCACCCCCAAAGCCGTCCGCTGCCCAAACTGCCCCAGGGAGAACTCGCTTTTCGCGGCGCGGAAGAAGTGCTCTATGGCAAACCGCCTCTTTCCCCAAGTGAGCGCCGTCCGGGGCGTGGCGGGAAAGGTGGCCACCACGTACCGCCACTCCCAGCCCCCTTGGGGCAGGGGGTAGCGGTACCAGGCCACCCAGACCGGGAAGGAAAGCCCCCAAAGGTAGACCCGGCTCCCCTGCCGCCTGAGGTCCCCAAGCCTCCCCCCTCCCCGCAGCCTCCGGTCCCGCCGCATCCCCACCACCGCTTCAAAACCCAACCGCTTCACCCCGAAAAGGAACCAGGTGGTGCCAAAGGCCGCATCCGCGGCCACCCGTATCCGGAAGGCCCGGCGCATCCAGGGGGGCAGAGAGGCCAGGAGGCTTAGGGCCAGGCGGGAGAGGGCCTTCTCCCCCTTGCCCCGCCAGAGGCGGTAGGCCCAAGGGGATGCGGAGGTCTCCGTAGACGAGGTAGAGGACCACCAGATGGAGTCCCCACTTGCCGTTGAAAAAAGGAAAGGGGCAGGGCCTTGAAAACGGCCCCGCTTCTCCAGAGTGACTAGGTCCAGGACCACCAGGAGACGGGGCTTGGGGCCTTTTTTCTTTCTGGCCCGGTCCAGGGCTTTCTCGGCCTCTTTTCTTGCCAGGCGGATGAGAGCGCGGGTGGGCCAGGGGTAGCGGTTGAGGAAGCGAGAGAGGGCGGAGGGGGACTTGACCTGGCTGTGCTGGGGTCTGGCCTTGCCGTGGCCGTGGAGGAGGAGCAAGAGCAGGGCCTTGAGGGATTCCTGGAGGTGGGGGCTTGGCAAAAGGGCCAGGAGGGTCCAAAGTAGGGACAGGGCCGCTTGGGTCATGGCACCCGTCATCAGACGGGAAACCAGCGGCCCCTTTCAAGTGGTCCTGGCGCATAGGTATCCCCAGGGTGCATAAGTGCAAGTTTTGAGTTAAACTATTCGTCACCATTTCGATCTCCTCTAGAAGGATTTCAAAGGCTTCGTTAACCTCATTCCTTCGTGTGCTACTTGATCTGGACCCCCAAGATGTGAAAGAAGGGGGGTGCTATGGACTCCAACCGGGAGCACCCCCTTTACTATCTTGACGCGGAAACCCTTCTGGTGGATACCTACATCTGGGTGGATGACGAACTCAAGGCCTTGCAAGCTCAGGGCTTCAACCCCCCCCAAAGCAAAAGCACCAGAAGGCCACCCTGGCCGAGCTCCTGACCCTCGCCATCTTTTTGCTCCTCCAGGGCCAGGACCTCGCCAAAGGCTACCTGGCCGCCAAAACCACCCTGAAGGCTTACTTCCCCTCCCTCCCCCACCTCTCCCGCTTCTACCGGGTCCTTCAGAAGGCCCAGGGGCTGTTGGCCTGCCTCGCTACGCGCCTTGCTGGCGGAGAAGGACTTTTGCAGGTGGTGGACCTCAAGCCTATCCCCCTGGCCCACGGCCACCGCATCCACGGCCTCTCTCTTCCCGAGGCCGCGATGGGGGTAGGACCTCTGGGGGCTTTTGGAGGCTACGTCCTCATGCCGGTGATGAACGAGCGGGGTCTCTTCTTTCGTTGGGCCATTCTCCCCGGTAATGCCCGGAATACCTGGGGAAGGGACCTCCTGGACGGTTTACCCGCGGTCCTCGGGGACCGGGGTCTTCGCTGGGTCCAGGGGGTCAAGACGCCACCCTATCGGGTCAGGGGAGGAACGGTGGTGGAGACGGGGTGGAGAGGGTGGATGGAAAGGGTACGGAACTGGATTGAGACGCGGTTTAGCGTGATGGTGCGGTCTTTGGGGCTTCATCGGATAGAGGCCCGGTCCTACTGGGGTCTGGTGGCCCGGGTGAACCTCATCCTGCTCGTTCACAACCTCATACGTAGCCGGGTGCTTCTCAGGATGGCCGGGGTGGAGCTATGAGGTAGCATACGAAGGAATATCCTCCTAGACATCCTGGCTACGAGTTTGATCTTTGGCATTATTTATGTGCCCGTTGTTTACTGGCTTGAACGCAAGCTGCTTAGTATCCCCAGGAAATCAGCCAAAATCCTGGTTGCCGAGGTGTTGTTAATGGGACTTGTGTTCGGAATGTCATACACTTTCGTTTCCATCACACTACGCAGACTTGTTCCATAGGTGATATGGGTTATCGATAAACGTTACACAAACGATGTTTCAGGCATAACCGCAGGGATCAGTGCAGGTATCGATGTCGTCGATACCGTCAACTGTTACGCATTCGGCAACTGTAAGTGACAGGCGAACATAGCCGTTGAGAAATGCGCTTCCCTCTACCTCCTAATCCAAAAGGCGGATAGGGGAAAATCGGTGAAAAGGGCGTGATCCATGAGGAGAGAAGAGCGCATCGCCTACTCCTTCACAATCGCAGCCACAACACTGGCCCTAATAGGACTGGCCGGGGATTTGTTAGATGGCGTGCAGGCAAGGCCTATCGTCTGGCCCCTGGCCATAGCCTTCGCTCTATTGTCCCCTTTGCTTCATCGCCTACACAAGAAACCTCATCCTTAAGCTTTGTGTGTCGAAATAAAACCTTATGAAAAATGGCAGTTCCAAAGACGAAGGCCCCTAGGGCATTCTAGGCCAGGGAATCCCATCGTGGCTTGGCCAAGCACCGCCGGCGGGCCCTAGACGGGCTGGACCCGGAGTGCCCCTAATCACGCAAATCGAGTGGGTGGAGGCCACCCCCTGCCTGGCGCACTAACGCTCGACTACCGGGAGCCCAGCCCGCCAGGATGACCGGGTCGGGGGGTACCGACAACCCAGCCTCTCCAGTACAGGCGGGGATGTGGGGATGTAGGGATCGCATATCCCTCAAGCTTCTTGACGTTAGGATAATCTTACGTTTACGTTAAGGTAAATCATGCGCGAACACAAAACCGCTCGGACCTACACCATTACGGAGCTATGCGAACGCTTCGACGTCACCCCCCGCACCCTCCGCTACTACGAGGAGATCGGCCTCCTCACCCCCCAGCGCCGAGGCACCCACCGCATCTACAACGAACGGGACCGGGTTCGCCTCCAACTCAATCCTCCGCGGGCGGCGGCTGGGGTTCAGCCTCGAGGAGATCCGCGAAATCCTCGAGCTCTATGACCGGGACAAGACTGGCCGCACCCAGCTCAAGGAGGCCCTCCGTAAAGGAGAGGAAAAGCTTCGGGTCATCGAGGCTCAGATCGCCGAGCTCGAGGCCATGCGTCGCGAGCTCCAGGAACGCGCCGCTGAGATCCGGCGGATGCTCGAGGAGGAAGCATGAAGGACGTCTCGTACGCTTACGGCACGAACCATTACCGGCTGGATCCCGACCTGCGGAACGTGCTGCGCCACTACTGGCGAGAGGCTCCTCAGCACGAGGCCGAGCTCGAGCGCTGGGGGGCCTACATGGGGCGCGAGGCTTACGAGGTGGCCTACCACGTCGACCAGGACGCTCCTCCGGTCCTGGTGATGCACGACCTGTACGGGAACCGCGTGGACCGCGCGCGCCTCTCCCCCGCCCAGCGGACGGTCCTCGAGGAGCTGCGCCCGATCACGCGCCCGCCCTACGAGGGGGGGAGCTGGCACCACCACTACGCCCTCGGGTACCTCCTGGCCGACCCCGGCCTGTACTGCATCCTCACGATCACCCACCAGGTGGCCTACGCCATCCACAAGTACGCCCCTCAGTACGAGGACTGGAAACACCGGTTGCTGTATGGCGAGGCTTATGGCGCCACCTGGATGACCGAGATCCAGGGCGGGAGCGACCTCGGCGCGAACCGCACCCTCGCCCGCAAGGAGGACGGGGCCTGGCGGTTATTTGGGGGGGACAAGTACTTCGCGAGCGGCGCCGGGCTGGCCGACGTGGCCCTCGTCACTGCCCGGCCTGAAGGCGCGCCCCCCGGCCCGAAGGGCTTGGCCCTCTTCCTCGTGCCGCGCCTCAACCGGAAAGGCACGCTGAACTACCGGGTGCGCCGCCTCAAACACAAAAGCGGCACCCGCGCCGTCCCCTCCGGGGAGGTGGAGCTCGAGGGCAGTGAGGCCTACCCGATCGGTCGGCTCGAGGAGGGTATCTACTACACCCTGGAGACCCTGACCGTCTCCCGCCTCGCGAACGCGGTCGCTGCTATGGGGATCGCGCAGAAGGCGCAGCTGGAGGCGCGCTTTAGGGTGCGGGCCCGCCACGCCTTCGGGAAGCGCCTCCTCGAGCAGCCCCTCGTCCGTTATGACCTTACCGACCTCGCGGTGCGCCAGGCGGGCGGGCTGGCCCTCGCCTTCCACGCGGTCGCGGCCTTCGACGCGGCCTGGCGGGACCGCCCCCCGTACACGCCCGCTTACCACTACGCGCGCTTCCTCTCCCACCTGGCCAAGAACCGCACCGCCGACCACGCCGCGGCGATCACCCAGCGGGCCATGGAGTTGTTCGGGGGGCTGGGGTTTTTGGAGGAGTACGCGGTGGCCCGCTGGCACCGCGAGGCCCTCATCACCCCCATCTGGGAAGGGCCGAGCAACATCCAGGCCCTGGACATGCTCGAGGCCATGCAGAAAAAACACGCGCACCGGCCCTTCCTCGAGGAGGTCACGGCTACCCTAGGCGCCCAGCCGGATCCGGAGGCCCAAGCCACCCTGAAGGTCCTCGAGGCCACCCTGTCCCGCCTGAACGGCGCCCGCCCCGAGGCCGCGGCCTGGCTGGCGAAGGCGGCCCTCGAGCGGCTGGCGGACGCGGCGACCGTCGCGGCCTTGTACGCCCTGGCCGGGAGCGCCGGCGAGCGGTACGCCGTCCTCGCCCGGCTGTACGCGACCCGGTTCCTTTTGGGGGAGCCCTACCCCGAGTGGGCGCTCGCCGCCCCGGAGGTTCTCGCGCTCGAGGAGGACGCCTGATGCCATGCCTCGAGGCGCGGCGTGCGATACTGGGGGTGGAGGTGGTGCAATGGGCGTCCTTGACCGGCTCAGCCGGCTGATCCGGGCCAACCTCAACGACCTCCTGCGGCGTGCGGAGGACCCGGAGAAGATCCTCAACCAGGCCCTCGAGGACATGCGCCAGGCCCTTAAGGAGGCGCGGCTGGAGGTTGCGGGGGCCGGGGCGGAACTCAAGAAGCTCGAGCGCGAACGGCAGCGTTACGCGGAACAAGCCGCCGCCTGGAAGGCTAAGGCCGCGGAGGCCCTCAAGATCGGCCGCGAGGACCTGGCCCGCGAGGCCTTAAAGCGCAAGCAACAGGCAGAAGCCCTGGCGGAAGGCTTTCACGAACCCATCGAGGCCCAGCAACAGGTGGTGGCGCGGCTCAAGACCCAACTGCGCGCCCTCGAGGCCAAGATCGCGGAGGCGGAACGCCGCCGGAAACTCCTGCTAGCGCGCAAGAAAGGCGTGGAGGCCGCGGAGGCCGTGCGCCGCATGGAGTCCAAGGTGGACGCGCACCCGGCCCTCGAGGTCTTCGAGGAGATGGAGGCTCGCCTGCTCGAGATGGAGGACCGGCACGAGGCGCTCGCGAGCATGGACCGGGAGGTGGACCTGGAGGCGGAACTCGCGCAGCTCGGCGCGGAGCGCGAGGTGGACGAGGAACTCGCGGCCCTTAAGCGTGAGCTGGGCCTGAACCCCTAGCCTGCCCGGCGCATTGGGTACAATCAGGGCGATGGTCCTCCTGGAGGTTGTCGTCATCCTGGGGCTCGTGGGGGCGGTCCTCGCCCTTATCACCGCGCGCCCCGCGCACCCCTCGGCGCCGTACCGGGAGGAGCTCGAGCGGATCCAGCGGGCGCTCGCCGAGATTCAAAAACGCGGCCGGACCCCCTCTCCTACCTTGCGTGCGCACGTAACGGAGGCCCGGCGGATGGCGCGCACCCTCGAGCGCCTGGCCCGCAAGGGCCGGGAGGTGCGCCGTTTCCTGGCGCGAGGGCGGCTGGATCCCGAGGCGAAAGCGCGGCTCGAGGCCTATCAGCACGAGATCGAACGCAAGCTCCAGGAGGGGGTGCGGATCCTGGAGCGGCTCGCGGCCGAGCTGTTGATCTGGGAGGGGCCGGAGGCGCCCGAGGGGTTCGCGGGCCTCGAGGACTTCCGCGTCAGCCTCAGCGAGGTGTTGAAGGAGCGGCCCCGTTAGGGGCCTGAACGTATGGGGGTTCGCTGAATGAAACGCGCGTTACTGGCTTTATTCGTGCTGCTCGCGGCCTGTGCACCCGCCCCGACCACCGCGCCGGAGGCCACGCTGCGGGTGGAGGGCCCGGTCGGGTTCTACCCGGCCCGCGCCGGGCTCGAGTGGGTGTACCTCCCCCAAGGGGACCGCCTGGACGACCCGCCCTACCGCCTACAGGTGCTGGGCCCGACCGCGTGGAACGGCGTGAACGCGGTGCAGTACCGGTTCAGCGGGCGCGGGCAGGAACGCCTCTACTACCGTCAGGTCTCCGCGGACGGGGTGCGGCTTTTGGGGTTTGAGGAGGTCATCAGCGCAAGCCGCGTCACCTTCGACCCGCCCCTGCTCGAGTACCCCCCTCAGGCCTTGCTCGAGGTCGGGTATCGTTGGGGGGGGCGGACGCGGGTGCGGAGCGTGTTCGTGCTGCCGAGCGGCGTGGAGGAGCAGGCCCGGTTCGACCTGGAGTACACGTTCACCGTGATCGGGAAGGGGGAGGTCCGCGTGCCCGCGGGGGTGTTCGAGGCGTACATGATCCGTTTCAGCGGCCGGAGTTCGGACGGCGAAACGAGCGAGTACGAGGCGTGGTTCGTGCCGCACCTCGGGGAGGTGCGCACCCGCGAGGGGTTGTTGCTCGTCCGGCGTAACTTCTAGGGGAGGGGAGGCACCGGGTTTATGGGGTCGGTTCTGGATCAAGTGGATACACCGGAGGACCTGAAGCGGCTGAGCGAAGCCGAGCTGCTGCAGCTGGCCGAGGAGTTGCGCAGCGAGATCATCCGCGTTACGGCGCAGAACGGGGGGCACCTGGCCTCCAGCCTGGGGGCGGTGGAGCTCATCGTCGCGCTGCACCGCGTGTTCAACTCCCCCACTGACCGGATCCTGTTCGACGTGGGGCACCAGGCCTACGCGCACAAGCTCCTCACGGGCCGCAAGGACCGGTTCCACACCATCCGTAAGGAGGGGGGGCTTTCCGGGTTCACCAAGGTCAGCGAGTCCCCGCACGACGCGATCACGGTCGGGCACGCCTCCACCTCCCTCGCGAACGCCCTGGGGATGGCCCTCGCCCGCGACCTTCGGGGCGAAACGTACAAGATCGTGGCCGTGATCGGGGACGGGGCCCTCACCGGCGGGATGGCCCTCGCCGCCCTCAACAAGATCGGGGAGCTGCAGAAAGACCTCCTCATCATCCTGAACGACAACGAGATGTCCATCTCCCAGAACGTCGGGGCCCTGAACCGGCATTTCCGCACCCTCCAGGTGCAGAAGTGGGTGCAGGACGCCGAGCGGTTCGGCCGGGGCGTGCTGGAGCGCATCTCCCCCAAGCTCTACGAGATGGCCGACCGCGCCAAGGAAGCCGCGAAGCTGGTCCTGCACCAGGAGAACCCCTTCTACGCCTGGGGGCTCCGCTACGTGGGGCCCGTGGACGGGCACGACCTGAAGAGCCTGATCTACCTGCTCGAGCACCTCAAATCCCTCAAGGGCCCCACGATCCTGCACGTCGTCACGAAGAAAGGCAAGGGGTACAAGGTCGCCGAGTCCGACCCCGTCTACTGGCACGGCCCGCCCGGCTTCGACCCCCAAAACCCCCAGAAGATCAAGAAAGGGTACTCCTGGTCCCAAGCCTTCGGGGACGCGGTGACCGAGCTCGCGCACCTCGAGCCCCGCCTGTTCGTGATCACCCCCGCGATGCGGGAGGGCTCGGGCCTCGTCAAGTACTCCCAAACCCACCCGGACCGGTACCTCGACGTGGGAATCTGCGAGGACGTGGCGGTCACCACCGGCGCGGGTCTCGCGCTAAGGGGCATGAAGCCCGTAGTCGCGATCTACTCCACCTTCCTGCAGCGCGCCTACGACCAGGTGATCCACGACGTCGCCATCGAGAACCTGGACGTGATCCTCGCCATCGACCGCGCGGGCCTCGTGGGCGCGGACGGCCCCACGCACCACGGGGTGTTCGACATCGCGTACCTGCGTACCGTGCCGAACCTCACGATCGCCGCGCCCAAAGACGCCCTCGAGCTGCGCGCCATGCTGAAAAAAGCCCTCGAGGTCGGCGGCCCGATCGCGATCCGCTACCCGAGGGATACGGTGGACCCCGCCCCGGAAGGCGTGTGGCCCGAGATCGCCTGGGGCACGTGGGAGGTCTTGAAGGAGGGCCGCGAAGCGTACATCCTCGCCTTCGGCAAAACCCTACGCTACGCCCTCGAGGCCGCCGGAGAGGACCCGCGGGTGGGCGTGGTGAACGCCCGGTTCATCAAACCCCTGGACGAGGCGATGCTCGCCCGGCTCGCCCGGGGGTTCAAGCTCGTCACCGTCGAGGACCACCAGGCGATGGGCGGGTTCGGTTCGGCTGTGCTGGAGGCCCTCGCCCGGCTCGAGCTGAAGCCGGAAATCCGCGTGCTGGGCCTGCCCGACCGGTTCATCGAGCACGGCGGGATCCCGAGCCTGCACGCCAAGGCCGGGATCGACGCGGCGGGGATCCGCCGGGCTCTGGCCGCGCTGGGCGTGACGCTCACGGCGTCGGAACCCGCGTGAACCGCGCGCGGTGTAGAATGGGGGATCGTGACCCAAGCGGCCGTCCCCCTCCCGGAAAGCGCGTACCCTGAGCTGGCCGCGCTCACCCACCGGACCGACCCGGACCACCCCCTCGCCCCAGAGACGCTGCGCGTCGAGAAGGCGCGGTTGCGCGAAGGGGAGCGCCTCGAGTACCTGGGCGTCCGCGCAGAGGAGCGCCTGCGGGCCGCGGCCCAGGTGCGCGTTGAGCCCTCCGGCCGCGCCCAGTTCAAGCTGTACCTGCCCGAGGTCGCGTTCGGGCAGGGCCTCGAGGACGCGCTCTGGACGGCGGCCCGCCAGATCCTCGCGCGCGCAGGCGCCCGCCAGGTGGTCACCGCCCTCCCCAGCACGCGCACGGCAGCGCTCGAGTACCTCACGCGCCTCGGGTTCCGCGAAGCGGACCGCATGCACGAGTCCCGGCTGGACCTCACCCGATTCAACCCCACGGCGTTCGCGGCGGTCCTCGAGCGCGCCCAAACCCACGGGCACGCCCTCCGTTCCCTCGCGGAGTACGGGCGCGGCGAAGCGCACGAGCGCGCCCTGTACGCCCTCACCCTCCGCCTGTTGCGGGACGTGCCCTCCCGGGAACCCCTCGACCCGTGGCCGTTCGAGGTCTGGCGAAGCCGCGCCCTCGCCCCCGAAATCCTCCTGCCCGAGCTCTGGATGCTCGCGCAAACCGGCGAGCGGCTCGTGGGGCTCAGCCAGCTCCTCGCCGACCCCGCCCAACCCCAGCTCCTCCGCACCGGCCTGACCGGCGTCCTTCCCGAAGCGCGCCGCCAGGGCCTCGCCACCGCTCTCAAGGTCGCCGCGCTCACGCGCGCCAAAGCGCGCGGCTACCGCGAGGTCCGCACCATGAATCACGCGGTGAACGCCCGCATGCTCGGGATCAACCAACGGCTCGGCTTTACGCGCTGCCCCCCCACCCTCCTCCTCGCCTTGGAAGGGCCCTTCACGTGAACCTCCCGTACCTGCGGCTCGAGGGCCCCCCGCCCGCCCAAGGGCGCGCGCACGGGGAAGCCCTGAAGGACCGGATTCACCACAACCTCGAGGTCTACCGCGAGCGCTTCGCTCTGGAGGGCGCCGCGTGGCCCGGGGTGCTCGAGCGGGCCGCCCTTTACCTCCCGTACCTCGAGCGCTGCCACCCGGGGTACGCGACGGGCATGCGGGCCATCGCCACGGCGAGCGGCGCCCCGCTCGAGGCGATCGCCGCGCTGAACCTGCGCTACGAGATCCTGTACTACCAGTTCACCCGCAACCTGCTTCGCGAGGGGTGCACGAGCTTCGCGGTCCGCCCCGAAGCCACCCGGGACGGGCACCTCCTCATGGGGCAGAACTGGGACTGGTTCCCCGAGGTGGCGGGCGCGGTAGTGCGCACCACTGAACCGGACGGCCTCGAGACCCTGGGGTACACCGAGGCCGGCATCCTGGGCGCCAAGATCGGCCTCAACAGCGCCGGGGTGGGGGTGGGGGTGAACGGCCTCACCTCCACCGCGGACGCTTGGGACCGCCGCACCACCCCGTTTCACGTGCGGCTTTGGCGCGTGCTGCGCGCCCGCACCTTCAACGCCGCCGTAGCGGTCGTGACGGACAAGCCCCGCGCCTGCTCGATGAACCTCCTCATCGGGCAGGCCCCCGACCGGGTCGTAAGCCTCGAGGCGGCCCCCGACGGGATGTACCGCCTCACCTGCCGGGACGGGTGCCTCACGCACGCGAACCACTTCACCCACCCCGAAGCCCTGGGAGTCACGGAGCCGCCCGACCCCCACCGGCCGCACTCCGTCGCCCGCGAGGCGCGCCTGCACGCGCTGCTCCGCGCCGCGCGTCCCCTCACGGTGGAGAAGATCCAGCGCATCCTGCAGGACGGGGAGGGCCAGCCGTGGGATCTGTGCCGCCACGCCCTCCCAGACCTCCCCCCGGACGAGCGGTACGCCACGGTCGTCAGCGTGGTGATGGACCTCACCGCACGCACCCTGCACCTCGCGGACGGCCCCCCGTGCACCCACGCCTTCCAGACCTTCGCCCTATAGACCCCTCATGAGCCCGTGCTAGAGTGGCGGTGGATGTCGGGACGGTGGGGTGTCGCATGCATCGAGGGTTGCGTGTTCTCGCGTGGATGATCCTGATGATCTTGGCGATCGGGGCAGCCGCCCCGTTGGGGCTCGCGCAGGATAACCCGGGCAACGAGCCCCCCCCGCGCACGCGGGTCGCGGTGATGGAGTTCGCGGTCCTCACCGACGACGGGCACCTGGTCAGCGCGGAAGCCGCGCCCGCCCCGGACCTCGCCCGCCTCGCGCGGCTCCTGCCGAGCGGGATCACGGCCCGGCTGGTACAGTCCGGGCGGTTCGACGTCCTCGAGCTCGTGCCCTGGCCCGCCCCCTTCACGATCGGTCCGGACCGCGTGCCCGAGGAGGTCCGCGCCCTGATCACCAGCGGGCAGGCCGACCAGGTCATCACGGGCACCGTGAGCACGCTGCAATCCAGCGTGGTGGTGACCGCCCAGCGCTACGCGATGCGGGACGGGCGGGTCGCGCTCGTGGGCGCCGCCGCCGCGCCCGCCGCGCGCGTCACGGAAGCCATCGAGCTGGTGGACGCGCTCGTCGCCCAGCTCTTCCCCCCCGAGGCGGGCATCCTCGAGGTCGCGATTGAGCAGGTCTTCGTGGTGCCGGAAACCCTGCGCCTCGCGATCGGGGAGTCCCGCACGCTCGAGGCCTTCGCGGTGGACGCGTTCGGACGGCCGGTGGGGCAGGTGCAGTTCCTCTACCAGGCCGACAACCCCGCCCGCATCGCGGTGGACGAGACGGGCCGGGTGACGGGCCTCACGCCAGGACAAGCCACGGTCACGGTCCGCGCGGTGGGCCGCCCCACGCGCGGCACCCCCACCGCACGCACCACCGTGACCGTCGTGCCCCCGAGCTTCGGGATCCGCGCCGGCGCGCTCGTGGGTGGCACGGACGTGCACGCCCTCGAGCAGTTCCGCCTCGGCCTGCGCCTCACCCCCACCCTCGGCGCACCCCCGCCCCTCCGGCCCACACGGCAGGTTACGCAGGACATCACGAGCGCCGCCAACGACCCCCTCTCCTTCCTCAGCAACGTCTTCGCCTCCTTCTTCGGTGAGGGGCTCGTCACCTTCGAGCTCGACTTCGAGCCCGGCCACGCCCTCCTCTTCACGCTGGACGCGGTGCAACGCACGCAGAACGGGTACCTGGGGACCGGCGTGGGGTTCTCCACCCCCCTGCAGGCCGGCGGGGACCAGGGCGTGCACCTCCGCCTCACGCTGGGCACGTACGCCTTCGGGCGGCCCACCTTCCCCCTCGAACTGAACGCGGACCTGATCTTCCCCACCGCGAGCGAAGGCGGCCCCAGCGTCCGCCTCCTCCTCCTGGGCGGGGTGGACCTGTTCCGCTAAGCCGCCCCCCGCGTAGACTGAGAGGTATGGCACGCATCAAGGTCGCGCAAGGGGACATCACCACCTACGAGGGGGACGCGATCGTCAACGCGGCGAACAACTACCTCAAGCTCGGCGCGGGCGTGGCCGGCGCGATCGCGAGAAGAGGCGGCCCCAGCATCCAGGCCGAGTGCGACCGGATCGGCCGGATCGAGGTGGGCGAAGCCGCCCTCACCGGCGCCGGGAACCTCCCGGTCCGCTACGTGATCCACGCCGCGGTCCTGGGGGACCAACCCGCGAGCCTCGAGACCGTGCGCGCCGCGACCCGCGCGGCCCTCGAGCTCGCCCAACGTCACGGGATCCGCACCCTGGCCTTTCCCCTCCTCGGGACTGGCGTGGGGGGCCTCGAGGTGGAGGCGGTCGCGCGCGTGATGCTCGAGGAGATCAAGGCCGCGCCGGACACGCTCGAGGTCACGCTCTACGGGTACACCGAGGCCGACGCCGAGGCCATCCGCAAGGCCCTTTAACCCCGGAGGTCGTGCAGCACCGTGCGGTTGCTCCGCTTTCGCCAGCGCCACTTTCGTAACCTCCGCTCCAGCGAACTCACCCTAGCGGGCGGGCCCCTCG
Organism: Marinithermus hydrothermalis DSM 14884; assembly: GCF_000195335.1. Lineage (NCBI taxonomy): Bacteria > Thermotogati > Deinococcota > Deinococci > Thermales > Thermaceae > Marinithermus > Marinithermus hydrothermalis. Next base: position 2,064,212 of record NC_015387.1, read on the forward strand.
CGGTGGTGGGCGCGAACGCGCAAGGCAAGACCAACCTGCTCGAGGCCCTCTACCTCGCGCTCGGCGGGGAGGTCCGGGGCGCGTTAAGCGAACGCGTGCGGTTCGGGGAACGCGAAGCGCAGCTCTTCGCCGAAGCGGAAACCGAGCTGGGGCGGGTGCGGTTCGAGCACCGCTTCGGCCCCGCGGGCCGCGAGGTCAAGGTGAACGAAGCCCCCGCAAGCCTCCGCGAACTCGCGGAGTACCCCGGCGCGGTCTGGGTGCGGCCCGAGGACACCGCCCTCGTCCTGGGCGGCCCCGAGGAACGCCGGCGCTGGATGGACCTCCTCCTCACCCGCTTCTCCGCCCGCTACCGCTCCCTCCTCTCCGCGTACGAGCGCGCCTTACGCCAGCGCAACGCGCTCCTCAAAGGCCAAGGGCGCCTCGCGGGCCTCGCGGCGTGGAACCAAAAACTCGCCACCTACGGCAGCGAGATCCTCCAGCTCCGCCGCCGCCTCCTCACCCGCCTCGAGCCCCTCGCGCAGGAAGCGTACCGCGAACTCGCGCCCGGCACGCTCGAGCTCGCCCTGCGCGAAACCGTGACGCCCGAAGGGTACCTGGAGGCGCTGGAAACCCACCTCCAGGAGGAGCTCGAGCGCGGCGCGACCCTGTTCGGGCCGCACCGGGACGACCTCAAGCTCCTCCTGAACGGGCTCGAAGCCCCCCAGTTCGCCAGCCGGGGCGAGGCCCGCGCCATCGCGCTCGCGCTGCGCCTCGCGGAGCACCGGCTACTCTGGACGCACCACGGGGAGGCCCCCGTCCTTCTGGTGGACGACTTCACCGCGGAGCTGGACGCCCGGCGGCGCACCGCCCTCCTCGCGTACGCCCAAGCCCTACCGCAAGCGATCCTCACCGGAACCGATCCTCCCGAGGGCCTCCCGGTGGTGCACATCGAGGGGGGCGTATGGCATACCTAAGGCAAGGGAACGGAGGCAGGGCATGAACCGGCACAAACGCACGGCTCGCCCCAGCGAGCTCCTCGCCACGCTCCTCCGCAAGTACCGCCTCGAGGCCGGGTTCAAGCGGGGCCGGGTGCTTCACCTCTGGCCCCAGGTCGCGGGCCCGGTCCTCGCGGGCATCACCGAACCCCTCCGTTTCGCGGACGGCACGCTCGTCGTGCGGGTGCAGGACGCGGTCGCCGCGCACCACCTGACCTACCAGCGCCAGGCCTTCCTCGAGCGGTACGCCCACCACCTCGGGGAGGACGTGGTGCGCGAGATCCGCTTCGTCACCGGCCCGGTACGCTCCGCGCCTCCCCCCGCCCCACCCCCGCCCGAACCCCCGCCGCCCCTCCCCCTCGAGGCCGCCCGCAAACTAGAGGACCTCGCGGCTCGAGTACCGGAAGAACTCCGGCCCAAAGTGCAAGCGGCCGGCGCGCGCCTGCTCGCCCACCTCGAGGCCGCCCCCTCCCCCCCGTGCCCGGTGTGCGGCGTACCCGCGGGGCCCCAGCCGTGCCGACACTGCCAGCGGCTCCTCGCGGACCCCGTGGTGCAGCGTGAAGCGGAGCGCCTGACCCGCCGGCCGCTCGCCTCCCGGCTCGAGGGGGACCTCGAGGCCGCCGCGCGGTACCTGGCCACGGCGCAGCTCGAGGCACAACTCAACGAGCTCCTGCCCCAAGCGACGCAGCAGCCGGAGCTGCTCCCGATGCTCGCGGACATCGCGCGCCGGTACCTGCAGCTCCGCACCGGGCAAGAGAATGTAACGCCTTACCGTCACCTGCTCCCTAAACCGGCACAACACCTGCTCAAGGAAGTATGATAGGGGGGCAAGGAGGGTCATCATGGCGACCGAAACCAAGAGCAAAGGCGGCGGCGACGTTCACATCAAGGCCGGGCTGATCTGGCTCAATGGGGAGTTCGTCCCCCAAGAGGAAGCTCGGGTCAGCGTGCTCTCGCACGCCCTGCACTACGGCACCAGCGTCTTTGAAGGGATCCGCGCGTACGAGACCCCCAAAGGCCCGGCGATCTTTCGGTTAGACGAGCACGTCGAGCGCCTCTTCCACTCGGCGAAGGTGCTCCGCATGGAGATTCCCTTCACCTTCGACGAGGTGAAGCAGGCCATCGTCGAGACCGTCAAGCGCAACGGGTACAAGGCCTGCTACATCCGCCCCCTCGTCTGGATGGGGGCCCGCACCCTCGGCGTGAACCCCCTGCCCAACAACCCTGCCGAGGTCATGGTCGCGGCGTGGGAGTGGGGCGCGTACCTGGGTGAGGAAGCCATCAAGAAAGGCGCGAAGCTCATCACCGCCAGCTGGGCGCGCTTCCCCGCGCACGTCATGCCCGGCAAGGCTAAGGCCGGCGGGAACTACATCAACTCGGCCCTCGCCAAGATGGACGCCCTCTCCGCCGGGGCGGACGAGGCCCTGCTGCTGGACGACCAGGGGTTCGTCGCGGAAGGCTCGGGCGAGAACATCTTCTTCGTGCGGAAAGGGGTCGTGTACGCGATCGAGCACTCCGTGAACCTGATGGGCATCACCCGCGACTCCGTCATCCAGATCGCGCGCGACCTCGGGTACGAGGTGAAGGAGGTGCGCGCCACCCGCGAGCAGCTCTGGATGGCGGACGAGGTCTTCATGGTGGGCACCGCAGCCGAGGTCACCCCCGTCTCCTCGATCGACTGGCGACCCATCGGCACGGGCACCGCGGGCGAGATCACCCTCAAAATCCGCAAGGCGTACCTCGAGGCCGTGACCGGTCAGCGCCCCGAGTACGAGCACTGGCTCACGTACGTGCAGTAACCGCGCGTCGGCGCGTCACGCTTCCCGCACCCCCGGAGCCCCCCCGGGGGTGCGTTGGGTTCTCTTGGGTCGCGCCTCACCCCCAGACCCGCCGTCCGCCCACGTAAACCGCGCGGATGGGCGTCTCCCCCCAGCGGTAGAGCGGCTCGAGGGCCGCCGGGGCCTCCACCACCACGAAGTCCGCGGCGCTGCCCGGCTCGAGCCGGCCGAGTTCGGGGTGGCCGAGGGCCTGGGCGGCGTTCGCGGTGCCCGCCTGGAGCGCCTCCTCGAGGGCGAGGCCGCCCAACGCGATCGTAAGTTGAAGGGCGAGCCACAGGTTGTAGAAGGGGCTCGAGCCGGGGTTGTGGTCGGTCGCGACCGCGAGCGTGACCCCGGCGTCCCAGATGCTCCGCGCGTCGGGGAAGGGCTGCTTAAGGAGGAGGGTCGCGCCGGGGAGGAGGGTGGCGACGGTGCCGTGCGCGGCGAGGGCCGCCCAGTCCTCGGGGGTGGCGGCCTCCAGGTGGTCCGCGGAGAGGCCGCCGAGCTCGGCCACGCGCCGCGCGGCCCCGGTGCGGGTGAGTTGCTCGGCGTGCGCCTTGACCTTGAGGCCGTGCGCGAGCGCTGCCTCCCAGATGCGTTCAGCTTCGGCGAGGGTGTAGGCCCCGCGGTCCACGAAGACGTCCACCGCCTCGGCGAGGCCTTCGCGGGCGACCTCGGGGATCAGCTCGGTGGTGAACACCTCGAGGTACGCCGCGCGGTCCCACCCCGCGGGGATGACGTGCGCGAGCAGGGTGGGCACGACCCGCTGGGGCCCAGCCTCGGCCAGACGGCGCGCCACGCGGAGCATCTTGAGCTCGTGCGTCACCTCGAGGCCGTACCCGGACTTGACCTCGAGGGTGGTCACGCCCGTGCGCAAAAAGGTCCGGGCGCGGGCCTGGGCCAGCGCGAAGAGCTCGTCCTCGCTCGCGGCTTGGGTGGCGCGGGTGGTGTGGTGGATCCCCCCGCCGGCCTCGAGGATCTCCGCGTAGCTCGCGCCCCTAGCGCGCAGCGCGTACTCCTCGAGGCGGCTGCCCGCCCAGATGAGGTGCGTGTGGCTGTCCACGAGGCCGGGCACGACGCCGCGCCCGCCGAGGTCCTCGTGGGGCCAGGCGCGGTAGGGTTCGGGCAGCTGGGCCGCGGGCCCAACCCAGGCCACCCGGCCCTCCCGCACCGCGAGGGCCGCGCGTTCCACGCGGGTGAAGGGCGTGTACAGGTCGGTGATCCCGGTGAAGACCCGCACGGCGCTACCCCGTCTGGCTGGGGAGGTCCAGCCCCCGCTCCCGCGCGACCCGCTGGGCTTTCTCGTACCCGGCCTCGGCGTGGCGCATCACGCCAGTTCCCGGGTCGTTCAGCAACACCCGCTCCAGGCGCTGAGCGGCCTCCGGGGTGCCGTCCGCGACCGTGACCTGCCCCGCGTGGAGGGAGTACCCCATGCCCACGCCGCCGCCGTGGTGGAAGCTGACCCAGCCCGCGCCGCTCACGGCGTTCAAGGCGAAGTTCAAGAGGGGCCAGTCGGCGATCGCGTCCGAGCCGTCCTTCATGGCTTCGGTCTCGCGGTAGGGGCTGGCGACGGACCCGGCGTCCAGGTGGTCCCGGCCGATCACGATGGGGGCCTCGAGCTCCCCGCGGCGCACCATCTCGTTGAAGCGCAGCCCGGCCTTGTCCCGCTCCCCGTACCCCAGCCAGCAGATGCGCGCGGGCAGGCCTTGGAACTTGAACTTCTTCGTGCCTCGCTCGATCCAGCGGCGGAGCCCCTCGTCCTCGGGGAAGAGCTCGAGGATCGCCTGGTCGGTCTTGTAGATGTCCTCCGCCTTCCCGGAGAGCGCCACCCAGCGGAAGGGGCCGCGCCCCTCGCAGAACTGGTCGCGGATAAACGCGGGCACGAACCCCGGGTAGCTAAACGCGTCCGCGAACCCGCCCTCCTTGGCGAAGGCCCGCAGGTTGTTGCCGTAATCGAAGGCCACCGCGCCCGCGCGTTGCATCTCCACGATGGCCTGACAGTGGGTGGCCATGGCCTCGAGGACGCGCGCCCGGTACCCTTGGGGGTCCTGCTCGCGGAGGGTGTCGGGGTCCTCGTCCGCGGCGAGGGGCGGGACGTACCCGTACATGGGGTCGTGCGCGGAGGTCTGGTCCGTCACGAGTTCAGGGATGAAGCCGCGCCGCACCATCTCCGGCAGGACCACCGCGGCGTTCCCCAGCAGCCCGATCGAGAGGGGTTCGCCGCGCCGCTTGGCCGCCTCGGCCATCTTGAGGGCCTGGTCCAGGTCGTCCGTCCAGGTGTCGAGGTAGGCGGTCTCGAGGCGGCGCTGGATGCGGCGGGGGTCCACCTCGACCACGATCGCCACGCCTTCGTTCAGCGTGACCGCGAGGGGCTGCGCGCCCCCCATCCCGCCGAGCCCCGCGGTGACGGTGATCGTGCCTTTGAGGGAGCCGCCGAAGTGCTTGCGGGCCGCGGCGAGGAAGGTCTCGTAGGTGCCCTGGAGGATGCCTTGGGTGCCGATATAGATCCAGGAGCCCGCGGTCATCTGGCCGTACATGATGAGGCCCTGCCGCTCCAGGTCGTCGAACACCTCCCAGCTGGCCCAGCGCGGCACGAGGTTGGAATTCGCGATGATCACGCGGGGAGCCTGGGGGAAGGTGCGGAACACGCCGACCGGCCGGCCGGACTGCACGAGGAGGGTCTCGTCGTTCTCGAGGCGGTCGAGGACCTCGATGATCCGCCAGAAGTCCTTCCAGCTGCGGGCCGCCCGGCCCCGCCCCCCGTAGACGATGAGTTCCTCGGGGCGTTCGGCCACCTCGGGGTCGAGGTTGTTCATGAGCATGCGCTTCGCGGCCTCTTGGATCCAGCCTTTCGCGGTTCGTTGGGGCCCGCGCGGGGCCCGCACGGGTTTGTACGCCTGCACGTTACCGACCTCCTTTCCGGGTGGGGCCCGGTGTGGGTTCACCCTGGTTTTACCTCACGCGGGGCGGGGTTGTATAGACAGGTTCACCCCACGTAGCTCTCGAGGACCCGCGGGTCCTGCGCCACGCGAGCGGCGGGCCCCTCCAGCACCACCCGCCCGGCCTCCATCACGTAGGCCCGCTGGGCGTGCGCCAGGGCGCGGCGCGCGTTCTGCTCCACCAAAAGGATCGCGCGCCCCTCCCGGTGGATTCGGGCGAGCGTCTGGAAGACGAGGTCCACCGCGAGGGGCATCAGGCCCCACGAGGCCTCGTCCACCAGCAACAGCCGCGGCCGACCCATCAAGGCCCGCCCCAAGGCCACCATCTGCTGCTCCCCGCCCGAGAGGGTCCCCGCGAGCTGCCGCCGCCGCTCGGCCAGGCGGGGGAAGAGGGCGTAGACCTCCTCGAGGCCCGCGCGCACCTCCGCCTCGGGCCGGGTGTACGCCCCCGCCCGCAGGTTCTCCTCCACGGTGAGCTTCGGGAAGAGCCGGCGGCCTTCCGGCACGTACCCGAGCCCCGCGCGCGCCCGGTCCCAGGGGGGGCGGCGCGACAGGTCCCGCCCTAGAAACCGCACCGCACCCCGGTGCGGCACGAGGCCCAGCAGGGCCTTGATCAGGCTTGTCTTCCCCGCCCCGTTCGGCCCGATGAGGGCCACCCACTCCCCCTCCCGCACGGCGAGGGAAACCCCCCGCACCGCGAGGGCCTCCCCGTACCGCACCTCGAGGTCCTGCACCTCAAGCATCCGCTTCCTCCCCCAGGTACGCCCGGATCACCCGGGGGTCGCGCTTCACGGCCTCCGGAGGACCCGCAGCGATCACGCGCCCCGCGTCCATCACCACCGCGCGGTCGCACACCCCCAGCGCCAGGCGCACGTTGTGCTCCACCAGCACGACGCCGATCCCTTCCCTTAACCCCGCGATCAACTCCAAAATCCCTTCCGCCTCGCGCAGGGTCAAGCCCGCGAGCGGTTCGTCCAACAGCAGTAGCCGGGGCTCGAGGGCCAACGCCCGCGCCACCTCCAGGCGCTTCTTCATCCCGAGGGGCAGCCGGCCAGCGGGTTGTTCCGCGTGCGCCTCGAGGCCCACCCGCACCAGCAGTTCACGGGCCCGCGCGATCCGCTCGGGGCGGCGGTACGGGCCGAGCGGCAGCACACGCCGAAGCGCGGCCCGCGCGAGGGGCACCAGGACGTTCTCCAGCACCGAGAGTTCCGCCAGGGGCTGGGGGATCTGGAAGGTCCGCGCGATCCCCAGGTGGGCCCGGCGGTGCGCGGGCCAGCGCGTCACGTCCCGCCCCAGGAACCGCACGCTGCCCTCGTCCGGCAAAAGCGCGCCCGCGATGAGGTTGAAGGTCGTGGTCTTGCCCGCGCCGTTCGGCCCGATCAGGCCCACCACCTCCCCCGCGCGCACCTCGAGGTCCACGCCCGCCACGGCCTGCACGCCGCCGAAGCGTTTCTTGAGGTTCCGGGCCTCGAGGAGGGTCACGGCCGCCTCCCCAACAGCCCCTGGGGCCGGTAGCGCATGGTGAGCGCGAGGAGGAGCCCGTAGAGGAAGAGCTGGTAGTTCTGCACGAAGGCGAAGGCCTGGGCGAACCCCCCGAGGAGCACCGCGCCCGCGATCGGCCCCCAGAGGGTGCCCATCCCGCCCACCGCGACCATCGCGAGGAGGGTGACGGAGAGGGGGAAGCCGAAGTCCTCGGGGTGGATGACGCGGATGTAGCTGGCGTAAAGCCCCCCGGCGAGCCCGGCGAGGGCGCACCCCAGGGCGAACGCGGTCACCTTGAAGCGCCGCACGTCCACCCCGAGCGCGGCCGCGGCCGCCTCGGACTCCCTCAAGGCGAGGAGGGCCAGGCCGAGGTCCGAGGCGCGCACGCGCTCGTGCAGCCAGGCGGTGAAGGCGAAGGCGAGCAGGACCAGCCCGAAGAACCCGAGGGGCCCCGCGGGCCGGGGGATGTCGCTGATCCCGAAGGCTCCGCCGAAGTAGGGCAGGTAGAGGAAGGCCGCGACCGCGACGAAGTTCACCCCGATGGTGGCGATGGCGAGGAAGTCCTCCCGCAGCCGGAGGCTGACCGCGCCCAGCGCGAGCCCCACCACGCCCGCGGCGAGCACGCTGGCCGCGAGGGCCGGCCCGAACCCCACCCCGGCCTCGGTGGTGAGGTAGGCCAGGGTGTACGCCCCGACCCCGAAGAAGGCCGCGTGCCCCAGCGTGACCTGGCCGGCCACCCCGGTGATCAGGTTCAGGCTGAGCGCGAGGATCGCGAAGAGAAGCAATAGGGTCAGGACCGTTACCGCGTACACGCTACCTCCCGAACAACCCCTGCGGACGCACGAGGAGCACCACGATCAACGCTAAAAACGCCACCCCCTCCGGGGGGAAGGCGTTCCCCAGGAACGCCAGCGCCAGCGACTCCACCAGCCCGAGCAGCACCCCAGCCGCGACCGTGCCCCACACGCTCCCCAACCCGCCGAGCACCACCACCGCCAGGGCCTTGTACGCGGGCACGTCCCCCATCGTGGGGTAGACCTGGTTGTAGTACACCCCGATCAGCACCCCCGCGACCCCCGCGAGGGCCGAGGCCAACGCGAAGGCCAGCGCCGTGTGCCGCGGCGGGTGGATCCCCAACGCGCTCGCAACCTCCAGGTCCTGCGCGAGCGCGCGCCAAGCGAGCCCCAACCGGGTCCGGGCCGTAACCCCGTACACCCCCAAAAGGAGCAGGGCCGTGCCGAGAAGGACCGCGACCTGCGGGGCGGTCACCCCCACCGCCCCCAAAAAGAGGACCGGGCGCGGCTCGAGGGCCGGGAGGCTTTGCTGGTAGGGGCCGAACAGGATGCGCAAGAGATCCCCCGTGGCGAGGAACAACCCGATCGAGCCGATCAGGGGGATCAGGGGCGGCTTGCCTGCGAGGGGACGGTAGAACCACCACTCGAGGAAAAGGCCGAAGAGGGTGGCCGCGAGCGCACCCGCCGCGAGCGCGAAGCCCAGGTGCTCCGTGGCGCTATACGCGAGCCACCCCCCGTACGCCCCCACCGCGTACACCCCGGCGTGCGCCACGTGCAGCACGCGGAGCAGGCCGTAGACCAGGGTGAGGCCCAGGGCGGTGAGGGCGTAGACGCTCCCCACCGCCAGGCCGTCCACCGCGAGGTACCCGAACGTCACCCAGTCCACGCCGCCCCCTTTAGGGCTTGAGCACCTCGATCCGGTCGAACTTCATGAAGCGCCGGAACCGGCCCTCCCGCACCTCCTGCACCGTCGCGGTCTTCACCGGGTCGCCGTCCTCCGTCCAGTAGAAGACGTGCCCCACCACGGTCTCGACCTCCTCGAGCTGGGCGAGGGCCTCGCGGAGGGCCTCACCGTCGAGGCCCCCGGCGCGCTGGGCGGCCAGAGCCATCACCTGCATCGCGGCGTACCCCGAGGCCCCCACCATGTCCGCGGGGATGCCCGCCCGCTCGCGGTAAGCCTCGAGGAACCGCTGGACCGCGGGGTCCGTGCTGTCCCGGTCCAGGGTGGTCGTGATCAACACGCCTTCCGCCGCGTCCCCCGCGAGCTCGATGAACTTCGGGGAGTCGTACCCCTCCTGCCCGATCACCCGCACCTCCATCCCCAAGGAACGCACCTGCCGCACCAGGTTCGCGGCCTCGGAGAAGTACGCGCTCGCGTACAGCACCTCCGGCCGCGCGGCGCGCAGCCGGGCCAGGATCGGGGTGAAGTTCTTGTTCCCCAAGGGGTAGGTGTCGCGGTAGACGATCTCGAGACCCAGCACCTGGGCCCGCTCGCGGAACCCGGCCTCGAGGGCCCGCCCGAAGTCGTTCTGGATCGTGAGGATCGCAACGCGTTTCGCGCCGAGCTCGTGGGCGAGCTCGGCGCCCACCCGGCCCTGGACGGTGCCGAGCAGGCCCATGCGGAAGACGTACGGCTTGTCCCGGGTGATGTCCGGGGCCACCGCGTACGCGGCGATGAAGGGAATGCCCGCCTCGTTCACCACCGGCGCCGCCGCGAGCGACGCGCCGGAGTACGAGGCACCGATCACGAACGCGACCTTATCCAGCTCCACGAGGCGCCGCGCGAAGTTCACGGCTTGCTTAGGGTCGGCCTGGTCGTCGTACACCACGAGCTCAACCGGCCGCCCCAAGAGCCCCCCTTGGGCGTTGATCTCCTCCACCGCGAGCTCGATCCCGGTGAGGGCGCTCCGCCCGTCCGCCGCGGCGAACCCGGAGAGCGGCGCGAGCACCCCGACCTTCACCGGCGCCTGCGCCAGCGCCACCCCCAACAGAACCGCCAGTGCCATGAACACCTGCCGCATCACACCACCTCCCTCATTCGGCACGCTCCCCCACCCCGGCGGCCTCCGCCTGGGGGGAGAACGTGTCCTCAAACACGTACCGGTCCCCCCGCATGAAGTACTCCACCCACGTCACGGGCGTCTCGAAGGTGAAGGTCACCCGCTCCATGCGGAAGGCCGGGAAGCCCGAGGGCAACCCGAACCAACGCGCGAGCTCCCCCACGAGCTCGCTGGCCTCGAGCCGCTGCCAGACCCGCGTGAGGGGCAGCCCCAGCTTCTGCACGAGCAGCTCGTGCAGCGACTCGGCCTCGAGGTCCTCCTCGAGGACCGCGGCGCACAGGTCGCGGCGGAGGTAGCGCGTCTCGAAGAGGACGGGCGTGCCGTCCAGGTACCGCATCCGGCGAACGCACACCGCCTCGCGCGTGCCGAGCTTTTGGGCGACGGGCTCGGGGGCCTCGGCGAAGCCTGCCGAGACCAGGCGGGTGGCGGGGCGGGCGCCTTGGGCCGCGGCGTACGCGTAGAAGGGCCGCACCCGGAAGAACCCCTGGCTGAACCGCCGCTCGGCGAGGAAGGTGCCCTTGCCCGGGACGCGCAGGGCGTACCCTTCGCGCACGAGCTCCTCGAGGGCCCGGCGGGCGGTCATGCGGCTCACGCCGTACTGGCGGGCGAGCGCGGGCTCCGAGGGCAGCGCGTGCGTGTACCGGCCCGCGCGAATGGCTTGTAAGAGCTGGTCCTTGATCCGCTTGTACTTCAACGCCGCCCCCACTTGTCTATACAGGTTTCCCCCATTCTGGCCGCGCCGCCGCCCGCGTGTCAAGCACCCCCACAGGCATGGGTAGGGACGCGCCCCCGCGCTCGAGGTGGGGTGTGCAATATGCACCTGCCTCAAGCTCCTCCATTTGTAGGATGAAACCGTGGTGCATCAAGTCACCGTGTGGCTGAGGCCTTCGGAGCCCGTCCTCCTGCCGTTCACCTACCGGGAGGAGCTGCAAGGCCTGGTCTACCGCCGCCTCCCCGAGAAGCTCAGCCGCTGGCTGCACGACGAGGGTCTCCCCACCCAACGGGGACGGTTCAAGCCGTTCGTCTTCTCCCGCCTCACCGGAAAGCTGCGCCCCCAGCCAGCGTTCAAAGCCCTCCTCGCGACCGGCCCCGTCGCGTTCCACCTGGCCTCGCCGCTGCCCGAGGTGGCCCAGGGGTTCGCTCAGGGGCTGCTCACCCAACCCAGGGTGCGGCTCCACAAGGCCCGCTTCACCCTGGAGGAACTCACCCTATCCGAGGTGCCCCTCCCCCAAACCCCCGCCCTCCTCGAGGCCCGCGCCCCCATCACGGTGTACCGCAAGGAGAACGGGCAGCGCAGGTACTACACCCCCTTCGAGCCCGAGTTCGCCGCGCTCGTCCTGGAAAACCTGCGCGCCAAAGCCCAGGCCCTAAACCGCGAAACGTCGGGCACGCTGCACCTCGAGCCCGTGGGGGTGACCCCCCGCCACAAGAAGATCGAGCGGTTCCGGCGGATGATCATCGAGGGATGGATGGGCCGGTACCGGCTCACGGCCCCGCCCGAGATCCTCTGGGTCGCGCTCACCGCGGGGCTCGGCGCGCTGGGCAGCCAAGGCTTCGGGTACGTGGAGGTGGTCTCGTGATTCGGGAACTCACGCGTTTAGGCGAAGCAGTGCTCGCCAACGACGAGGCTGGGGTGCTCGAGGCGCTCATCGAGGACATTGGAAACCTGAAACCCAAGCGGGGAAACGCCCCGCACCTGGTGGTCCTCAACCTAAGCTCGGAAGGCCGCCTGGAGTGGCGCACGGAGGTGCTGGACCCCCCGCGGGCCGAAGCGTACCTGTGGCTGGGTAACCCCCGCGCGAACGCCCCCAAGGTGCGCGTGACCACCTCCAATCTGGCGTACCTCCTGGGCCAGACCTTCTACGCCCTCACCGAGGACGCGGACACGCCCCCCGAGCTCCGCGCGTACCTGGAGCGCGTCTTCCCCAAGCTGTTCTGGCACGACCCCGAGGCTCGAGGCGGGAAGCGCAAGTACGCCTACCTGCTGGACGCCCAGAAGCTCGGGTTGGACGTGGATTGGCCCGCGCTCCGCGACCTTCCCCCCAAACAACGCCCCGCGCAGCTCGCGAAAGCCCTCACCGCCCTTTTCGACCTGCCTAAACAAGGGGTGCTCTACACCCTCGCCATCGACGGCACTCCCCTGGCTCAGCTGCCCGCGTACCGCGCGTACATGCTGCGCAAACTCGTCGGGGAGCTCTTCGAGGACGCCAAAGACGGGGTGTGCCACGCCTGCGGCGCGCGTACCGCGGTCAATGCTAAATTCACGCACTTCAAGATCAAGCTCTTCATCAACGACAAACTCAGCTTCGCCTACGGCCTCGACGCGGAGAACTGGACGAAGAACCACGCCCTGTGCCAACGGTGCTACACGCGCGCCCTGAGCGGCGAACGCTACCTGGAGCGCCACCTCTCCACCCGCGTGCTGGGGACGGAAACCCTGATCGTGCCGCACCTAGACCCCACGCCCCTCTCCCAAGAAACGCTCGACGCCCTCAGCGCGCTGCTGCGGGAGACCACCTCGAGCCTGGAACGGCTCGAGAGCGTACCCGAGCTCCTGGATCGTCTCGAGCCCCACACCCGCCTCCCCCAGCTCACCCTCCTCTTCATCCGGCGCGCCCAGTCCGCGGTGAAGCTCATCGAGGCTGTGCCTGAGGTCGAACCCTCCCGCATCGAAGCGGTCCTGCGAGCCATCGGCGAGGCCAACCGGCACGCGAACACCCTCTTCGGCGCGCCGCGCACCGGAGCGTGGCTGCCCGGCCTCGCGGCGCTCCTCGACGTGCTGCCCCTCAAGCACGAGCAGGGCGCTCCGCACGCCGCGCCTGCCCTGCGCGTGCTCCGCCAGATCCTCCTGGGGGAACCCCTGTCCCGCCCACGACTCCTGCGGGAGTTCCTCCAGGTTCTCCGGTACATCCACCGGAACAACCCCGGGATCTACGCCACCCGATCCTGCCGCGCGCCAGGCGGCTACTGCCCCGAGATCGAGGACGCAATCCCCAGGATGACGGCTTTCCTGCACTTCCTGGAAGCCCTCGAGATGCTGGAGGTGAACCCGATGGAGCTCGACACCAAACTACCCGGCTACACGGAACCCATCCAAACACTCGGGCTGGACGCCCCCCGCACGGCCCTCTTCCTCCTGGGCGTGCTGCTTGCCCGCGTCGCCAGCGAGCAGTACAAGCGGGGCAAGAGCAAACCGGTCCTGGAAAAGGTCGGGTACCAGGGGATGCCCCTGGAAAAAGTGCGGCGCTTCGCCCTTGAGCTCTTCGAGAAGCTCACGGAGTACCGCCGGCTCGACGCTTCCAGCGAGGTGGTCTTCGCCACCGCCACCGAACTCCTCGCGCAACCCCGCCCCTGGCCCCTCTCGGACGAGGAAAACGCCTTTTACATCCTGCTGGGTTACGGCTTCGAGACCCGCCGCATCCTGAACGCGGGCAGGAAGGAGAAGGAGGACGACCATGAAGCTGCTTGACGGCGAGATCCTGTTCCTCTACGACGCGAAGATGACGAACCCCAACGGCGACCCGGACGAGGAGAACAAACCGCGCATGGACTACGCCACCTCGCGAGCCCTGGTCTCCGACGTGCGCCTGAAGCGCTACCTCCGGGACTACTGGCTGAGCCAAGGCCGGGACGTCTGGGTGCGCACCCTGAACGAACGCACCGTCAGCGCCGACCAGCGGCTCAGAGACCTCCAAGAAACCCACCAGCGTGAAGCCAAGGACCGCGAGTTCGTGCCGTGGCTGCTCGACCGCCTGATCGACGTGCGCCTCTTCGGGGCCACCATGCCGATCAAAGCCCGGGAGAACGAAAGCCGGGGGAGCGGCCTCACCTTCACGGGACCGGTGCAGTTCACGTGGGGGTACTCCCTCCACCCCGTGGAGATCATGGACTCCTCCACCATCTCCTCGACCTTCGCCGGACGAGAAAACGAGCACGGCACCTTCGGCAAGGACTGGCGGATCTACTACGGGCTCATCGCCTTCATGGGACGGGTCTCAACCCGCCGCGGCCAAACCACCCACTTACAGGAAACCGACCTGGACGCCCTCGAGGAAGCCCTCCTCAAAGCCATCCCCGCCGAAGCAGTAACGCGCAGCAAGTTCGGCCAGACGCCCCGCCTCTACCTCCACGTCCGCTACCGCGAAGGCGCGTACCCCTTCCCGCCCGTGGGGGACCTCCGCGACCAGGTGCGCTTCCTCCCGAGCGAAGGCCTCGAGCCCCGCAAGGTACGCGCGGTAGGGGATTACCGTCTGGACCTCACCCCCCTGACCGAAGCGTTACGGCCGCACGCGTCCCGGATCGAAGAGGTCCGGCTCTGGGTGCACCCCGAACTCCGCGTGCAGGGCCTCGAGGGCCTGCCCCACCTGCACACGCTCTAGGAGGCGCCCATGCGGGCGTTGCGCTTCGTGGTGGCGGGAAAACTCGCGCACTTCCGCCGCTTCTACACCAACTCCTCCTCCCTCACCTACCCCATCCCCCCGCCCCCCACGCTCCGGGGGCTCCTGGGCGCCGCGGCGGGGCTCGGCCCCGAGTACGCCGAGCGCTTCGCCGAGATGCGCTTCGCTGTGCGCCCCGCCGCCCCCTGGCGGTTCCTCATCCAGACCCTGAACCACCTCAAGGTCAAGCAAGGGGAAAACCACGCCGCCGGCGGGGAGCACACCCAGGTCCCCGTGCAGTTCCTGGTCCCGCAGGACCCCGCGGGACGGCTGCGCTACGAGGTGCTCGGCGGTAGGCGCCGGCGCGGAAACCCTGCTCGACGCCCTCCACGCCCCCCAATACCCCCTCGCGCTCGGGCCCGCCTTCGCCCTCGCCTTCATCGAGGAAGCCGAACTCGTGGACGGCCAACTCGAGCCCGGCCTACACGGTCCGCTCTGGGGCGCGTTCATGATCGAGGCGCTCGAGGAACTCCGCGGCCCAGGCCGGATCCTGCACGACCGTTATCCCCTGCGCCTAGCCCCGGACCGCACCCTCGTGCTGGCGAAGGACCTGGGCCTCGAGGCGGAAGGCCGCCCCGTGGAGATGCGCTACAACGGCCCGGTCTTCGTGAGCGGAGAGCGGGCCTTCGCCCTCGTGGGGTGAGGCATGCTCGAGGCCCGGCCCGGCGAACCCCTCTTGGAGCACCTGGTGCGGGTGGCCGAGCTCGCGGAGCGCTGGGCGCCCCCCCAGCTCAAGGCGGAAGCCCGGATCGCCGGGCGGGTGCACGACCTCTTCAAGGCCACCCCGTGGTTCCAGCGGTACCTGCACGCCCCCCCAAAGGAACAAGCCCAACTCAAGGCCCAGTACGGGGAACGGCTCCACCACGCCTGGGCCGGCGCGGTCTTCGGAGCGTTCGTGAGCGCGCAGCGCGGGCACGACGCCCTCGCGGTCTTCCTCGCGGTGGCGTGCCACCACGGGCACCTCAAAACCCCCACCGCCCTCCTCCCCAACAAACGCGACCTCCTCACCGGCCGCTTCACCCGCCTGGACGCCCTCGAGGCCCAGATCCAAGCGGTATTGGGGTGGGAAGAAGGCGCAAAGCTCCTGGAAGCGCTCGACCTAAAAGCGGCCTTCCTCGAGTTCGCCCGCACCGACAAGCCGCGCTTCCTCAACGACCTCCGGCAGCGCTTCGCGGTCACGCGCGGACGGTACTGGGCAGTCACCTGGTTGTTCTCCGCCCTGATCGACGCGGACAAGCACCTAGCCGCCGGAACCCCCTCCCCCGAGCGCGTCCCGCTCCCCGAGCGCGTACCGGAACCCTTCCTGAACGAGGTCAAGCGAGGCGCCCCGATCGACCCCCTACGGGAACGGCTTTACCGCGCGGTCCAGCAACGCATCCGGGAAGCGCCCCTAGACCACCTCTTCCCCGCCGCCCTCACCCTCACCGCCCCAACCGGCGCGGGCAAGACGCTCACCCTCCTCAACGCCGCGCTCGAGCTCCGCACCCGGGTACAAGCAGAACGCGGGCACACGCCCCGCATCGTGTACGCCCTGCCCTACATCAACCTCATCGAACAAAACCACGCCGTCTTCGAGGCGGCCATGCGGCATGCGGGCATCCCCGCGGAACACGCCCTGCTCGCCCACCACCACCTGAGCGAAGCCCGGGATGAGGACGACCTCACCGAAACCGAGCACCGCCTCCTCCTCACCGAGTCCTGGGAGGCCGAACTCATCGTCACCACCTTCGTGCAGGTCATCGAGACGCTCTACGGGACGCATAACCGCACCCTCAAAAAACTCCACCGCCTCCTCAACCACACCATCCTCATCCTGGACGAAGTGCAAGCCCTGCCCGCCGAGCACTGGCCGCTCCTACGCCGCCTCCTCACGGAGTTCGTCAAGCACGGAAACACCGTCATCCTCGCGACCGCCACCCAACCCGCCCTGCTCCAGGACGCCCTGGAGCTCGCGCCCCACCTCCCGGACTGGCCCACCCGCGTGCACATCCGCCGCGCCGAAACGCCCCCCACCACCCCCCCCAACCGCTCCCGCCTCATCGTGGCGAACACCGTCGCCCGCTCCCTCGAGCTTTACGCCCAACAAAAAGCCCTCGGCGGAGAGGTGCACTACCTCTCCACGAACCTCACCCCCCACGACCGCGCCCAACGCATCGCGCTCCTCAAGCAAAAACTCCCCCACACCCCCCTCACCCTCGTCGCCACCCCCATCGTGGAGGCCGGCCTCGACCTGGACTTCAGGGAAGGCTGGCGTGAACTCGGCCCGGTCGACGCCGTCATCCAAGTCGCGGGGCGCATCAACCGCTCCGGCAACCGTCCCCCCGAACCCCTCTACCTCCTCCCCGAAACCAACATGGCGCGCGTCTACGGACGGGTCCTCGCCGAACTCGCCCGAAGCTTCTTCAACACCTTCACCGAAGGCAGCGACCACGCGCTCACCGCACACCTCCCCCCGTACTTCGCGGCCCTCGAGGCCCGCCTGGCCTCCGCGCAAGCCACGGGGTTCATCGAGGCCATGACCCACCACCGCTTCTGCCGCAGCGGCTACCCCCGGCGCTGCCGGGACGGGTGCGGCCCCACAAACCCCGAAGGGTGCGACGTCTGCTGCTTCTCCCTCATCCAAGAGGAGATGATCCGCATCCCGATCTTCATCGAGCAAAACGACGAAGCGAGCGAAGCCCTCGCCGAGCTCGAGGCCGCCCTCAAGGAACCCGACCCCACCCGGAAACGCGCCCGGCTACGCCGGGTCCGCCCGAAACTCGCCCGCTACACCATCAACCCCATCGCGCGCATCGCGGCCAAGAACCTTCCCAGCCCGCTCTTCGGACGCGAGGACTACCGCCTGGTGCGCCGCGAGGAGCTCGAGGCCTACTACGACGAGGAAACCGGGTTCGTATGGGAGCTCAAGGACCAGTTCCTGTAAGCGGCACCCTGATCTGGTACTACGCCATCTGCCCCCGGGAAGCCTGGCTCATGGGGCACGCCATCGAACCCTGGCAGGACCATGAACGGCTCGCCCTCGGCCGGCTCCTCCACGAGACCGCCTACCCCAAGGCACGCCGCGAGATCACCCTGCCCGGCATGCGGATCGACCTCATCCGCCAGGAGGGAACCGCCCTCGTGATCGGCGAGGTCAAGCTCTCCCGGGGCGCGCACCACGCCCACCGGCTACAACTCGGGTACTACCTGATGCGCCTCGAGGCGGAAGGACTGCAAGCTAAGGGCGAGCTCCGCTACCCGCACGAGCGCCGCGTTCAGTCCCTCACGCTGGACGACACCCTCCGGCAAGACGTCCAAGCTGCTCTCGAAGGACTGCACCAACTCCTCACCCAACCCCAGCCGCCCGCGCTCGAGCGAAACCCCTACTGCGCTTCCTGCGCGTACTACGGGTTTTGCTGGGTGGAGGAAGCATGAAACCCATCTACATCTTCAGTTCAGGACGCCTCACCCGCCGGCAACACACCCTCTTCCTCGAAACCGAGGAAGGCAAACGCCCCATCCCCATCCAGCAGGTCTCGGAGATCTACGCTTTCGGCGAGCTGGAGTTGAATAAGCGCCTGCTCGAGTTCCTCACGCAACACCGCGTCCCCATGCACTTCTTCAACCGCTACGGTTACTACGTCGGCACCTACTACCCGCGCGAGTTCTTGAGTTCCGGGCACCTCACCCTGAAACAAGCCGAGCACTACCTTAACCCCCAGCTTCGGCTGGACCTGGCGCGCCGCTTCGTGCGCGGAGCGTTATGGAACCTCGTGCGGGTCCTGGCCTACTACGCGCGCCGCGACGCGGAGCTCGAGGCGCCCATCCGCACGATCGAGGACCTCCAGGAGGCCGTCATGGAAACCAACAGCATCCCTGAGCTCATGGCGCTCGAGGGGAACGCCCGCGAGGTTTACTACCACGCTTGGGAACACATTCTTCCGGACTCGTTCACCCTGACCACGCGGACGCGCCGCCCTCCCACCACGCCCGCCAACGCCCTGGTGAGCTTCCTGAACAGCCTGCTCTACACAGCCACCCTAGCGCAGATCTACCAAACGCACCTGGACCCCCGCATCGGGTACCTGCACGAAACCAATTACCGCCGGCACACCCTCAACCTGGACGTGGCGGAGGTCTTCAAACCCACTTACGTGGACCGTTTAATCTTTCGTCTCGTTAACCGTAAACAACTCTCCCAAAAGCACTTCCTTAAGGAAGGAGGCGGGGTATTCCTTAATGACGCGGGACGCAAAACGGTACTTAAGGAGTGGGAAGACTTCCTGCAAAGCACGTACAAGCACCCCAAGCTGGGCCGCCATGTCTCGTGGCGCACCACGCTAAGGCTGGAGCTCTACAAGCTGGAGAAGCACCTGCTCGGCGACCGGCCCTACGAGCCTTTCAAGCACAGGGGGTGAGTCATGTACGTCATCATGGCTTATGACGTGAACGTGGAACGCGTAGTGAAGGTCTTGCACACGGGAAGGCGCTACCTGACCTGGGTGCAGAACTCGGTGCTCGAAGGGGAACTCACGCCCGCTCTTTTTGAGCGCTTGAAGGCGGATATCGCTAAGATCATCGATCCTAACCAGGATGCGGTGCGTTTTTACGTCATTAAGCGCACCGCGTGCTTTGAGAAGGAGTTCTTGGGGCACAGCAAGAACGAACCCGGACAAATACTTTGACTAAGTACAATATTCCTCGACCTCCGGTCGTGCTATAATCCCAGTAGGTTGATGCAAGCAACGCGCTATCAACACTTCCCTTCCTTATCGCGCATCCTTTCCCAGATTGTGTGCTGGGTTGGTCTTTGACAACTAAGGCACCAATCCGTAAGAGCCCTTCCTTAGGGGATGTTATGGGTTTTCACCGTTCCTTCTGGGATTTGAAACACGCGCTCCGCCAACTCTCCCTGATGCTCCGTGAGGGGTTTTCACCGTTCCTTCTGGGATTTGAAACTACAACACGCAACCCCTGATTTGCAACCCCCACCACAATAGTTTTCACCGTTCCTTCTGGGATTTGAAACCCCCAAACCCCTGGTTTTGCGCTACGAAAAACGCCGTTTTCACCGTTCCTTCTGGGATTTGAAACAGGATATCCACAATCGCGTCCTCAGCGCGTTCGGGGTGGTTTTCACCGTTCCTTCTGGGATTTGAAACAAAGAATCAAAAGCGCGAAACCCGGAACCCGCAACAACAGTTTTCACCGTTCCTTCTGGGATTTGAAACCGCCGTCAACGTAGCGGATGACTGCCCACGCGGGGAGTTTTCACCGTTCCTTCTGGGATTTGAAACGCGTGGGAATTAGCGTGGGAAAACCAGGACGGGTTCAGTTTTCACCGTTCCTTCTGGGATTTGAAACAAATGAGGTCCCCCCACTGTCGGATCAAAGGGCGGGGTTTTCACCGTTCCTTCTGGGATTTGAAACTCTCGTGGGCTTTGCCAAGGAGAAAAAGGCCGCCTTGGGTTTTCACCGTTCCTTCTGGGATTTGAAACCCTCGAGGCTTACAGTAACCTAGACGGTGTACAAGTTTTCACCGTTCCTTCTGGGATTTGAAACTAGTAACAACCTCAAACGCCTTGTTAGCGATGCCTTGTTTTCACCGTTCCTTCTGGGATTTGAAACCCCCAACGCAACATTATACACCGTCACTGAAACGCAGGTTTTCACCGTTCCTTCTGGGATTTGAAACGCCTCATCCACAATGAATAATAGGTTAGCTCCAGAAGTTTTCACCGTTCCTTCTGGGATTTGAAACCTCGATCCGGCGATCCCCTCGGGGCGGCATGGGCGCCGTTTTCACCGTTCCTTCTGGGATTTGAAACGGCGTGGCTGGCCGAGCGCGGCATGGACATAGAGAGTTTTCACCGTTCCTTCTGGGATTTGAAACTCAAATGGTCCATATTGCGCCGTTCCCGTCCTGGACGTTTTCACCGTTCCTTCTGGGATTTGAAACCTTTCTAGCCGGACGCAGGCGCGGCGGGTCCTGGAAGTTTTCACCGTTCCTTCTGGGATTTGAAACCTGGAGGGACGCATGGAGCGCATGGAGGAACGAGTGGGTTTTCACCGTTCCTTCTGGGATTTGAAACCACTCTAGCCCCCGCTTACCTGAGGAACACCCCCCAGTTTTCACCGTTCCTTCTGGGATTTGAAACAAAGAATCAAAAGCGCGAAACCCGGAACCCGCAACAAGTTTTCACCGTTCCTTCTGGGATTTGAAACCATGGAGTGGGTAGAACAAAACGACAACCTATCCAAAGTTTTCACCGTTCCTTCTGGGATTTGAAACTGGCTTCCGTGGTCATCTTCACTACCTCCCTTACACCTGGTTTTCACCGTTCCTTCTGGGATTTGAAACTATACCCCCACCCGGTAGGGTGGGGGGTGGGTTAGCGTGTTTTCACCGTTCCTTCTGGGATTTGAAACCCCAGTCCTCTAATTCACGGTAACTAATGACGTGTTCGTTTTCACCGTTCCTTCTGGGATTTGAAACAAGCGGCTCCTCAGTTACGAAACCACTCTAGCCCCCGCGTTTTCACCGTTCCTTCTGGGATTTGAAACACAGGTTCTCCTTCCCTCTGGTACTCACGGATCTTCTCGTTTTCACCGTTCCTTCTGGGATTTGAAACCCTCACCGCGAAACTCATCATCCAGGAACTAAAAAGTTTTCACCGTTCCTTCTGGGATTTGAAACGAAGACTCAAAGCAAACTCCGCCTCCCGGAGCATCCTCTTCGCACGTACCCGCAACCCAAAAGCAAGGCGGGCCGTATGCCCGCCTTAACGCGAGGAATGCACACTACCTTGCTCCGCTCAAGCCCCCGGGTGCTCCTCGAGCGCCTGGCGCACGCGCGGGTTCACGGCAAGGAGGAAAAGCGCCAGGCCTAGGAGGCTCGCGCTGAAAACGTACGGGTACTCGGGCCGGAACTCGTACAGTCCCGTTCCCGCGACCGGGCCCAGCATCCGCCCGAGGGCCTGAGCGGCGCTGCCGAGGCCCGCGACGCTCCCTTGCTCGCCCTCCCCGACCGCCAGGGAAAGCGCCGCGGTCACACCGGGCATGGCGAGACCCTGCCCGAACCCCTGCAGCACCAAAGCCAGCGTCAGCACAGCGAACCCATGCGCAAAGATGAAAAGCACGAACCCCGCGAGGGCCGCCGGCACCCCCACCCAAAGCAGCACCCGGGGCGGCCACTGGTACTTTCGCACCAGGACCCCCTGCACGAAAACCGCCACCAAGCCGTACACCACGAGAGCCGTGCCGACCGCGCGTGCGGTGCCGGTGGCGTCCAGGCCCAACCGGTCCTGGAAGTAAAAAGCCACGGTCTGCTCCAGGGCCACCGAGGCCAGGCTGACCGCGAACCCCAAGACGAGAAGCGGCTGGATCCGCGGGTCGGTGGGGCGCAGCGCCCCGGCGGCCTCTGCACCCACGCGCCGCTGAGGCTCGGGCAGTTTCCACCACACGAACCAAGCGTTAAGCAGCGCGAGGGAAGCCGAGAAGTAAATGGGCGCGAGAAGGCTGATCCCCGCGAGGCCCGCGCCGATCGCCGGACCGAAGATCACTCCAAGCCCGAAAGCCGCGCCGATCAACGCCATGCCCGCGGTGCGTTCGTTGCGGCCGGTCACGTCCGCCACGTAAGCCTGTGCGGTGGGAAGCGTGGCGGAGGAGAAGGTACCGCCCAGCACGCGAGCCGCGAGCAGCAACCCGAAAAGCACCCCCGGCCCCAACCGCCCCGCGAAGCCCAACTGCGCGACGATAGCGAACAAGTAGAAGGACAGGGCGAACCCCAGGATGCCCACGAGGAGGACCGGCTTACGCCCCACGCGCTCGCTTTGGCGCCCCCAGTACGGGCTCATCACGAACTGCATCAGGGCGTACCCGGTGGAGAACAACCCCACCTGCACCTCGCTCAGGCCGAGCTCGCGAGCCAACGGCGCCAGGATGGGGAACAGAACGGAAAGCCCCAGGATGCTGTTAAACAGGGAGAGGAACAGCAGCGCGAGCGGCCCCATGCTCCCTAGTTTACGGGGTGCGCAACGCGAGCTGACCGCACGCTGCCCCCACATCACGCCCGCGGCTCCAACGCACCGAGACCGGGATGCCGGCCGCCTCGAGAACCGCGGCGAACCGCCGGATCTGCTCGCGGCTCGAGCCCTCGTGCGGCGCGCCCTCCCAGGGGTTGAAGGGGATGAGGTTCACGTGCGCGGTCAGGCCGCGCGTGTGCTTAGCGAGCATCTTAGCCTGCCACAGGTGGTCGTTCACGCCGCGGAGCAGGGTGTACTCGAGGGTCACGCGGCGTTTGGTGCGGCGGTAGTAGTGCCGCACCGCGTCCATGATCTCCTCGATCGCGTAGCGGTGCGCCGTGGGGATGATGCGGCGGCGGGTCTCGTCGTCCGGGGCGTGCAGGCTGAGGGCCAGCTTGACGCCCACGTCCTCCTCCGCGAGGCGGTAGATGCCGCGGGGGATGCCGACGGTGGAGAGGGTGATGCGGCGCGGGCTCATCGCGAGGGCTTGCTTGTGGATCATGCGGCGCACGGCCTTGAGGACGTTCGTGAGGTTCAACAGGGGCTCGCCCATCCCCATCAGGACCACGTTGCGGATCTCGCGCGGGCTGATCCCCTGGTGGTAGGCCGCGGCAAGCAGCTGGTCCAGGATCTCCGGGGCGGTCAGGTTCCGGCCGAAGCGCATCTGGCCCGTGGCGCAGAAGGTGCACCCTGCGGGGCAGCCCACCATGCTCGAGATGCAGATCGTCCGGCGGTCCTTATACGGCATGTAGACCGCTTCGGTCTGGCGGCCGTCGTGCAGCGTGTAGAGGTACTTGGTCGAGCCGTCCGCGCTGGGGAAGGCCTGCACGAGGGAGAACTCGCTTATGCGCCAGGTGTGCGCGAGCTCGGCGCGCAACGCGCGGGGCAGGTCGGTCATCTCGTCGAACTCGCGCACGCCCCACGCGTACAGCCAGTGCGCGATCTGGCGCTTGCGGTACCCTTCCCCGGGCAGGTCCTCGGGCTCGGGTTCCAGGATCGGGCGTCGCTCATCCCCCAGCGCGAGGGGCAGGTGAGCATTCCATTCAGCAGGTTCCCTCATGGTTCTCCCCTACACCTTCAGGTGCACTACGGTCACGCCGTGCCCGCCCTCGTAAGGCATCGCGTCGTGGAAGGAAGCCACGCGCTTGTCGCGCTTTAGGGCGTCGCGGATCGCGCGCCGGAGGGCGCCGGTGCCTTTGCCGTGCAGGATGCGGACGGGGGTTTCCTTGAGGGCCAGGGCCTCGCTGATGAAGTCGTGCACCGCCTCTACCGCCTCCACGGCGGTCAAGCCCCGCACGTTGAGTTCCGGCTCGAACCCGGACTTCACCACCACGGCCTGTTTGGGGCGGGGCGCGTCCTCACCGCGTGGCCTGAGCTCGGCGGTCGGCACGCTCACCTTCAGCACCCCGATCTGCACCACGGCCTCCTCCCCGTCCACCCGCACCACGGTTCCCGTCTTGCGGTACGAAGGCACCTCCACCGTCATGCCGGGCTTGAGGCCCTCCAGGCGCGGGCGCTTGGGTTCCGGCCGGCCCTTTTGGCGCAGCTGCATCACCGTCCGGAGCGCGTCGCGCTTGGCCGACTCCCCCTTGCGCGCCTGCTCCCGGAGGGAACGGATGCGCTCGTGCACCTCCTTGAGGAGCCGGTCCGCCTCGGCCCGCGCGGCCTCGAGGCGCTCCTGGCGTTCCGCCTCGATGCGCGCCAGGCGCGCCTCCAGCTCGGCACGCAGGGCCTCGGCCTCGGCCCGCGCGGCGCGGGCCTGCGCGAGTTCGGCCTCCAAGGCGCGGCGTTCCGCCTCGATCCGCTCCAGGAGGAGCTCGAGCTCGCGGCCCTCGGGGCCGAGGAGGGCTTCCGCTCGTTTAAGGACCGCTTCCGGGAAGCCCAGTTGCCGCGCGACCGCGAGGGCGTAACTGCGGCCGGGCACCCCGAGGACGAGGCGGTAGGTGGGCTCGAGGCGCTCCAGGTCGAAGGCCATCGAGGCGTTCAGGACCCCTTCGCGCTCCATGGCGAAGGCCTTGAGGGGGGTGAGGTGCGTGGTGATCACGCCGCGCGCGCCGCGCTCCAGCAGGGCCTCGAGGACCGCTTGGGAGAGCGCGGCGCCCTCCATGGGGTCGGTGCCGGAGCCGAGCTCGTCGATCAGGACGAGGGCGCGGGGGGAAGCGTGCTGCAGCACGGCCTCGAGGCGCACGAGGTGCGCGGCGAAGGTGGAGAGGCTGTGCTCGAGGGACTGCTCGTCCCCGATGTCCACCAGCAGGGCGTCCACCCACGGGAGTTCTGCGGCCCGAGCCGGGACGAAGAGGCCGGACTGCGCCATCAGGACCGCGAGGCCGAGGGATTTCAGGAGGACGGTCTTCCCCCCCATGTTCGGGCCCGTGATGAGCAGGAGGCGGCGGTCCGCGTCGAGCTCGAGGTCGTTCGGCACGCAGTTCACGATGAGGGGGTGGAAGAGGCCCTCTAGGCGGTAGGTGCCCGCCTCGCCCCACCGGGGCCGCACGAGGCGCCAGTCCTCCGCGAGGCTGGCCGCGGCGCGCACCAGATCCAGCGCGGCGAGGGCCTCGAGGGTGCGGTCCACCTCGGGGTCCGCGGCGAGGGCCTGGGTGAGTTCGAAGAGGACGCGCTGCACCTCGGCCTCCTCCTCGAGGCGCAGCTTGGCGAGCTCGTTATTGAGGGGCACGACCGAGGCCGGCTCGAGGAAGACCGTGGCGCCCGAGGCGGACTGGTCCAGCACGATGCCCGTCACCTGGTGCTGGAGGTGCGCCTTGATGGGGATGACGTACCGGTCGCGGCGCAGGGTGATGAAGCGTTCCTGCACCGCCTCCGGGTGCGCGTCCATCACCGCGTAGAGCCGATCCTGGATCTGGGCCCGCAGGGGCTCCATGCGCCGGCGGATCTGGCGCAGCTTGGGGGTGGCGTGGTCCTTAACGCGCCCGTCCTCCTCCAAGGCCTCCGCCACGCGCCGGCGGAAAAGGAGGTGCTCCCCCACACGCGCGGCGAGCCCGGCGAGGTGCTCGGTCTCGGCCTCGAGGAGGTGCCGCTTGAGCTCCGCAGCAGCGGAGAGGGTGTGGGCGGCCTCCACGAGCTCGAGGCCCTCGAGCCGCCGGCCCTCGCGCGCGCGTTGGAGGAGGGGCCGGAGGTCCCGGATCCCCCCCAGGCGGTAGGGCACGAGAAGGGCCTCAGCCACCGCGGCTTGGAAGGCCTGGGCCTCGGCCGGGGTAGGGTACGGCTCGAGGGCCTGGGCGCGCTCCACGCCCAAAGCGGTCGCGGCGCGCTCGGCTAAAGCCGCGCGCACCCGGTCGAACTCGAGGGCGGTTCGTGCGTCTCGCATCATCCCGTCGCCCCGCTCAAGCCGCGGGGCACCCAAAGCCGCAGTATACACGCCTGGAGGGGGGAAGAAGGTAAGGGGTTACTCCCCCACCTCGACCACCGACTTGTCCCCCAGCACGAGCTTGTGCGCCTTGGGCAGGCCTTTGCGCGTGGTGACCTTGGAGCCCACACCCAGGATGCACTCCTGTATCCGGAGGTTCACGTCCTCCACCACGGCCTTGTCCTCGAGGATGGAGAACTCCACCTCGGCGCGGCGCACCTGCGCGCCGGGGCCGACCGAGGTGAAGGGACCGATGAAGGCGCTTTCCACCACGGCGCCGCTCGCGATCAAAGCCGGGCCCAGGATCGTGGAGTCGAGGACGCTCGCGCCCGGCTCGATCACCACGCGGCCCGTGACGCGGCTACCCGAAACCAGGCCCTCCACGCGAGGCTCGAGGCCTTCGAGGAGGAGGCGGTTCGCGTCGAGGAGGTCGTGGGGTCGTCCGGTGTCCTTCCACCATCCCTCCACGGTCACGCCGCGCACCGCGCGCCCCCGGTCGATCAGGCCTTGGATGGCGTCGGTGATCTCGTACTCGCCGCGCGCGCTGGGCTCGAGGCCCGCGATGATCTCGTGGATCTCCGGGGTGAAGACGTACACGCCCGCGACCGCGAGGTTCGTGGGGGGGTTCTGGGGTTTTTCCAGGAGGCGGACGATCCGGCCTCCCTCCACGACCGCCACGCCGAACTGCTGGGGGTTCTCGACGGGCACGAGGGCGATGACCGCGTCGGCCTCGTCCTGCTGGAAGGCCTTGACGAAGCGCGCCACCCCGTGCTCGAACAGGTTGTCCCCCAGGTACATCACGAAGGGGCTGTCCCCCAGCCACTCGCGCGCCACCCGCACCGCGTGCGCGAGCCCTTGGGACTCCTCCTGCACGATGTAGGTGAGGCGCGCGTCCTTGAACCCGTTGAGCGCGAGGCGGATGTCCTTGGCCGTGTCGGGCGAGACGACCACTCCGATCTCGGTGATGCCTGAGCGGGTTAGGTTCTCGACCGCGTAGTGAATGATGGGCCGGCCAGCCACCCGGATCGCCGGCTTGGGTCGCGTGTGGGTCAGGGGCCGCAGCCGGGTGCCGCGGCCTGCCGCGAGGATGAGGCCCTTCATGCTCATGCCTTCATTGTATGGGAGGCGTTTGCGCCCTCCGGGGCAGGCTGCAAGGCGTCCGCGACGAAGGCCCAAACGAGCGCTAGCATCCCTCCCAGTACGAGGGCGAGCGCCAGGATCAGGGCCGTTTTCGGCGCGACGGGATCAAACATG
Organism: Marinithermus hydrothermalis DSM 14884; assembly: GCF_000195335.1. Classification (NCBI taxonomy): domain Bacteria; kingdom Thermotogati; phylum Deinococcota; class Deinococci; order Thermales; family Thermaceae; genus Marinithermus; species Marinithermus hydrothermalis. The sequence goes on from NC_015387.1 coordinate 2,091,335, forward strand.
GGGTAGGCAGGGGCCAGGACCTGCGCCAGGCTCCGCTGCACGGAAGCCGCTTCGATCCGGAGGTCGTTGCGTTTTTGGGCCAGGGCGATGTACTCGCTGCGGGCCAGGTCCAGCTGCTCCTGAACCTGCTGGGCGCGTACCTGCGCCTCCGCGACGCGCGCCTTCAGGTCCGCGATGCGGGCCTCCAGCTCCTCGAGCCGTTCCTGGAGCGCCGCCTCACGTGCCGTGAGGCGAGCCTCCTCCGTCCGGGCGTCTACCAGCGTCTGCTGCAACCGGACGTACACCGGGTTGAGTTCCTGGTCCACCAGCCGCAGCTCGGCCGCTTCCTGAACCCCCCGCTGCCCTAGGAGCGTGGTCGCGAGGGGGTCCGCGAAGACGCTGCGCTCCAGGGAGAGCCGTTCAGGCTCGCCCTCCAACTGGGCTTGCACGGCCTGGATCCGCGCGCGTATGGCGGCGAGGTTCTGGCGCAGTTGCGCCAGCTCACCCTCGAGCCGTACCCGTTCGTTCGTGAAGGCGCTCAACGCCGCCTGGTCCTGCTCGAGGGTCGAGGTCCGCTGGAAGGCTTCCCACGCCTGCTGGGCCTTCCGGTACCGGGCCTCGCTCTCGCTCAATCGTTCCTCAAGGACCTCGAGGACGGCGCGCGTGCGTTCCACGGGCACCGCGTTCACCCGCCTAAGCGTGGCGTCTACCCAGAGGTTCGCGATCTCTGCGGCTAGACGCGGGTCCCCTTCCCTGGCCCGGTGCTCCACGATCAGCCCGGCTTGCGCGTTCTTGGGCGAGAGGTCCTTGAGCTTCAGGCTGTCCGCGAGGGACTCCAGAAGCTCGCCGTCCTCCCGGTCACGCCACGCTTCCGGCATCGAATCCTGCTGCCGGAGCCCCGCGAGCACCTCGCGCAACACCGGTTCCGAGTACGCGATAGAGCGGTACCCTGAAAACCCGATGAACGGCTGGTCCTCAACCTGGATCTTTTCCTCGAGGCGCGCCTGTACCTGCAGTGGGCTTATGCTCACGGTTGCTGCCGCCTCATATGCGGGCTTGGCCCAGAGGATCAGGTAGGCGGCCGCGGCAGCCACCGCGAGGGCCGGCACGGCCACCAACAATCTCCAACGCCGTTTCAATACCTCCACCAAATCCCGCAGCGTGATCTCGTCTGGATAGGACGTAGCCTCCGGCATAAGGCAATTGTAGCAAGCGCGGGCGGGCACGGCGTTCACGCGCGTCCCAGCCGCTGGGGTATAACCGAAGCATGCGCCTGCTCGTTACGGGATCCACAGGACGGATGGGTCGCACGCTCTTGCCGCTACTGCCCACGGAGTGGGAGGTCATCGCGCCGCGGCGGCCGGCGGTGGACCTGACGCGTCCCGAGACCCTGGACGCCCTTTTCGCAGCGCACCAGCCGGAGGTGGTGCTGCACCTCGCGGCGTACACGGACGTGGCGCGGGCCGAGCGGGAGCGGGAGGTGTGCTGGCGGGTGAACGTGGAGGGCACGCGCGCGCTCGCCCGCAGGGCCCCAGGGTGGTTCGTGCACCTCTCCACGGATTACGTGTTTGACGGGGAGCGCGGCATGTACCGCGAGGAGGACCTGCCGAACCCTAAGAACTTCTACGCCCTCAGCAAGACCGTGGGGGAGGAGGCCGCGCGCCAGGCCCCCCGTCCCTTGATCGTGCGGACCAGCTTCAAGACCGCCCCGTGGCCGTACCCGCGGGCCTTCGTGGATCAGTTCACCTCGGCGGATTACGTGGACGTGATCGCGCGGGAGCTCCTCGTGCTGCTCCGGAACCTCGAGCGCCTCCCTCGGGCGGTGGAGGTGCTGCACATCGCGACCGAGCGCAAGTCCGTCTACGACCTCGCGCGGCGGCGCACCCCGAGCGTGCAGCCCATGCAGCGCGCGGAGGCGCCGGTCTACATCCCGCCGGACGTTTCGCTGGACACCACGCGCTGGCAGCAGCTCAAGGCCGGGTGGGGCAGTTAAGGCCTCCTTGTCGCGTCAAGCCGGGTTAGCGGAGCACCTCTCCCGGCTTGACCCGTAGCGCCCGCCGCAAGGGGAGGAGCGACGCGAGCAGCACGGTACCAAACGCGAGCGCTGAGACCCAGGCGAAGTCCAGGGCGCGGATCTCGACGGGCAGCCGGGTGATGAAGTACAGCTCGCCGGGGATCTCGAGGGGCCGGAGGCGGAAGTAGTGCGAAAGCCCCAGGCCGAGGAGGTCCCCCAAAACCACTCCCAGCCCGCCGAGGAGGACCCCCTCCAGGGCGAAGACCGCCGCGACCTGCGCGGCGCTCGCGCCCAGGACGCGCAGGATCGCGATGTCCGCGGTCTTCTCCACCACCACGAGGACCAGGACGTTCGCGATGCCCAAGGCGGCCACCACCACGATCAGGAAGACCACGATCCCGATCACGCGCTTTTGCAGGGCGAGCTGCTCGATCAGGGTGCGGTTCGCGTCCTGCCAGGTCTGGGCCCAGAACACGCCGCTTTGCGTCAAGGCTCGAGCCACCGCCCGCGCGCGCTCGGGGTCCTCCAGGCGCAGGTGGTACCCGCCGATCGCGCCGGGCAACTCCAACAGGGTTCGCACGTCCTCCAGGGTGGTGAAGGCGAAGCTCGAGTCGATCAGGTAGTTCCCGGTGGTGAAGGTGCCCGCCACGACGAGCTCGTGCCGGCGCTGGTTCACCGAGACCGCGAAGAGCCGGTCCCCCGGCAGGGCCCCGAGCGCCTCGGCGAGCGCCGCGCCGAGCACGACCCGGCCGGGCTCGAGGGCCTCGAGGCCGAGCCCGGGGTAGACGGCGGGCGCGTCCTCACCGACGCCGAGGAGGGTGGCGAAGTCCGCGCCTGCGTTGCGTCCGGCTTGGGCGCGGCGGGTGAGGAGGACCTTGGCGGGCAGGAAGGGGGTTTGGGCTTGGATCTCCGGGTGGTGGGGCGGGGGGGCGTCTTGGGGGTCGAAGGCGAAGAGGGTGATGTGGGGGATGGCGCGGAGGGTGGCGTGGAGCAAGGCGCTGGTGAAGCCGTTCGTGAGGGAGAGGGCGGTGGTGAGGACCATCACGCCCGCGGCCACCCCGAGCACGGTGATGAGGCTCTGGGTGCGGCGGTAGGTGAGGTGTTTGCGCGCGAGGAAGAGGACGAGGCGCACGCGTTTAGTTTATCGCCCGTACCGCACGATGGTGAGTTTGACGCGGCGCACGCCCCACTTGAGGGCCAGGGCACGGTCCGGCATCCAGATGTCGATCTGCTGGCGTTTGCGCCGGTTCATGGTGTCCTCGACGACGAAGAGGATGCCTTCGAGCATGGGGTTGTACTTGCCTTTTTCGGCCCCGTCCTCCCAGCGGCCCAGGTCCTCGAGCTTGACGAGGGAGCCGTAGGGGAGGTCGGTCTGGAGGAGGTCGCGGCTCACGGCGATGATGCCGTAGCGCGTGCGGGCGCCGGTGGCGGTGATGAAGGGGGTGGCGTCGGTCTCCCGCACGCTGGAGGTGTACGCGGTGGCTTTGAGGATGAGGACCTTGGGGCCTTCGGCCTTGGCCGGCAGGATCAGGAGGCTCAATCCGAGAAGGATCGCGAACCGTCGCAGGATGGGGTGTGCCGTGTGAATCATCTTCGTAAATGCCTTGGAGAACCTGGGTGCTTGTTTCCTAAACCGAATCCAGAAACCTCGCGACGGAGCAACCCTCATACGCGCTTATCGTATAATGGAAAGTGGCTGAGGAAAGTAAGCATGCTGCCGAGGCTGGGTTAACCGTTACCTTAATGGTTTGCTCCCTTGGGAACGGACTTCATTATACTGGAACCCGCGCCCTAATGCAAGGAGGATCGCCATGCCGCAACGTACGCTAGGCATCGTATTGGCCAGCGCCGGCCTCGTGTACCTCACCCTGCTCAACCCCTGGACGCCCGGCTGGCCCTGGGGTCTCGCCGGAGGGTTGGGCTTCCTCGTCCTGTACCGGCGGAGCAAGGTGCGGGACGCCCTGCTCGCCGGAGCGCTCTTTTTCGGCTGGGGCGTGGGCGCGGCGTTCGCGGACTGGCTGGACTACCAGGCCCTCAAACTCCTGGGGCTTGGCCTGGGGTTCGGGTTGTACGGCTGGCTCGAGAACGCCGCGTGGGGCCTGTGGACCGCGGCGGGCCTCGCGGGGATCGGGGCGCTGGTCTTCCTTTGGGAGATCGGCACCGCGGTCTGGCTCGCCCTGGCGCTTGTGGGGGCGGGCGCGTGGTTCGTCCTCAAGGGGGAGGCCGCCCCACCGACGCTGCCTCCGGCCCGGGAGGCCCTCTACAAGCACCTGTACGCCTGGCGGGTCGCGCAGGCCCGGCGGGAGGAGCGCAGCAGCGCGGAGGTGCTGCCGAACCGGCTCGTGGCTCGCATCGTACAAGAGAACCCGCAGGACCCGGAGGCCCTGCGAGAGATTTTAGGCGAGGAGCGCGCCGCGTACACGGAGGCGATCTGGGAGCTGCTCAAGGCACGGGACAGCTCCCCAACAGGCTGAGGGTGTACTGCCCGCTCCCGGGCTCGTCGAACCCCGCGCGGGCCCCGGGCCCCTCCACCGTGCTGCCGCTCGAGCGGTCCCGCACCAGTACGAACGTCCCGGCCTGGACAGGCACGCAGTTGTTCTTCTGGGGTTCCAGCACCGCGAGGGGCGGCTCCCCGGTGTCCGTGCTGGCGAAGACGAAAGCCACCAGGTCGATGGGCCCGCTGTAGTCGAGGTGCAAGAAGCGGCCGGAGGGCAGGTTCGGGTCGATCGTGTAGGTGTCGAACTCCCCCAGGAACTCGATGGCCCCGGTGACGGGCACCCCGTCGCGGAGGGTTCCGCCGTCGCTCCTGTCGCTCCTAGGGGTGAAGCTCGCCACGCTCACCTCCACCCGCTCGGCGAGCGTGCCCCGGTTGGCGACGCGCACGAAGAACACGTCCCCCGCCTGGACCTTCAGGTTAATCCGGTAGGCGTCGATGGGCGTCGGGGTGATCCCCAGCAGCGTCACCTGCGGAATCCCAAACCAGTAACGGCTCACGGCCTTCGCCAACGGTACGAAGTCCCGGTTGAACACGGTCAGCTCGAGCTGGCTGGCCTGCGGCACGGCCTCTGGCACCGCCTGCACCCGGATCGTTCCGGTTTGCTCCACGTCGATCCGGTACTGCCGCATCTCCCCCGGCGGCAGGTTATCGATGGTGATTGCGGCGCCGTCCACGCTCAAGACCCCGTCGATCGGCGGGCTGAGCTGCACCGTGCACGCGGCGAGCAGCAACGCCAACGCCCCCAAGATCCACCCACGCACCACCGCACCTCCCTTCCCAAACAGTCTACGCCCTCAGGCCGGGACGCGCGCCCCGAATTAACAAACGCTTAAGCGCCCCCACCTCCCGGCGGGGTCACTCGAGGGTCACCACGTAATCGTACAGGTCCGGCCCGCCCGCGTGCAGCTCGAACTCCAGGTCCGGGTACAGCGCCTCGAGCTCCGCCACCACGGCGCGGGCCGTTTCGGGGTCGGTCTGGGCGTTGTGGAAGATGGTCGCGATCTCGAAGGCCGCCTCGGGGGTCACCGCGAGGCGGAACAAAGCCTTCAAGCCCTCCGCGGGAGTTTCGGTCACCACGGCCAGCTGGCCGTCCCGCAACCCGATCACCTGGCCCTCCTGGATCTCGCCCACCGCCTCGAGGTTCGCGTTGCGGCTCGCGCGGGTGATCTCGAGGGTCACCACCTGCGCCGCCGCTTCCCGCATCGCCTCGAGGAGCCCGTCTGCGGGGGTGTTCGGGTCGAAGAGGACCGCCGCGGCGATCCCCTGGCCGAGGGTGCGCGTGGGCAGGACGTGCACCTGCTTGCCGTGCTCTTTCTGGGCGAGTTCCGCGGCCTTCTCGGCGGCGAGGATCACGTTCTTGTTGTTGGGCAGCACGATCACCTCGGGGTTCGGGAGGCTCCGCACCGCGTCGAGGATGTCCTGCACGCTGGGGTTTTGCGTCTGCCCGCCGGCCACGACCCGCGCGCCGAAGGCGCGGAAGGCCTTTACGATCCCGTATCCGGCGGCGACCGCGACCAGCCCCGAGGGCGGGGGGGCTTCGTCCGCCGCGCCCACCATCGCCAGGATCTCCGAGTGCTGCTCGGACATGTCCTCCACCTTGGTGCGCCGCATCTTCCCGTACCGGGCCACCGCGGCGAGCAGCGCGTCGGGCTCGTTCGTGTGGATGTGGCCCTTCACGAACCCCTCGGCGCCCACCACGAGCAGCGAGTCCCCAAAGGGCGCGACCACCTCGCGGATCTTTTCGATGGGGACCTCCACCCCCTCCATGAGGAACTCGGTGCAGTACCCGTACTCCTCCTCCTCGAAGACCTCCTGCGCGTACCGCTCGACCTTGGGCGGCTCGGGTAAGGCGCGGTCCTCGAGGTACCCCAGGATCCCCTCCAGGAAGTGGAGGTACCCCTGCCCGCCCGCGTCCACCACGCCGGCCTGCTTCAAGACCGGGAGGAGCTCCGGGGTTTTTTGGAGGGCCTCGCCTCCCTTGGCGAGCGCTCCGTTTAGGACCTCCGCGAGGGTCTTCGCGCCCTGCTCCAGCGCCGCGCGCCCCCCCTCGGCCGCGGCGCGCGCCACGGTCAGGATCGTGCCCTCCACCGGCTTCATGACCGCGCGGTACGCCGCCTCCGCGCCGGCCTCGAGCAACGCGACCAGGGTGCGGGGCGTGACCGCGGACGCGCCGCGCACGGCCTCCGCGTACCCTTTGAGGATCTGGGAGAGGATCACGCCAGAGTTGCCCCGCGCGCCGAGCAAACTACCGTAACTCAAGGCGCGAGCCACCTCGGGCATCCGGCGGGTGTCGGCTAGGTCCAGCTCCCGGCGCACCGCCTGGAGGGTGAGGTGCATGTTCGTGCCGGTGTCCCCGTCCGGCACCGGGTAGACGTTCAGGGCGTTGACCTCCTCCACGTAGACCGCGAACCAGTCCACGGCGTACCGGATCGCGGCGGCCAGCCGCTCCGCCCCCAGCTTATCCACGGCTCACCCCCACCACGTGCACGAAGACACGCTCGAGCTCGAGGCCCGCCAGGTGCTTCGCCGCCCACCGGGCGCGCTCGGCGATCAGCTCCACGACCGCGGGGATGTTCACCCCGAACGCGACCACGACGTACACGTCCGCCTGGTACGTCCCGGGCCGGGCGGGGTCCGCCTTCACGACCACGCCCTCGCTGGCCTCGTTCCGGCCGAGGATCCGGCTGAGCCCGTCGCGGATCCCTACGGGGCTCATCCCCACCACGCCGGGCACCTCGTGCGCCGCGAGTCCCACGACCGCGGCCAGCGCCTGTTCCGTTACGGTCACGCTTCCCTTCAACGTTCACCTCCGAATCTCGATCAAGCGGGCCTCCACCGTACCGAACCCCTGGCCGTACACCAGGTACACCGGGAAGCGGCCCGCGTCCTGAGAGAACCACACCTCCACCCGGACCCCGCCCTCCGTGAACCGGTACCCTCGAGCCTCGAACACCCCCGCCGGGACCGCCACGCGCCGCACGGGCAGGTGCTCGAGCTCGCCTTGGATCAGGCCGACGAAGTCCACGAACTGGAGCGTGCGGGTCTCCGGATGCACCCGGATATGATACAAGACCGATAGGTCATCCAGCACGTTCACCTCAGGGGAGCGGTACCGGTATCGCGCCCCTGAAACCTCCACCACGGTCGCGGTGAGTGCACCGTCCACGACGGCGATGATGCGTTTGGTTCCCTGCATGGGAACGACCAGTTCCTTCTCGAAACGCACGCTGTAGAGGGCGCCGTTCGCCCAGCTTTCGGCCTTCAGGGCGTACCCCAGCGCGCGTCCCACCCCGTCCGGCTCGATGCGGCCCACCAGGTGCCACAACGCCCCCTCGCGGCGCGCCTCGAGGACCTGCCGCCCGACCGGGATCCCCTTCCAGCGCACCTGGTAGACGAGGCGTTCCCCGTCCGTCCAGGGAACCGGAGGCGCCGCGAGGCCCCAGCCGAGGGCGAGCAGCGCAAGGCCCAACAGCACAACGCGCACGCCCCTAGCCTACCCTCTAGCCGCCGGGGGTCACACCGCCTCCCCTTTGAAGACCCGCTTGATCTTCAGTTTGAACCCGTCGCCTTCCGCCACCGCGACGAGCCGCCCCTGCTTGTTCGTCAGGGCAACCAAGCCCCGCGCAGGAATCGGCAAGGGCACCCCCTCGATCACCCGGCGCACCTCAGCGTGCGCGAGCTCCACCACCGGGTAGGGCAGCACCTCGGTCTCCCGCAGCGCGGCCTGCGGGGAGAGCGCGTCCAGCCGCACGGTCTCCTCCAGGCTCACCCGCCCCACCCGGGTGCGGACCAGGCCGGAGAGGAAAGCCTTCGTGCCCAGCATCGCCCCCAAATCCCGCGCGAACGCGCGCACGTACGTTCCGGAACCCACGGCGAGCCGCACCACCGCGGTGGGGTACCGCCCGAGCGGCTTGGGCAAAGTCACGCGTCGCCCGCGGGCGTCCAGCCGCCACCCAGAAGGCCCCGGCGCGATCCGGTGCGCGCGCACCTCAGGGTCGAAGCTCAAGAGCGCCACCTCGCGGTACGCGACCGGGCGCGGCTCGAGCACAAGCCGTTTCCCCTGCCGCGCCGCCTCGTAGGCCCGCACCCCCCCCACCTTGACCGCGGAGTACGCGGGCGGCACCTGCTCCTTAAGGGTGAGGAAGTGCTGAAGGGCCTGCTCGAGATCGCGCGGGGTGAAGGTGGGAGGCGGCCCCTCCTCCAAAGGGCCCTCCGCGTCGAGGGTGGGGGTGGTGGCCCCGAAGCTCACCCAGGCGATGTACTCCTTGTCCTCCCCGGTCAGGAAGGAGACCAGCTTGGTCGAGGGACCGGAGGCCAGGACCAGCACCCCGGTGGCGAGCGGGTCGAGCGTTCCGGTATGCCCGACCTTCCGGGTGCCGAGCCGCTCACGCGCTCGATCCACCACGTCGTGCGAGGTCAGGCCCAGCGGCTTATCGACGGCGTACAGGGCCATGCTGAGTGAATTCTATCACCTCAGCAACCCGCGCGCCGCACCGGGGTCTTAGACTAGAATAAGCCAAAGCGTTCGGAAGGGAACGGCATGCCGCTCAGCGAAGTGCGCAAAACCCTGATCGCCGCCATCCGGGCGGGGGAGCCCCACAGCGCCCGTAAGCTGCTCCGCGCCCACCCTGAGCTCGCGGCGGACGGGCGCCTCATCCTGGAGGCGGCGCACCGCGGTCGCCCGGAGGTCGTGGAGGCGCTGCTCGAGGCGGGCGCCGATCCGAACGCCCGCTCGAGCTCGGAGAACCGGTACCGCCCCCTGCACCGGGCCCTCGAGTACCGCCCCAACGCCCCCAAGGACGCGGACTACCTCGGGGTGGTGCGCGCGCTGCTCGAGGGCGGCGCGGATCCCGACGCGCGGGGGTGCTGGCACCAGTCCACGCCCCTCGTAATCGCGGCTCAAGCCGGAAACCAGATGGCGATCGACCTCCTGCTCGCGCACGGCGCCACCCTCGACGTTTACGCGGCCGCCGCGCTGGGCGAGGCTGCCTGGGTCCGGGCCTTTCTCACCCGCGCCCCGCACCTCGCCCACCGCCCCGACACCAACGGCCTCCCGCCCCTCTTCTACACCCTCTCCTCCCGCATGCCCGAGGACCGGCTTATGGAGGTGTTCGACCTCCTGCTCGAGCACGGCGCGAACCCCGCCCACACCGCTCGGGTGGGCCGCCACCGCCTGGCCCTCCTGGCCTTCGCCGCGCCCGAGAACCTCCAGCTCCTGCGCCAGGCGCTCGAGGCCGGCGCCGACCCCACCCCGGGCCTCGAGCACGCCCTGTGGAGCCGCGCGTACGCCGCGGCGGACCTCCTGGTGGCCCGTGGCGCGGACCTCGAGGCCCGCACCGCGAAGGGCCGGTCCCTCCTCGCCGAGTTCACCCGGTGGGGGCACGTCACGACCGTGCAGTGGCTCTTAGAGCGCGGCGCGAACCCCAACGCGCGGGACGCGTCCGGGGAAACCCCCCTGCACGCCGCGGCCTCGCGGGGCCAGGCGCGGCTGGTGCGGCTGCTGCTCGAGCACGGCGCGGACCCCCGAGCCGAGGACGAGCGCGGCCGCACCCCGCTCGACGTGGCGCGGGGCCGGGGCCGGGACCGGGCGGCGCGGGTCCTCGAGGCCGGTTCGATATAGTGGACCCATGGACACCGCGAAGTACCAGGCCTTAAAGTTCCAGCACCCCGCGGAGGGCGTGCTGGAGATCGTGCTCGAGCAGCCGGAGCGCCTGAACGCCGTGGATCAAATCGGGCACCGCGAGCTCGCGTACGTGTGGCGCGACGTGGACGAGGACCCCAGCGTCCGCGCGGTCCTCATACGCGGCAGCGGCAAGGGGTTTTCCGCCGGGGGGGATTTCGCGCTTATCGAGGAGATGATGGCGGACTACCGGACCCTGGTGCGGGTGTGGAAGGAGGCCCGGGACCTCGTCTACAACGTGATCAACTGCTCCAAGCCCATCGTCTCCGCGATTCACGGGCCCGCGGTCGGCGCAGGACTCGCGGTCGCGCTGCTCGCGGACGTCTCGATCGCGGCGAAAAGCGCGAAGATCCTCGACGGGCACACGCGGCTCGGCGTGGCCGCGGGCGACCACGCGGCCATCGTCTGGCCGCTTTTGGTCGGCATGGCCAAGGCCAAGTACTACCTCCTCACGAACGAGCCGCTGAATGGCGCGGAGGCCGAACGGATCGGGCTGGTCTCCCTCGCGGTGGAGGACGACGCGCTTTACGAGACGGCCCTAAGCGTCGCGAAACGCCTCGCGGCGGGCAGCCCCACCGCGCTTCGCTGGACCAAGTACGCCCTCAACAACTGGTTGCGCCTCGCCGGCCCCACCTTCGACACCTCCCTCGCCCTGGAGTTCCTGGGCTTTTTGGGGCCGGACGCGAAGGAAGGGCTCGCCGCCATCAAGGAACGGCGCCGCCCGGAGTTCGAGAAGGACGTACCCCTATAGGATGGAGGCTATTCGGCTCCAGAAATACCTCGCGCAAGCCGGCGTCGCCTCGAGCCGCCGGAAGGCCGAGGCGTTGATCCGCGCGGGGCGGGTCACGATCAACGGCCAGGTCGCCGCCCTGGGCGCCAAGGTCACCCCGGGGGACGAGGTATGCGTGGATGGCCGGCCGGTCGCGCCCACGGCGCGGCGGGTGGTGCTCGCCCTCCACAAACCCCCCGGGGTCACCACCACCCGCCGCGACCGTTTCGCCGAACGGACCGTCTTCGAGCTGGTACCCGCGATCCCAGGGCTGCACACGGTGGGGCGGCTCGACCGGGACTCGGAGGGATTGTTGCTCCTTACGAACGACGGCCGGCTCACGCAGCGCCTCACCCACCCCCGCTACGGGGTACCCAAGGTGTACCGCGTCTGGACCGCGAAGGGCGAGGTGCCCCCCTTTATCCTCAAGCGGCTCGAGAAGGGCGTGCGCCTCGAGGACGGGCCCGCCCGGGCCCTCAAGGCCCGCCCCAAGGTGGGTGGGTGCGTCCTCACCCTCGCGGAGGGGCGCAAGCGCGAGGTGCGCCGCATGCTGCGGGCCGTGGGGTACCCGGTCGTGCGGCTGCTGCGGGTCAAGATCGGACCGATCCGACTCGGAGGGCTCAAGCCCGGCGCGTGGCGCGAGATCGAAGGGGAGGAGCTCGAGGGGCTCTACCGCGCGGCTGGGCTTTCCGTCCCCCCGCGCTGAAGTGGTATCATCCGGGCGATGAAGACGATCTTCACGACCGGTGACGGCCCCGTCCAGCTCACGGAGGAGCAGATCCAAAAGCGCATCCGCGAGCTCGGGGCCGCGATCACCCGGGACTACCAGGGCAAGACCCCCCACCTGATCTGCGTGCTGAACGGCGCCTTCATCTTCATGGCCGACCTGGTGCGGGCCATCGACCTGCCCCTCACCATGGACTTCCTGGCCCTCTCCAGCTACGGGAACGCGATGCGTTCCAGCGGCGAGGTCGAGCTGATCAAGGACCTGCGCCTCCCCATCTCGGACAAGGACGTGATCGTCGTCGAGGACATCGTCGACACCGGCCTCACCCTCTCCTACCTCCTCGACTACCTCGAGGCGCGCCGGCCGGCCTCGGTGCGCGTCGCGGCCCTACTCAGCAAGCCCTCCCGCCGCAAGGTGGAGGTGCCGATCCACTACCTGGGCTTCGAGATCGAGGACGCGTACGTGTACGGGTACGGCCTGGACCGGGCTCAGTTCGACCGCAACCTGCCCTTCATCACCTCCATCCAGCCCGAGGAAGAATGAACCTCCGCGAGCAGATCCGCACCTGGCTGCTAGAGGACGTGGGGCACGGGGACCTCACCACCCAGCTCACCGTGCCCCAGGACGCCCAGGGCCAAGGCGTGATCCTCGCCAAGGAAGCCGGGGTCCTCGCGGGGATCGAGGCCGCCCGGCTCGTCTTCCACGAGGTGGACCCCACGCTGCGCTTCACCGCGCTCAAGGCCGACGGGGACCGGCTCGAGCCCGTCCAGGCCGTGGCCCGCATCGAGGGGCGCTTGGCCAGCATCCTGACCGCGGAACGCCTCGCGCTCAACCTCCTCCAGCGCCTCTCGGGGATCGCCACGCTCACCCGGAAGTACGTGGAGGCCGTGGCCGGCACCCAAGCCCGCATCCTCGACACGCGCAAGACCACCCCGGGCCTGCGGGCCCTCGAGAAGTACGCGGTGCGCGTGGGCGGCGGGCACAACCACCGGTTCGGCCTGTTCGACGGCATCCTGATCAAGGACAACCACATCGCGGCCGCGGGCGGCGTGCGCGCCGCGGTCACCCGCGCCCGGGCGCGCGCCCCGCACGGGCTGCGCGTCGAGGTGGAGGTCACCACCCTCGCCGAGCTCGAGGAGGCCCTCGAGGCCGGAGCGGACGTGATCCTGCTGGACAACATGGACCTTCCCACCCTCCGCCAGGCGGTGGCCCGCACAGCGGGCCGGGCGCGGCTCGAGGCCTCGGGCGGCATGACCCTGGAGCGGGTGCGCGCGGTGGCCGAGACCGGGGTGGACTTCATCTCGGTGGGGGCCTTGACGCACTCCGCGAAGGCCCTGGACCTGAGCCTGGAAATCGAGGCCACCCCCGCCGGCACCCCCCTGGGGTAAACTAACTAATCAGCATGGAACGCACCGAGCTCATCCGTGAGGTAGAGCGGCTCAAGGCCGAACGGAACGCGGTCATCCTCGCCCATAACTACCAGCTCCCCGAGGTGCAGGAGGTCGCGGACTACGTGGGGGACTCCCTGGGCCTCGCGCGAAGAGCCGCCGAGACCGACGCCCGCGTGATCGTCTTCGCCGGGGTGCACTTCATGGCGGAGACCGCCGCGATCCTGAACCCGGACAAGACCGTCCTCCTCCCGGACCTCGAGGCGGGGTGCTCCCTCGCGGACACGATCACCCCAGAGGACGTGCGCCGCTGGAAGGACGAGCACCCGGACGGGATCGTGGTGGCCTACGTGAACACCACCGCCGAGGTGAAGGCCCTCGCGGACGTGTGCGTGACCAGCTCGAACGCGGTCGAGGTCGTGGCGCAGCTCCCCAAGGACCGGCCGATCTTCTTCCTGCCGGACATGTTCCTGGGGGCGCACGTCGAGCGGGAGACCGGGCGCAAGATGGACGTGTGGATGGGCGAGTGCCACGTGCACGCCGGCATCCGCACCGAGGACATCGAGCGGGCCCTCGCCGCGCACCCGGGCGCGGAGTTCTTGATCCACCCCGAGTGCGGCTGCTCGACGAACTGCCTCTTCATGAAACCCGACGCCAAGATGCTCTCCACCAGCCAGATGGTGGCGCACGCCAAGGAAAGCCCCGCGCAGGAGTTCGTCATCGCGACCGAGGTCGGGATCCTGCACCAGCTTGCCAAGCAAGCCCCGGGCAAGACCTTCATCCCCGTGCGTGAGGACGCGATCTGCGAGTACATGAAGAAGATCACCCTCGAGAAGGTCTACGAAAGCCTCCGCGACCTCAAGCACGTGATCACCGTGCCCGAACCGACCCGCCAGGCCGCCCAGCGCGCGATCGAAGGCATGATCGCGGTCGGGTAACGCCGCCCCCAGGATGCACGCCGACCTCCTCATCATCGGTAGCGGCGTCGCCGGGACCTACGCCGCCCTCACCGCCCTAAAAGCCGGCGCGCGCGTGGTGCTCGCCACCAAAGGCGCGCTCGCCTCCGGGTCCACCCGCTGGGCCCAAGGCGGCATCGCCTTCCCTCAAGGCCCCACCGACCTCCCCCACCACCTCGAGGACACCCTCACCGCGGGGCGCGGCCTCAGCGAACCCCAGGTCGTCCAGAGCCTCCTGGAGGAGGCCCTCCTCCACAAGGAACGCCTCCTCGAGCTCGGCGTGCCCTTCGACCCCACCCCCACCCGCGAGGGGGGGCACCGCCGCCCTCGCGTCCTGCACGCCTGGGGGGACGCCACGGGGCACGCTTTGCTCTCCACCCTCCTCAAGCACCTCCACGGGGAGGGGCTCGAGGTCCTGGAGCACCACGCCGCCCTCGCCCTGGTGCAGGACGGCGCGCGCGTCGTGGGGGCGGTGTTCTGGACGCCGGGCGGCGGGCGGCGAACGATTCGGGCTGGGGCGGTCCTCCTCGCGACCGGCGGGCTCGGGCGGATCTACCCAGTGACCACGAACCCCCACGAGGCCACCGGGGACGGGTTCGCCCTCGCCTACCGGGCGGGCGCGGTGCTGCGCGACATGGAGTTCATCCAGTTCCACCCCACCGCTCTCCCCACGGGCGGGCTCATCACCGAAGCCGCGCGCGGTGAGGGCGCGCTGCTCGTGAACGCGCGCGGGGAGCGGTTCATGCCCCGCTACGCCCCCGCGGCCGAGCTCGCCCCCCGGGACGTCGTGGCCCGCGCGATCTATCTCGAGGCGAAACGCACGGGCGGGGTCTTCCTGGACCTGCGCCCCATCCCGAACCTCCCCCGGCGCTTCCCCACCGTCTGGCAGAACTGCCTCGAGGCCGGGCACGACCCCACCCGCGCCCCGGTGCCGGTGCATCCCGCGGCGCACTACGCGATCGGCGGCGTGAAGACCGACCTCTGGGGGCGCACCACCCTGCCCGGTCTGTTCGCCGTGGGGGAGGTGGCCAGCAGCGGGCTGCACGGCGCGAACCGCCTGGCCTCGAACAGCCTCCTGGAGGGCCTCGTGATGGGGGCGCGCGCGGCCCAGGCGGCGCTCGAGGAAAGCGTCTCGCCCCGCGGAGGCGAAGCGACCGAGGTGCCCGGCCTGGACCCCCACGCCCTTCCCGAGCTGCGGCGCATCGCGCACGCCTCGGCGGGCATCGTGCGCGAGCGGCGCGAGCTCGAGGAAGGCCTCGAGCGGCTCGCCCGCTACCGCCCCCGGCCCGCCGAAACCCTCCTCGAGGCCGAGGCCGCGAACCTCCGTACCGCCCTCGAACTCATCCTCAAAGGCGCGCTCTTCCGTGAAGAAAGCCGGGGTGCGCACTACCGGTTGGACCACCCTCAGGAAGCCCCGCGCCCGTACCACCTGGAGCAGGCGCGGGGTGCCGTGCCGCGGCGAGTTCCGCTCTAAACCCTAAAGGGAGTTTACCGGGTGGGCGGGCGCCTAGCGCCCCGAGCCGACCTCCACCCCCGGCTTCCACTCCTCCACCGTGAAGGGTTCCGCGGCGCGCCGCACGCCGGTCACCTGCCAGGAGACCTTGAGGCCCGGCGTGCCTCCCGCGATCTTGAAGCGGTTGTCGCGGATCTCCTCCGCCACGTACACCGGCGCGTACCCCCCGACGGTCGTGAGCTGGTACCGGTACTCCGCGTTCAGGGCCTCAAAATACGCGGGCAGCGTCACGACCGCCTCGCCGCGCGCGTCGAGCGTCACGTTCCCGCTATAAACGTTCAGCCGCTGGGGCGCCTCGATCGCGGCGTGGTACAGGTACTTGCGCTCGGGATCCAGGGGGTGGTCGATCCGGAAGTTCTTGGTGCCGGTCACGCTCAGGTTCCCGTCCACGACGACCCCCCCGACGAAGAACCCCGCGCTGCCGCCCCCCTGGTTCGAGACGAGCAGCGTGGAAGCGTTCGCGTTCCGGTTCGTAAGTGAAAGCGCGGGCAGGAGGTTGCTCGGGTCGGTGACGCTGATCGTCGCCCCGAACCCCGTTCCCGTGTTGGTCACGGCAAGCGCGGCTCCGCCCCCCGCCGACCGGGCCTCGAGGGCCGGGCTCGAGTTCCCGCTGTTCGTCACCTCAAAAAACCCCGCGCGTCCCTGGCCGGTGTGCACGGCCTCGAGGGCGTTGCTGGTGTTCCCGTTGTTGTCCACCCGGAACAACCCGCCCCGCCCCGTGCCGAAGGTACGGGCGAAGAAGGCGTCCCCCGTGCCGTTCGTGGTGGCGAACAGCGCCGTGTTGAAGTTCGCGATGTTCTCGATCTTGAACTCGGCCGCCGCGTTCGCGCCGGTGTTCGTCACCCGAACGATCGGGTTGTTCAACGCCGCCTCGATCTCCAAGGGCAGCGCGATCCCCAAGGGATCGGCCAGCGTGCCGTTCCCGGCCAGGGTGGCGTCGCGCTCGACCTGCGTGAGGCCCGCCCCGCCCCCCACGGCCACGCAGCTCAGCCGCCCGTCCGCCGCGACCGCGTTCACCGCCTCCCCCACGCCGCACGGTGTGCCGGTCACCTGCTGCCGGAAGACCTCGAGCGGCGTCACGGCGTTCACGAGATCCGCAAAATTTTGGTTTACCTCGCTAGCTCGGATCGTCTCCCCCGCCTGGAACTCGTGCGTGACGGTCACCGCCGCCCCCCAAAACCCCAGCACGACCACGAACGCCCCCAACAAAAAGTACCGTAATCGAATCCCCCGCATGCCCTTACCTCCCTTCCCTCCTCTACGGCCCCCAAACGGCCTGGCCCCACCTCGAGTGGTCCCACACGCCGGTGTTCTCCACCGGCCCACCGGTCGCGCACCCGCCCAGCACCAGAAGGACCACCAGCCCCACCCACACCCATCCCCTACCTCGCCAAAACCGCACCGTCCTCACCCCCTAGCTCACCACGCCCCCCACTCCCAAGGCCTTTCCAAAGCGCTCGGGAGAACACCGCGGGTTCGCGTTGTGAGTGCAGAAAATATTCGGTAGCTTGCCGCTACCCGACCAAAGGCGCGGGATAACCCCTACTCTGGTTGTTCGGACGCGCCTTGCCTCGAAGTATACATCCCTGGAGGCATGGGATGATGTGAGCCGCCGCGGCACGTTCTCCTGGGGCTCGAGCGGCTCAGGATCCTTTTTTCGAGGACCAACCCCCAAGGCAAGCCCTCGGTTCGCACACGCCTATCCCGAAGCGCGTTCCCCCGCGAACAACACCAGCACCGCGAGGTGCCAGAACTCATAGGACCCCAACACCCCCGACCAGGGGTTGGGGCGCCGGGTCGCGTAGATCAGCACGGCCAGCCCCCACACGAACGCCAGCACCGGTACGCGAAACCCCGGGTCGAGCCCGGCGAGCACCACCGGCGTGTACATCCCTGCGATGAAGAGGAAGATCGCCGCGTGATCCAGTTGGCGCAGCCGCTCGAGCACCCTCGCGGGGGCCACGACCCCGTGGTAGAGGCTCGAGGTCGCGTACATGAGGAGCATCGAGAGGCCGAACACCAGCCCCCCGACGATCTTGTAGGGCTTTCCCCCGCTCACGGCGAGCAGAACGCCCGTGCCGAGTACGGCGAGGGCTGCGCCCGCCACGTGCGTCCAGGTGTTGATGGTTCGCGTATCGCCATTCTTTAGCCTACCCTGTCCCTCCGCGCCATGCGTGCTCATCGTGCCTATAATATTGACACTATGTTACTTTCAATATACACTCCGTAAACAGAAGTGGCGCGTCCCAGGAGGAGGGACCTTGATGGAACGCTTGAGCCGATTCGCAACACGCCATCCGTGGATCGTACTCGGGACGTTTCTCGTCCTGAGCGTCATCCTAGGGCTGGGCCTGCCGCGCCTCGAGTTCGACAACTCCCCCGAGGCGATGGTGCCCCCGGATCTGCCCGCCAAGCGGCTGCTCGACGAGGTTGAGGAGACCTTCGGCACCGGATCCTTGGCCGTCGCTGCCCTCGAGGGCGAGATCTACACCCCCGAGGCCCTCACTCAGCTTCGCGAAGCCACCCAGGCCCTCGAGGAGGTGCCCGGCGTCCTCCGGGTCACGAGCCTCGCCACCGCGAAGCGCATGGAGGAGGACGCGGGCTTCCTCCTCATCGAGGACCTGGTGCCCGAAGCCCCCCTGACCCCGGAGGATGTCCAGGCCATCCGCGCCTATGTTGCCTCCAGCCCACTCTACCAGGGCAAGCTAGTCAGCGAGGACGCGCGTTACGCCGCGGTGCTGATCAGCGTGGAGCGGGGCGCGGACATGCGAGCGCTCGAGCGCGCCCTCCGCGACACGCTCGAGGCCCACTGGGACGGGCCCGTCTACCTCGCGGGCATCCCGGTGATGAGCGGCGCGATCCTCGACACCCTCCAGCGGGACCTCCCCCTGCAGGTGAGCGGCGCCGCCCTCATCATCGGGCTGGTCCTCTTCCTGAACTTCCGCAGCCTGCGCGGGGTCTTCCTGCCCCTCGTGACCGTCGGGGTGGCCCTCGTCTGGGCGCTGGGAGCTGGCGGGTGGCTCGGGTTTAAGCTCGGTATGATCAGCTCGATCCTGCCCGTGGTCGTGCTCGCCGTGGGCAGCTCCTTCACGCTGCACATCCTCAACCGCTACTATCACGAACTGGCCGAGGGAAGGCCCAAAACCGAGGCCATCCGGCTCGCGGTGCGGGAAACCGGACTCGGCGTGCTGATCTCCGCGCTGGCCGCAGGCGCAGGGCTCGCCGCACTCTATACCGCCTCCCTGCCCCAGATCCAGGCCTTCGGTCTGCTCTCGGCCTTCGGCGTACTCGTAGCCTTCATCGGCTCGACCCTCATCGTGCCCGCCATCCTGAGCTTCCTGAGGCCGCCCCGCCGGGTCTTCAACCCCGAGCGCCCCGACACCACGAGCCGCACGATGGTGGGACTGGCCCGCTGGGTCATCCCCCGGCGCAAGGGACTGCTCGTCGGCGCCGGGGGGTTCGTGCTGACCATGCTCCTTGGCGCCAGCCAGATCCAGGTCGAGACCAGCTTCACCAGCTACTTCCCCCCCACCTCCCCCGCCCGCGTGGGCACCGACCTGATCGACCGCGTGTTCCGCGGCTCCGACACCCTCACCGTCGTGGTCGAGGGGGACCTCAAGAACCCCGCGCTGCTCCGGGGCATCCTGGCCTTTGAGGAAGCAGCCCAGGCCCTACCGGAGGTCGGGGCGGTCCTTTCGGTCGCCGACGTGATCCAGGAGATCCACAAGGCCCTCACCGGCGAGCGAGGCATTCCCGACACCTCCGAGGGCGTCGCCCAGGAGATCCTCCTCTACCAGATGTCGGGGAATCCCGAGGAGATCACCCAGCTGATGGACGAGGGCGCCACCATCGCGCAGATCACCGTGCAGCTTCCCTCGCTACCCTCCAGCGAGATGGAGCGCACAATCAACGAGCTGCAGACGCTCGCCCAGACCTACATCGCCCCCCACGCCGGCACGGTGGAGTTCACCGGGAGCACGGTGCTCATGCTCGAGATCATGCGGCTCATCCTGCGAGACCAGCTCATCAGCCTCGCCCTCGCCCTCATCCTCGTCGCGCTGTTCAACACGCTTCTGCTCCGCTCCGCCGTGGTGGGCGCGGTGAGCGTACTGCCCCTCGCCCTTACCATTGCAGGGCAGTTCGGCCTCATGGGCATCGCTGGAATCCCGCTGGACACCGCCACCGCGCTCCTTGCGGCCATCGCGATCGGGGTCGGTGATTACTCGGTTCACGTCATCGTCCGCTACCTCGAGGAGCGCCGCAAGCAGGCTGCGCCCGAGATGGCGGTGCGGACCGCGCTCTTCGTCTCCGGCCGCGCCGTGGTCTTCACCGCTTTAGCCATCGGCGGTGGGTTCAGCGCGCTGCTGTGGAGCGGGTTCGTCCCCATCCAAACCTTTGGCAAGCTCATGGGCTTCACCGTAGGCGCGACAGCGCTGTTCGCCCTGAGCGTGCTCCCCGCAGCGCTGCTTGCGTTCGTGCGCAAGAACAACGCTAGGGAGGTGACGCAGCATGCGTAAAGGAATTCTGGCCACAGCGGTACTCGGACTGGGCCTCACGCTGGCCGTCAGCGGCGAAGAGGTCATGCAGCAGGTGGACGCCCGCCCCACGCCGACCACGCTCCACGGCACCATGACCATGGAGCTCGTGGACAAGCGGGGCAAGAGCCTCACTCGCCAGATCGAGCTCTGGGCGAAGGACGACGAGAAGATGCTCATCAAGTTCCAAGCGCCGGCGGATGTGAAGGGCACCGCCTTCCTCGCGCTCAAGCGTCCCGACGGCAGCGACGAGATGAAGCTCTACCTGCCCGCCCTCAAGAAGGTGCGCCGCATCGCGGGCAGCCAGAGAAAAGGCGCTTTCATGGGCTCGGACTTCACCTACGACGACATCTCCCGGCTGGGCAGCCTCGACATAGAGGATTACACCCACACCCTCCTCCGCGAAGAAAGCAGCGAGGAAGGCACGATCTACGTGGTGGAGTCGACGCCCAAGCCCGGGGTGAACTCGAGCTACGAGAAGCTGATCGTGTGGGTGCCCGAGACCACCTACGTCCCGGTGAAGATCGAGTTCTACAAGAAGGGCAGGCTCTACAAGGTGCTCACCGCCGACCGGATCCAGCCCTTCGCAAACGGAAGGTACCAGATCCCCACGCGACTGGTGATGGAAAACGTGCAGGCCAAGCACAAGACCGTCCTCACCCTCTCCGACCTCGAGGTGGACGCCGAGATCCCCGACACGGTCTTTACCGAGCGGTTCATGAAGCGCTAGCGGAGGTACGGCATGCGGCAAGCAACGGTGTTGACCCTTGCCCTGGCCCTCGCGGGCGGCGCCCTGGCCCAGAGCCTCGAGTGGAGCGGCTCGCTCAAGACCGGACTCGGCTACCGCTTCAGTGACCAGGGCCTCACCGCGAACCAGAGCACCCTGGACCTCGAGCTCAGTACCGGTCTGGAGGACGCGGACCTCACCGCCCGGTTCCGGTTCACCTACGATGCCCTCACAGGGCAGGCGACCTTCGCCCTGCACGACGCCTACGCCACAGTGTACCTGGAAGGGCTGGACCTCGCCGTGGGCCAGCAGGTCGTCTCCTGGGGCTCGACCGACGGGATCAACCCGGTGGACGCGCTGAACCCGCGCGACCTTCGGATGCCCTTCGCCGATCCCCAAGCCCAGAAGCTCGCGGTGCCCATGGTCAGAGCGACCTTCTACCCCGATGAAGAGGGGCGGTACCAGCTCGAGGCGGTGCTGGTGCCTACCTTCACCCCCTCCACCCCTCCCGCCCCCGAGTGGGCCCCGGCCCAGCCCCTCCCGCCGCTCGCACCAGGGGTGGTGGGCGTGAACCCCCCCGAAACGCTCCTGCCTGAACCTGAGCTGGAGAACGTGCAGTTCGGGCTGCGGGCCACTGGGAACTTCGATGTCCTGGAGGGGTTTGACGCGAGCGTGGTCCTTTACCGCGGCTTCCGGCACACCCCCACCGCGAAAGCCCCTGAGCGCCTCTACCTCGCAGACCAGGACCCCGACGGCGACCCCACGAACGGGCCGTTCGTGCTCCAGCCCAGGCTCGGTTACGACCGGATCCACCTGATCGGCCTGGACTTCTCCGCCGGCCTGTCCTTCCTCGAGGTCGAGGGGGTCGTGGTGCGGGGCGAGGCCGCCTACGCCTTCACCGAGGACCCCGAGGGCACCGACCCCTACGTCGCAAACCCCTACGCCCAGGCCGTTCTAGGCGCGGAGTACACCTGGGAGAACGGGCTGTACACCGAGCTACAGCTCATCGAGGACTACCAAAAGGGCGACCAAGGCCAGGACGACACCTGGAGCACCCGGCTCATGCTCGTGAGCCGGTACGAGCTCGACGAGCGCTGGCGCGCAGAAGGCGTCTGGCTGCACAGCCTTAAGGACGGGAGCGGCCTCGTCGCTCCGAGCGTGCGGTACACCTTCGCCGATGGGGTGACGGGAACCGCCACACTGCTCGCCCTCTACGGGGCGGAAGGCAGCGAGCTCGGCTCATTCCGCGATAACACGCAGCTCCGCTTCGATCTGGAGTACGCCTTTTAAGCCACCGTCACGACCGCGCCTCCTCCCCGGCCGGGGAGGAGGCTGTGATCCGTTCGGCATCCCTAATGTCTGTCATACTGGAGAAGGCATGACGAGCAAAGGGGCCGTACTCAGGGAGAAACGGCGGGCCCGACGCGTCCGGGAGATCCTCGAGGCCGCCCTCGAGGTCTTCAACGAGAAGGGGTACCACAAGGCCACCATGGAGGAGATCGCCGAACGGGCCCTGCTCACCCGCGTGGCGCTCTACAAGTACTTCCGCGACAAGCTGACGATCCTCAAAGCCCTGCTCGAGTGGAAGCTCGATGAGCTCACCGAGGCGGTAGAAACGGCGCTCGCCCGAAGCCCGGACTTCCCCGGCAAGATACGCCAGATCATCCGGGAGACCCTCACCTTCCAGGAAAATAACCGCGGCTTCTTCCGCGCGCTGATCACCGCAAGCGTCCTCCCCGACCTCATCCAGGACCGCACCCTCTACCGCCTCATCCAGCGCTACATCGAGCTGGTCACGCGCGTCATCGAGGAAGGCATTCAGCGGGGCGAGGTCCACCCCGCCCCCGCCGACGAGCTCGCGGAGCTACTCGCGAGCATGGTCTTCAAAGCCACGGCCAAGTGGAACCTGGACCCGGATCACGCCTCCGCCCCTGCGGATCACCCCGAGTTGATCGAGCAGATCTTCCTGCGCGGCGTGCTGCGATCCACCTAACCCCACCCGCGCGCCTGCAGGCGGGCCGCAACCGCACCGCAACCTGCACTCCTTACCCTTACGAACGGGAAAGGAGGTGAGGACGGTGCGGCGAACGGTGTACAGGCTGAACCTGGGCGTGATCGTCATCACGTACCGCAGCGCCGACGGCCGGTGGACCGTCACCCTCAACTGAGCCCCCTAGCGAAGGCCCGCCTCGAGTCCGGGGCTCGAGGCGGGCGCTACCCCCCCCACTCCGCGCGCAAGCGCTGTACCTGCGCGGCCGCCAGCGCCGCCTGGGGGTCCCGCCGATCCATGGCCCTCAGCACCGCCTCCCACAGCTCCAGGTCGTCCCCAAGCCGCACGGCCACCTCCAGCGCCGCCGGATCCCCAGGATGGGCTAGCGCCGTCTGCCGCAGCAGCTCCTCCAGTACCCCCCGCTGCTCCATCACCACCGGCGCCGTGGAGCGCGGCAGCAACGGACCCCGGTACAGGGCCACCGCCTCCCGCAACCGGCCGGCTGCCAACAGGCGCTCCACCTCCAGGAAGTCTGCCCAGACGGGAACGGCCAACGCGTAGGGCCTGGAGCGCAGCGGAACCGACGCGCGCAGCTTCGCGACCGCCACCTTGAGCCGGTTCAGGTTCCCCGCATCCCCGTACACGTCCAGCATCAACGCCTCCCCCGAACGGGGGCCGCGCAGGACCAGTGCGACGAGCAGCTCGAGGGAACGCAAGGAAAGCCTGAGCGGCCGTCCCCGCCACAACACCCGGGGGGCGTCCCCGAGCAGGTGGAGCTCGAGCCGCTCCCCGGACCCCGCCCCCGCCACCACCTCGGCGAACGCCGCGGCCTTGCCCAGCACGAAGGCCAGCCCGGCCGGGACCGCCAGGTCCTGGAGGTACGGCCGGGCCCGGCGCAAGGCCCGACCGGCCGCCTCCCCCTCCCCTAACCGGGTCCGGGCGGCGGCCGCGCTCAACCACAGGCGCAGCCCCCACCCAGCGCAAAACCCGGGTTGCTTCAGGGCGGGCTCGAGGTCCTGCACCACCTCTAGCGCCCTTTGCGGCTCCTGTTCCGAGAGGAGGGCCGCGAGCGCGGTGTGGCTGAAGAGGTCGCGCCGCCGCACCAGCGGCCGGGCCAGCGCCGCCGCCCGCTCCGCCTCAACCTGGGCCGCCGCATCCTCACCGGCGGCCCAAAGCGCCAAGGCGTAACCGCCCCCGTAGCGGGCCCGGTGGGGCAGGTCCGGCCACTCCCGGAAGAACGCTTCCCAAAGTGCCACCGCCCGCCCCGCCTCCCCGATGGCCAGGTAGAGGTGCGCAAGGGTCTCGCAGAAGCGCCGCTTGAGCTTGGGACTCGCGCCCCCCACCCAGGCCCGCGCCCGTTCGAGCCTCGAGGTCACCCCTTCGGTCTTCCCTAGCAGCGCACGAGCCTGGGCCCAGGCGCTGAGGGCGTTCAGCCGTTCGTTGGCCCCGTACACGCCGTGGGTTTCCATCCCCTCTAGGGCCCACTCGGCCCAAAAGAGGGCCTCCCGGTAGCGCCCCTGGGCGAGCAAAAGGCGCGCCGTTCGCGTAGCGGCGACGACCGCCAGCCGCCCCTTGCCCCGCTCGGCGGCGAGCCGCGCAGCTCGAGCGGTCGAGGGGGCGCACTCCCCCGCCCCAGCCCGCGAACGGCGCCACTCCACCACGCCCTTGGCCAGCAGGGTGTAGGGGGTGGCGGCCCGCTCCCAGGGCGTGCGCGCCTCCCCGGAGAAGAGGGCGAGCAACGCCTCCAAGTCGGGGTCCTCGCGCTGTTCCAGGAAGACCCGCACCCGCGCGGCGGCGAGCTCTGACCGGCCCAGGCCGACCTGGGCCTCGTACCAACCCCGCAGCAGCACCGCCTCCTCCGGGTAACGCGCCATTAACTCCTCTAAAAGCACGGCGAGCTGCGCGTACTCTCCGCGCTTCAAGAAGGCCTCCACCGCTGCTTCGGCGATCGCGAGCGCGGTCTCGGGGGCGTGCTTCACGGCTAGGGCAAACGCCTCCGTCAGGCGGTCCTGCCGCAACAGAAGGGTGAGCCACCTCTGGGGCTCGAGCCGTCCGGCTGAGGCGGGGGACGGTCTCGGCCCGTCCGGGTAGGGCCTGAGGAGGGGCGGGTACCCGAGCGCCTCATGGAGACGCTGACGGAAGGGCTCATAGGCACCTTCGGCTTCCTCCCAGAAACTCCGCACCTGCCCCTCGGGCAGTTCCCCCAACTCCTGGGCCCCCTGTCGGGCCTCCGGCCAGGTGAGGGCGAGTTCCGCGGCACCCACCCGGGCGGACACTTCGAGGGCCAGGCCGGCCCCGGCCAGGATCGTGCTCGAGTACCCCCAAACCCTCCCGAGGCGAAGGGCAAGCTCTGGGTTGTGCTCCGCGCCGCTCACCACGAGCGTGACCCGGGGTGGGCCTTCCGCCTCCAGCGTGGCTAAAAGCGCCCGAGCGGGATGGCCCAGGTCGTACAACCGCGTCCCCGCGTAGCGGTTCAGGGCCTCGGCCAAGCGGTTCCCCGTGGCTACCCGGTCCAGGTCGTCCCCCTCCCACAGGTGCACCCAGACCACCCGGCCCGCCGCCGCGAGTTCCGCCAGCACGTAGGGCAGGCCGAACCGCTCGTCGGCCACAACGGCCAGGGGCTTGGCGGCGCTGGTGAGGATTGCCTGCACCCGTTCCAGCCAGGACCAGAACATGTAATCATTCTATATAAACCCCAATGAGGGACCGGTTCATTTCAGTCCGGCCCCTGCGAGCTGGGCCCGCGCAACGGGGACGATCACGCCCGAGGCGCGCAGTTCCTCCAACGCTTCAACCAGCCTTGGCTCAGGGCCAACGCGTCCCAAGGCCTCCGCAATCCATTGCGGGTTACGCCCGGCAAGCACCGCCTGAACCAATGATTCCTCCAGATAAGCCCTGACCTCCTCCGCAAAAGGGCTGCGTGCTCCTGGCAAGAAAGGACCCCGGTAGTGTTCCAGCGCCTCGGCCACCCTACCCTGACTCAGCAATTGGTCCACACGCAGCACGTCCAGTTCAACCCTAGAAACCAGCCGGTACCCACCGTCCTCCTCCACCACCGTAAACCCCAGTTGTCTCGTCCGGGACACCAGGCTGGCCAAAGAGGAACGCGCAGCCCCTTCCCCAAAGAGCGCAGCTTGCATGGCGTCGCGTAGCGCCCATCCGTCGTGAAACGCCAGCAGCGTCACCACCTCGATCGAGCGGATACGGCGCGTGCGGCGTCCGTTCACCGAAACCCGCCCCAGCGTGGTCACACCAATCATACGTTTAGAAAACATCCAACCAGGTAAGCCAAGGGAAAACCGCAAACCGCTAACCTTCTTCTTACCTACGCCAAGGTTTCATAACCACGTGGCAACGGAATCCCCGAGGCACGAGCAACCCGCCAACTCCAGCGAGGTCGTGCGCGTCCAGGACGTCCAGGTCGTCTACCGCCCGCCGTTCGCCCCCCCCAAAACCGCCCTCACCCGGGCCAACCTGCGGCTCGCGCGCGGCCAGTCCCTCGGCATCGTGGGCCCCAACGGCGCCGGAAAAACCACCCTCCTGCGCACCATAGCCGGACTGATCCGCCCAGCCGCGGGCAAGATACGGGTGCTGGGCCTCGACCCGGTACGCGACCGGCCCGCCCTAATGCGCCGCGTGGGCGTGCTCCTCAACGGCGCGCGGCACTTCCCCGAACGCTGGAGCGTACACGACGCCCTCCGCTTCACCGCCACCATGTACGGCGTCCCCACCAGCGCCTCGCTCGAGCCCCTCCTGGAGGTGTTCGGACTGGCCGACAAAGCCCACGCTCCGATCAGCACCCTCTCCCTAGGGAACCGGCAGCGGCTCAGCCTGGTCGCGGTCTTCGTCCACGAGCCCGAGCTTGTCCTTTTGGACGAACCCACCCTAGCGCTCGACATCGCTACCGTGGAACGCTTCGCCGCCTTCCTACACGAACGCCTACAGCGCGGAATAAGCGCCATCATCACCTCCCACGATCACGCCGCGCTGGGCAAGCTGGTGCACGAAGCGCTCCTGATCGAAAACGGCGCCACCCGCGCCCCGGATCATCCCCTCGCGCACTACGCCCGATTGATCATCCGGACCGACCGGCGGGCCACGCTCCCCCCGGATCCCCAGGTTCAAGTCTTCGACGATCGGCTGGAACTTCCCAACGACCCTCGGCTGGTCGCCCGCGTGCTCGAGCAGCTCGACGCTCAAGGCGTCCGGGTGTTGGAGATGCGCACGCAAAGCGGCGTGGAGACCGTGGCTCGAGGTCAGCTCGGAGGTGAATCGTGAAGCAACTCCTGGCGGCTGCGTGGCTGAAGGTGTGGGCCGACCTGGCGGAGCAGCGGCGCTACCCGATCCAGTTCTTTTTTGGCTGGGTGACCACCGGGGCGGTGCTTTGGGGGTTGGGCCTGGCCGCCGCGCGGACCAGCGGCCAGGAGGCGAGTACCGGCGCCCTGGCCACCTACGTGGCCATGGGGGCCGTCTCGCTCTTCTACCTGATCCCCCGCCTGCTCACCGTGGGTCAGGACCACCCCCCGGAGGAGGTTATGCTCTATCCCTACCCGCTCTCCCGCCTGGTAGCGGTGCTGACCGCCGTCAGCGCGCTCCAGATCGGGGTGGGCCTGGTGGGCATCTACGTCCTTGCGGCGCTGGCGGTCACCCGGCACCTTCCCGACCTAGGGTATGTGGCGGGCGCCATGGCCCTGGCGCTCTTCAGCGTCGCCGGGGTGGGGTTCATAGTCTTCGCCTTAAAGCTCGTCTTCCGCAAGGTGGACAGTCTCGCCACCCTGGTGCAGGTGGGGTTGTTCGCCCTGGCCTTCACCCCCACGCTGGCGTACGGGTGGGCGGCGGCCGTACCGCTGGCCGGCGCGATCCGCTGGCTGCGCGACCCCAGCACCCCAGCATTGCCGGTCCTGGTCTTTTCTCTCCTCTGGCTGGCCGTAGGGCTTTGGGCCGTCTCCCGCGCCGAACGCGTGGTGGTGAACCGGGGGGTGGCGGCCTATGAGTAGCGCCGTCGCGGTCCGCAACCTCGTGAAGCGCTATGGCGCGCGCGAGGTCCTTCGGGGCGTTTCCTTCGAGGTTCCCGTAGGCGCGATCAGCCTTTACCTGGGGCCAAACGGCGCGGGAAAGACCACCACCTTCAGGGTGCTGGCAGGACTGGAGCGCCCCGACGCCGGCGAGGTGCACCTGCTGGGGCGGCCCTGGCGGCCCGAGGTCCGTCGGGCGGTGGGGGTAACCCTGGAAGAACCCCGCTTCTACCCCTGGCTTACCGGAGTGGAGAACGTAGAGATCGCCTTTCGTTACCGGGGGGTGCCTGCCCCAAGAAACACCGCCCGGGAAGCCCTGGAGCGGGTGGGGCTCGGCGCGGCAGCCGGCCTCCGTTTCAGCAAATACTCCCTGGGCATGCGGCAACGGCTGTATCTGGCCGCCCAGCTCTTCCCCGGAGTTCAGCTCCTACTGCTGGACGAACCGACCAACGGCCTCGATGTGGAAGGACGCCAGCAGGTGTGGCGGCTGCTCCTGGACCTCGCCCAGCAAGGGGTTAGCCTCTTCATCGCCACCCACCAGATCCTGGAAGCCGAACGCTACGCCGAACACCTGGTCATCCTGCACGAGGGGCGGATCGCCTACCAAGGGCGCTACCACGACCTGGCCGCCCGTCGCCGGCTGGTCCTCCGAGTGGACCGCCTCGAGGCCGCACGAAGCACACTGCACGCCCTCGGCTACTCCACCCAAACAGGACGGCGTACGGACGAGCTCTACGTGGAAGCCTCCCCCGAACACGAGCCGCGGGTCCTCGAGGCCCTCACCGCGGCAGGCATACGGGTTCAGGAGCGCCGCCTCGAGGATCTGGAGGAGCTCTACTGGAGGATCAAGGATGGTATGCAGCGAGCTGCTGAAGCTCAAGCGTAACCCCCAGGGTCTAGCGCTTGCCGCTCTAGGGTTTCTGTTTCCCACGGTGGTCTTCCTCGCCGACCGATTGGCCGGAGAGCGCGTGGAGGTCAGCGCTACCGTCCAGCCCTGGTTGCAAACCCCGCTCGTGGTCATCGCGCTGCTCGGCCCGTACCTACTGACCCTGGAGCCCGCCGTAGGCACCGAGAAGTGGATCTTCACCACTCCAATGCGTCCCGCGCAGCTAGCGGCGGCCAAGGCCCTCGCAGTGGGCGGGGTGGCCGCGGCCTCGTTTCTCTTCGCCGCGGGGCTGTTCGGCTCCATCCCGTCGGGGCGGGAACTCATTCACGGCGTGCTCGTCGCACTCTCCAGCCTCCTAACCATGGTGTGGATTAGCGGCCTCCTGCGCAACTTCGCCGGGGTCCTGGTCGTCAGCCTGCTCTGGATGCAGGTCGCACCGCCCCTCCTACAGCTCCTGCCTGCACAGGTCCAACCCTGGGTTTGGAGCCTTCTGCCCGGCCTCGGGCTCACTCACTTCGAGGACAGCGCGCATAACGGCCTGCGCGTGGCCGCACACGCCTTCTACCTCCTATTGGCCTACGGAATCTGGAGGCGGGGGGCGCAATGGTAAAGCAAGCGGCGATCGTGCTCGCCCTCACAGGCGGAGTGGCCCTGGCCGACGGGTGCGCGCTGGTGCTCCAGGCCCTCAACCCACCATCTCCCCAGTACACCCGCGTGGCCCAGGCCTGGATTGGCGACAAGGAGGTTTTCTTCGAACAGGTGCGTGTCGCGCAGGGTACGGCGCACCTCGTCGCACGGCGGGAATACCCTGGGGTCACCATCGCCTTTGGTGCGGACCCCACCCCGCCTCCGCCCAGTTGCCGTGCGCTCGAGCCGGAAGGACCGCAGACCTGGGTGGTGCGCGAGGCGCTCCCCGAGATCTCAGGAACCCGCACACTCACCTACGTTTTCCACGGAAAGCGGTTGGTCCGGGTCCAGGTGGAGGAGGTCGGATCGATAGGGTTCCTCTTCTTCCGTAAAGCGTTCCGCTTCGAGGTGGTCTACGACCTAAGCGAGGAGTAGGGCAAGTGGAAGCGGCGGCTATCCAAAACGCGCTCGCAACCTTGCTGGTTGTTTTATTCCTGGCTTCCTTGGCCGCGCGGAAGGGCGAGGTGGAGATCAATCACCTCCTTGCTGTGGGACTGGTGCTTTTCCTGCCCACAGCTTTCTTCGTCCCTGCTCCCTGGCCTAAGGCGTTGCAGGGTCCTGTGCTGCTCTACCTGCTTGCTTTTTTCGTTTCTCTCCTGGCCATCCTCAGCGGCCCGCATCCGAAACGCCCCCTGGAGCGCCCCCTAGGGGTTCGTCTGGCCGATCAGTTTGGTCGGGTCGTCCACGAGGAGGCGTTATTTAGGGGTGTCGGTTTCCTGCTACCCTTCTCCCTCTGGGGTGGGTCCATCCATTGGATCTGGTGGGCGCTCCCTCAAGCCCTTGTCTTTGCCTTGGCCCACTTTCTTCCCGTCTACACCGCCTTGGCACCTCCCCTTCGCTTCACGCGTGCCTTCCTCGGGGGTTTTCTCTTCCCCTTCGTCGGCGCCATGGTCATGGCGTACGCGAGCCTGCTCACCGGCAGCCTTTTACCCCCCATCCTCCTCCACTACCTGACCAACCTCTTGGTCGAGCTCGGCTTCCAGACCGCGGGATGGCGGGCGGCATTCGAACTGGAAGTCGGGTGAGGGTGGGGAGGCGCCTGGCCCTGGCTCCTGCGGAGCTGAGCCAGTGGAGGCGGGTGGGACGGGTGAGGGGGAAGCCCAGGCTCTTAGCGAGGTCGCTTTGACGGCTGCCGAGCTGCGTACCCACCAATGGCGTGGCCTCGACGGCGACCACGCCCAGGGGGGCACGGCCTGGGCCTGGAAGAAGCACCACGAGCGCCCGGACTACGTCGTGCTGCGTTCCTGGGCCTTGCCGGGCTCTTGCCGCACGAAGCTCGCCGACTACCTCGCGGTGCGGCTAAAGGACGGTCATAGCCGCGCCTTCTACGTCAAGCCGCTCTGGAGGGCGGCGCGACTGGAACGCAAGCCCGGGGTCCTGGTCGCGCGGGTCGAGCGCGTGGAGGCCGACCTGCGGGAGGGCTGGACGCAAAATCCGAGGGCGCTTCTGGCCTACCGCCTTTCGGGCTGAGGAGCGCCCCGGGGTCCCGGGCGGGGTGTGCAATTTCGCTTGACTTTTTCACCTTCTATGTTTTAGGAATAGTTCCCGGAAGACCTTCCATCCCTCTTCTTAGCCTCAGGAAAGGTTGGGTATGAAGAAAGAACTTGCGATTCTCCTGGTCTTCGGGCTCCTGCTCATGGGGGTGATCCCCGTTCTGGCCGCGGGGGAGCAGGTGAAGGCAGCGCACCTGCGCAGCAGGGTGAGGTCGTGCAGGTGGCGCTGCCGGAGGGGGTAACCCTTAAAGAAAGTGAACTTCAAAATACGCAAGGTGAGTTGTGGTGGGTTGCAGCAGGCGCGATTGGTGGAGCCTTGGCTGGAGCTCTGGAGAGCTACGTTGCCACCGGGAAGGTCGATGCATGGGCCGTAGCTCAAAACTTGCACCTCCCGCATATCCCGCATAAACCTTCACCCCCTCCCCCCGGCGGCCAGAGACCCAGGGCATAGAGCTCCCGCAGGGCGACCTGCACCACGAGCTCAGGCAAGAGAACCCGCGCCGCCCGCTCCCTGGCCTCCCGCCAGCTTCCTTCCCCCTCCATGCCCACCCAGTGGGCCAACAGGTAGGCCAGAAGGGAAAGCACCAGAAAACGGTGCACCCCCAAAGCCGTCCGCTGCCCAAACTGCCCCAGGGAGAACTCGCTTTTCGCGGCGCGGAAGAAGTGCTCTATGGCAAACCGCCTCTTTCCCCAAGTGAGCGCCGTCCGGGGCGTGGCGGGAAAGGTGGCCACCACGTACCGCCACTCCCAGCCCCCTTGGGGCAGGGGGTAGCGGTACCAGGCCACCCAGACCGGGAAGGAAAGCCCCCAAAGGTAGACCCCGGCTCCCCTGCCCGCCTGAGGTCCCCAAGCCTCCCCCCTCCCCGCAGCCTCCGGTCCCGCCGCATCCCCACCACCGCTTCAAAACCCAACCGCTTCACCCCGAAAAGGAACCAGGTGGTGCCAAAGGCCGCATCCGCGGCCACCCGTATCCGGAAGGCC
This sequence comes from Marinithermus hydrothermalis DSM 14884, assembly GCF_000195335.1. Lineage (NCBI taxonomy): Bacteria > Thermotogati > Deinococcota > Deinococci > Thermales > Thermaceae > Marinithermus > Marinithermus hydrothermalis. Next base: position 2,123,172 of record NC_015387.1, read on the forward strand.
CGGCGCATCCAGGGGGGGCAGAGAGGCCAGGAGGCTTAGGGGCCAGGCGGGAGAGGGCCTTCTCCCCCTTGCCCCGCCAGAGGCGGTAGGCCCAAGGGATGCGGAGGTCTCCGTAGACGAGGTAGAGGACCACCAGATGGAGTCCCCACTTGCCGTGAAAAAGGAGAGGGGCAGGGCCTGGAAACGGCCCCGCTTCTCCAGAGTGACTAGGTCCAGGACCACCAGGAGACGGGGCTTGGGGCCTTTTTCTTTCTGGCCCGGTCCAGGGCTTTCTCGGCCTCTTTTCTTGCCAGGCGGATGAGAGCGCGGGTGGGCCAGGGGTAGCGGTTGAGGAAGCGAGAGAGGGCGGAGGGGGACTTGACCTGGCTGTGCTGGGGTCTGGCCTTGCCGTGGCCGTGGAGGAGGAGCAAGAGCAGGGCCTTGAGGGATTCCTGGAGGTGGGGGCTTGGCAAAAGGGCCAGGAGGGTCCAAAGTAGGGACAGGGCCGCTTGGGTCATGGCACCCGTCATCAGACGGGAAACCAGCGGCCCCTTTCAAGTGGTCCTGGCGCATAGGTATCCCCAGGGTGCATAAGTGCAAGTTTTGAGTCAACCGACTTTTTTACATGAGTCCTTCGGGGGCTAGCCCTTCCTTTTCCGGGCCCCCTGTGCTATAACAGAGGAGTATGCCCGAACGGGCAATTCCGCCATGCCAGAGCCAGCGATGCGTTAACGGGTGATGACGTCTTGGGAGGGAATGCCCTCCTCTTCTTGGCGTGGCGGCAGCTACAGTACTGTAGCTAGGGAGGATACAGGCGGATGGAGGATAAGGACACCCAGACCCCGGCCCCGGAGGCCGGAAACCAGGCCCACGAGAACCAGACCCCAAGCGAACCCGTGACCATGGAGCAGGCCCTCGAGGAGGCGAGCGCCCGCCTCGAGCGAGAGATTCGCCGCGGGCAGCTCATAAAGGGCACCGTGGTCTTCGTGGGCAACGAAGGCGTGGCAGTGGATGTCGGCGCGAAGGTCGAAGGCATCATCCCCTTCAACCAGCTCACCGACGAGCCCCTTTCCGAGGAGGAGCTTAAGAACCTCCTCCAGCCGGGGGATGAGGTCGAGGTCTACGTGGTGCGGGTAGACCTCTCCGAGAACGCCATCGTGCTCTCCAAAAAGCGCGCCGACGCGGACAAGGCTTGGCGTAAGGTCGTCGAGCTGTACGAGAACGGCGAACCGGTCGAGGTAACGATCCGGGAGAAGGTGCGCGGGGGCCTCGTGACCTACATTGAGGGGCTGCGCGCCTTTTTGCCCGCCTCCCAGGTCGACATCAAGCGCGTGAACGACCTGGACGGCTTCGTCGGGCAGACCCTCCCGGTTAAAATCATCGAGCTTTCGCGCAAGAAGGGGCGGATCATCCTCTCCCGCCGCGTGCTCCTCGAGGAAGAGCAGAAGCGGCTGCGCCAGCAGGTCTTGCAGAGCCTCGAGCCCGGCCAGGAGGTCGAGGGCGCGGTCGTGGAGGTCACCGAGTTCGGCGTGTTCGTGAACCTCGGGCACATCGACGGCCTGGTGCACCGCAGCGAGCTCACCTGGGGCCGGTTCGAGCACCCCCGCGAGGTGGTCCAGGTCGGCGATCAGGTCCGCGCCCGGGTCCTGTCCGTGGACCCCGAGCGCGAGCGGGTGAACCTCTCGATCAAGGCCCTCACCCCCGACCCGTGGGAGACCGTGAGCGAGCGGTACGAGGTCGGCCAGCGCGTCCGGGGGAAGGTCGTGGGCCTCACCCCCTTCGGGGCCTTCCTCGAGGTGGAGCCCGGCCTGGAAGGCCTGATCCACGTCTCGGAGATGAGCTGGACCAAGCGGCCCAAGCACCCCTCCGAGGTCCTGAAGGAAGGCGAGGAGGTCGAGGCGGTCGTGCTGCGCATCGACCCTGAGGCGCGCCGCCTTTCGCTGGGCCTGCGCCAGACCATGCCCGACCCCTGGAAAGAGCTGCCCGAGAAGTACCCGCCGGGCACGGTCATCAAGGGCAAGATCACCGGCGTGACCGAGTTCGGGGTGTTCGTGGAGCTCGAGCCCGGCATCGAGGGGTTGGTGCACATCTCCGAGCTGGACTACGCCCGCATCGAGAACCCCGCGGAGCAGTTCAAGAAGGGGGAGGAGCTCGAGGTCGTCATTCTGCAGATCGACCCGGTCGAGCAGCGCATCTCCCTCTCGCGCAAGCGCCTGTTGCCGCCCCCGGTGCCGACCGAGAAAGAGGAGGAGCGGCCCAAGCGCGCGAAGGGCAAGCGCGCCGCGAAGAAGGGCCGGCCGGCGGAGCGCCGTCCGCGCCCCGAGTACGCGGTGGGGGCCGAGCCCGCGTACACCCAGTACGACTCGAGCGTCGCGCCGAGCGGGCAGGCCAGCGTCAAGCTGGGCGACCTGTACGGCGATCTGCTCGCGAACCTGGGCTTGGAAGAGGAAGGCGCCGAGGAAGCCCAGTCGTAACGCGGAAAACGCCGCGCGCCCCCGGAACCTCCGGGGGCGCGCCGTGTGTTTGGAGCTACACCCAGCTCACCGAGCCGAAGGTGTCCTCGCGCCGCGGGGAGGTGGAGAACATCACCACCGGGGTCTCGGTGAGCTCCTCGATGCGCTCGATGAAGGCGAGGAGCGTCTTGGGCAGGTCCTCGCGCCGCGTGATGCCCGCAAGCTCGCCCCAGCCCGGCATCTCCTCGTACTCCACGCGCCCGTCCCCCGTGTACGCCACCCCGATCTTGACCGTCTCGAGGCCTGAGAGGACGTCGAGCTTGGTTAGGACGAGCCCGTCGAACCCGTTCACCTCGCACGCGTACCGCAACGCCACCGCGTCCAGCCACCCCACGCGCCGCGGTCGTCCGGTCGTGACGCCGAACTCATGCCCCTTGTTGCGCAGGTACTCCGCGAGCGGGCCCTCGAGCTCGGTGGGGAAGGGCCCGTTTCCCACGCGGGTGGTGTAGGCCTTGGCCACGCCGTACACCTTCGCGATGGCCTTGTGGTTCAAGCCCGTGCCCACCAGGATGCCGCCCACCGTGGGGTGCGAGCTCGTCACGAAGGGGTAGGTCCCGTAGTTCAGGTCGAGCAACGTTCCCTGCGCGCCCTCAAAAAGGAGCTTCTTCCCGTGCCGTAAAGCCTCGCGCAGCACCGCTCCGGTGTCGGCCACGTAGGGCTCGAGGATCTCGCGCATGGGCTTGAGGTCCTCGAGGGCCTGCTCCACCGAGGTCCACCCCACGGCGCGGGTGCTGTTGGGTTTGGCCTCGAGGAGGTGCGCCACGCGCTCGCGCAGCACCGTTTCGTCGAGGAGGTCCCCCACCCGGATGCCGATGCGGCGCGCCCGGTCGGCGTAGGCCGGGCCGATGCCGCGACCGGTGGTGCCCACGAAGTTTTTGCGGGACTCGACGTGCTTGTGATGGGGCAGGACCAGGTGGGCTTTTTCGGAGACGAGCACCTTGGGTTGGAAGCCCTCGGCTTGGATGGCTTGGATCTCCTGCGCGAAGGCGTGCGCGTCGATCACCATGCCGTCCGCGAGGACGTTGGTGGCGTGCGGGTGAATAACGCCCGTGGGTAGCAGGTGCAGCTTGAAGGTTTGGCCGTGCGCTACCACGGTGTGCCCGGCGTTCGCGCCGCCCTGGTACCGCACCACGAAATCCGCGTCGGGGACGAGAGCGTCCGCGACCTTGCCCTTGCCCTCGTCTCCCCATTGTGCTCCGATGATCGCGATCCCCGGCATACGAGGTTAGCTTACCCCGAAAAGCCGGGGCGCCGCCGCGCGGAGCTTGGGCTGGGTTCTTGCATCCCCGCGAGGCGGCTGAACTCCTTGGGATCCACTGCGCGGGCGAGGCCGACCTCGTAGGTGATGAGCTTGCGGCGGTACAGGTCCGCGAGGTGCGCGTCCATGGTGATCATGCCGTACTGGCCGCCGGTCTGGATGACGGAGGGCAGCTGGTGGGTCTTGCCCTCGCGGATCAGGGCCCGCACCGCGGGCGTGGCGATCATGAGCTCGTAGGCGAGGACGCGGCCGTCGCCGTGCGCTTTGGGCAGGAGTTGTTGCGTCAGGACCGCGACCAGGTTGTTCGCGAGCTGGACGCGCACCTGCTCCTGTTGCTCCTCGGGGAAGACGTCCACGATGCGGTCGATGGTTTCCGGCGCGGAGTTGGTGTGCAGCGTGCCCATCACCAAATGCCCGGTCTCCGCCGCGGTGATCGCCGCGCGGATCGTTTCGTAGTCGCGCATCTCCCCCACGAGGATCACGTCCGGGGCTTGGCGCAGCACGCTGCGCAGCGCCCGGGAGAAGTCGTGGGTGTCGGTCCCCACCTCGCGCTGGTTGACGATGGCCATCTTGTGCTTGTGGAAGAACTCGATGGGGTCCTCGATCGTCACGATGTGCACCCGGCGGTTCTCGTTGATGTAGTCCACCATCGCGGCGAGGGTGGTGGACTTACCCGAGCCGGTGGGGCCCGTGACCAGGACCAGGCCGCGCGGGCTCAAGGCGATCTCCGCGATGTTCTTGGGCAGGCCCAGCTCGTCGAACCCCTTGATCACCGCGGGGATGGCGCGGAGCACCCCGCCGACCGAGCCCCGCTGAAAGAAGACGTTCACCCGGAACCAGCCCTTGCCCGGCAGGCTGAACGAGAAGTCCAGCTCCTTGTTCTCCTCGAACTGGCGCTGCTGCTTCTCGTCCATCATGGCGTACATCAACCGCCGCGTGTCCTGCGGGGTCAAGGGCTCGAACTCCGTGGGGTGAAACTCCCCGTCCACCTTGAGCATGGGCGGCACTCCTACCGTCAAGACCAGGTCCGAAGCGCCCCGTTGAACCGTAAGCTCCAGCAGTTTCACGATGTCCGGCGTTTTTTCCATGCTGCCCTCCCCGTTACTCGAGGGTCCGTGCCATGACCTCTTCCAGGGTGGTGATGCCCTCGAGGGCCTTGTAGATCCCGTCCTCCCGCAGCGTTCGCATGCCGCGCTCGCGCGCGAGGGCCTTGATCTCGGTGGCGGATTTGCCCGCGACGATCGCCTGGCGGATCGCGTCGTCCACCACCAAAAGCTCGTGGATCGCGTACCGGCCCCGGTACCCGGTGCCGCCGCAGCGCTCGCACCCCACGCCGCGGTAGAGGGTTTTGCCCTCGAGGTCCCGCTCGCTGAGCTCGAGGCTCTTGAGGACCGCGGGGTCGGGGTCTACCTCGACCCGGCAGTGGTCGCAGACCCGGCGCACGAGGCGCTGGGCGAGCACCCCGATGAGGGAGGCGGAGATGTTGAAGAGCTCGATCCCCATCTCCTCCAGCCGGGTGATCGCGCCGGCCGCGTCGTTGGTGTGCAGCGTGGCGATGACCAGGTGGCCGGTGAGTGCGGCCTCGGTAGCGATCTGCGCGGTTTCTTGGTCGCGGATCTCGCCCACCATGATGATGTCCGGGTCCTGGCGCAGAAAGGCGCGCAACGCCCGGGCGAAGGTGAGGCCCGCCTGGGGGTTGACCTGGGTCTGGTTGATCCCGGGAATCTCGTACTCGACCGGGTCCTCGACCGTGGTGGTGTTCTTGTCGGGGGTGGCGATGCGCTTGAGGATGGAGAAGGTGGTGAACGACTTGCCCGAACCGGTCGGGCCGGTGATTAGGAAGATCCCGTAGGGTTTTTGGATGACCTCCTGGAAGCGTTCGAAGACGCTGGGGGCGAAGCCGAGCTGCTCGATCTCGGGGATGTCCGCTGCGCGGCGCAAGAGGCGCATCACGATCTTCTCGCCGTACACGGTGGGCAGCGTGGAGAGGCGCAGGTCCAGGTCGATCGAGTGGTCCCGGTACCGCACGCGCCCGTCCTGGGGCAGGCGCCGCTCGGCGATGTCCAGGTGCCCCATGATCTTGACGCGGCTGGCGATGGCTGGGCCCGTGCCTTTGGGCAGGCGGGTGTACTCCCGGAGCGCGCCGTCCACGCGGATGCGCACCAGGACGTGGTCCTGGCGCGGCTCGATGTGGATGTCCGAGGCTTCCTGCAGGTACGCCTCGCGGATGATGGTGTTCACCAGCCGGACGATCGCGTTGTCGTCCAGGTTCGAGGCCTCGAGCTGCTCCTCCTCGGGACGTTCCCGCGCGAACTCCTTCGCGAGCTCGTCCAGCTCCCCGGTGTGACCGTAGAAGCGCTCGATGAGCTTGAGGATCGCGTCCTCGGTGGCGACGGCGGGCTTGATCTCCCGCTTGGTGAACATCCTCAGGTCGTCGATGGCGAAGATGTTCCGCGGGTCCTTCATCAACACCACCAAGGCGTCGCCCTCGAGGTGGTGGGGGAAGACCGTGTACCGGCGCGCCGTGGCCTCGGGCACCAGCATCACGACCCCAGGGTCCGGCGGGGTTTCCTGCGGATCGATGTACGGGTAGCCTTGCTGGATCGCGATGCTTTTCGCGAGCATCTCGGGGTTGATCTTGCCCGACTGGACCAGGGTGTCCTCCAGCCGCCCGCCGCCCGCGCGTTGTTTTTGCAGCGCCTCCTCGATGTCCTCGGGGGTGACGTACCCCAGCTCGACCAGCACCTCGCCGATGGACCGGCTGCGGCCCAGGCGCTGCTGCACCTTAAGGGCCTGCTGGAGGTCCTCGCGCTCCAGCTTCCCCTCCTGCACCAGGATCTCACCCAGCCGGGCGTGCTCGGGGTAGGTGCGCTTGAAGAGCTGCTCCCACGCCGTAGGGGTCGTGAGGAAGAAGCGGACGGGACGGTTCAGGATGCGGCGCACCTCCTCCTGGTGCCGCGTCTCCCCGAGGATGACCGTGACCTCACCCCCTTCCTCCGCCACGGGAATCGCGCGGTAGCGCAGGGCGTCCGTGCGTAGGAATAAGCTCGCGATCTCGGGGTCGGCCTCGATCCCCGCGGTGTCCTCGAGGAAGGCGATCCCGGCTTGTTCCGCGAGCGCGCGGTACAGGTCCGCCTCCGTGATCTTCCCGGCCTGGATCAGGATCTTGCCGAGCAGCTCCCCGGTTTTTTCCTGCTGCACCAAGGCTTGCTCTAACGTCTCGCGGGTGATGAGGCCCTTATGCACCAGCAGCTCACCGAGCTTCAGCTCGCTGGGGTTCGTGTGCTTGGGGGGCGGCGGAAGGGGCAGGCCCAGCTCAGGGTAGTTCTTAGCGAGGGCGTACTGGAACGAGGCCCTTAGCGTCTGGTACGGCTCCACGATGTGCTCGGTGATCTCCTCGACCTCGTCGATCTTGAGGTTGTCGAGCGGGTCGGTGAAGGCCACGCGCAGGGTCTTGTCCTCGAGGGCGAAGGGGATCGCCTCGAGCTCCTGGGCCTTCTCCGCCGGCAGGAGCGCCCGGACCTCCGGGGGGATCTCGAGGGTGTGCAGGTCCACGAGGGGGATGCCGAACGCGGCCTCGATGGCCTGGGCGATGCGGCGCTCTGAGAGGAGGCCCAGGTCCACGATGACGTCGGCCAGCCGCCCTCCGATCTCTCGGTGCTGCTCCAAAGCGCGCTGGAGGTCCTCATCCGTGAGGTACCCGAGCTCGATAAGGGCGGCACCCAACCGCTTGTCGCCGATCGTTAAGACGCTCATTTTTCCTCCCGAATACGGGTCAAACGCGAAGCATTAGGGCGCACGGGGATATCCTTTAGTATCTCCATTCGCTCCGGCGTGGGGCTACCCCCGAATGGGGGGGTTAGGGGCGCGCGGTGGTGCGCAGGATGCAGCGCTCGAGGCGGCGGATGAGGCGGGTGTGCGGCAGGCCTTTTTCGCTCAAGGGGGGGACGAGCACGGTGTACGCGCCGACCAGGTTGCCGCCCAATACGTCGGTGAAGAGCTGGTCCCCCACCACCGCCACCTCTCGCGGGGTGAGGCCCATGCGACGGATGGTGCGCCGGAACCCTTTCCAGGGCTTGCCCGCGAGCGCGCGGACCTCGAGGCCGAGCCGTTCCCCCCAGTGCCGGGCCCGGCCGGGCAGGGCGTTCGTGACGATCGCGACCTTGATGCCCGCCGCTTTGAGGCTGGCGAGCCACTCGAGGAGCGCTTCGGGGACCGGGCCTTCCTCGCCGTAGGGCACCAGGGTGTTGTCCAGGTCGAGCACCACGCCTTTCAAGCCCCGGGCGCGGAGCCACTCGGGGGTAAGCTCGGAAAGCGCGGTGATTTGGGCGTTGGGCCTGAGCATCGCTGACCGCTCCTAATTTACCACGCGCGGATCACGCCCCACATGCGGCCGGTGCGCCCCGCGTCGCGGCGGTGCGAGTAGAACCGAGGGTCGCAATGGGTGCAGGCCCCGAGGCTCCAGTAGTGCTCGGGCCGAACCCCGGCGGTCCGGGCTTGCCACCGGAGGGCGGCCTCGAGGTCCAGGCGGTACCGGCCGGGGGCGTGGGGGTCGGGCCAGAAGACATGGTCGGGAAACCCGGCGTTGGCGAAGTGCTCGATGACCTCGGGACCCACCTGGTAGCACGCGCCTTGGATGCCCGGACCGACGGCGACGCGCACCTCCTCCACGCGGCTGCCCCAGCGCCCGTGCATGGCTTCGAGGGCCTGGGGGAGGATGCCGCCCAGCACGCCGCGCCACCCGGCGTGCAGCGCGCCCACCACGCGCTGGGTGGGGTCCTCCAGCAGCACGGGGTAGCAGTCCGCAACGGCGACGCGCAGGGCGAGGCCGGGGGTTTGGGTGAGGAGGCCGTCCCCCTCCCAGGTGCCGGGGCCCGTGACCGCGTGGATGTGGGTGCCGTGTACCTGGCGGAGCTCGGCAAGGGGCGGGGTTCCCAGGGCTTCAAGGACCCGCCGGCGGTTTTCCCGTACGGCCTCAGGAGCGTCGCCCACGGCCGTGGAGAGGTTCAGGGTGTCGAAGGGCGGGGCGGAGACGCCGCCCAGACGGGTGGTGAACCCGTGGGGAGCGGAAAGGAGGGGAGAGGTGAGGAGCATGACTCCAGTTTACCTGGAGCTTTGTGGGGCGCATTACCCATGAGTATATAGATATCAAGGGTATACTGGCGGGTATGAGGACGGACCGGAACCAGCTATTGTTCAACCAGACCCTGATCGTCGTGGGTGTGCTGCTCAGCCTCCTCACGGGCCGCGCGGAGGGGGTCTACCTCCTCGCGGCGTTGATGGCCTCGCAGCACCTGGGCCTGGACTTCATGGTCGCCTTAAAGCGTGGGCTCCGGATCCCCGCCCGGCCCGTGGACGAGGACCCGCGCCCCCACCGGTTCGCCCGCAGCGTCGGCGCGGCCTTCCTGATCGCAGCCGCCCTGGCCTTCTCCCTCGGCGCGCCCCTTGTGGGGTGGGGCCTCGCCTTGGTGGTGGCCCTGCTGGCCTTCATCAACCTGGCCTTCGGCTTTTGCCTGGGGTGCTTTATGTACTACCAGTTCCGCCTGCTGCGCCACAGGCTGGGCCTAAACTGACCCCCCCAGCTCCCCGGTGGTCCGCAGGAAATCCGGCTCGAGCTCGGCCCCCAGCCCCATCACCACGCGGTTCACGAAGTTAAAGTACCCCACGATCAGGGTCAGGTCGAGGATCGCCCGGTCGTCCCAGCCCGCCGCGCGCAACGCCTCGAGGTCCGCCTCCTGCACGGCCTCCGGTGTTCGCGTGAGTTTTTCCGCGTGCCGGAGCGCGGCCTGCCACGCCTCGGGGAAGCCGGTGGCCGCAACCTCCCCCCGCGCGAGGGCCTCGAGGGCCGCCTCGCTCACCTTGTACCGCTTAAGGGGCGCGCTGTGGTGCGCCCAGCAGTACCGGCAGGCATTCAAGGCGCTTACGTACGCCCCCACCGCCTCGCGCAGGGGCCGCGGCAGCGGGGAGCGGCCGAACATGATCTCGAGGTAGAGCTCGAGGTGGGCCGCCATGGCCTCCGGGTGGAGGCTGTGCACCTTCATGACCTCCGAGACCCCGCCGCGCGCCCGCACAAGCCGCGCGTACACCTCCTGGAGCTTCCCGGTCGCCTGGTCCTCGGGAACCGTCTCAATCCAAGCCACCTCGCACCTCCTAAGCGTTTGTTTCCCGGTAGCGCGTGAGCAGGTCGTGCACGATATTCCCGGTCACGCCCCAGATGTCGTACCCCCGCCAGGGGTAGTGCCAGACCTGGCGTTTCCGGCCCGCGTGCTCCCGGACCTCGGCCCAGGCGGGGGCTCCGAGGAGCTCCGCGAAGGGCACGCGCAGGATCCGGGCGACCTCCGCGGGGTTGGGGGAGAGGTCCGGGAGGTGAGGGATCCACCCCACCACCGGAGTGATGCGGAATCCGAAGGGGGAGGTGGTCTGGTCCAGCCGCCCCAGCACCTCCACCGCCTCCGGGGGCAGGGCGACCTCTTCCCACGCCTCGCGCAGCGCAGCGGCCTCGGGGGTCTCGCCCGGCTCCTGCATCCCCCCGGGAAAGCTGATCTGGCCGCCGTGGTGGGGCAGCGTCGCGCTGCGCACCGTGAAGAGCACCTCGCCCGAGGCGAGCACCGGCACGAGGACCGCCGCGTCGCGGAACCCGTCCCCCAGCTCGAGGCGTTTGGGCGGCCGGGTTACGAGTTCTCGGAGCAGATCGCGTCCAGGGTTTCGCGTAAGCGCACCTCGGGGTTCACGTTTTCCTTGCGGCACAGCGCCACCACCTCGAACAACAACCGGCCCAGGTCCCCCGCCTCGAGCGCCTCCCGTACCCGTTCCGGGGAGCCTTGAGGGTAGTTCAGCTTCTCCTGCAGCGCCTGGGCCCGCATCAGCGCGGGCAGGGCCCGAGGCACCTGCTCGCACGGGGGTTTGGGGCCGCGCTCTTGTTCCTTTTGCCGCTCCCAGTTGGCCAGGACCTCCGCCGCCGTGCGCGCTTCGCGGTCCCCGAAGACGTGCGGGTGCCGCCGGATCAGCTTCTCCACGATCGCGCGCTCCACGTCCGCGTAGCGGAAGGTGCCCTCTTGTTCCCCGATCACGCTGTGGAACGCGACCTGGAGCAGGACGTCCCCCAGCTCCTCCACCATCTTGGGCACGCTGCCCTCCCCGATCGCGTCCACCGCCTCGGCCGCCTCTTCCAGCAGGTAGGGCCGGAGGCTCTGGTGGGTCTGCTGCTTGTCCCAGGGGCAGCCGTTCGGACCGCGCAGGGCGCGCATGACCTCGAGCAGTCGCTCCATACCCTTAACTTACCCCCAACCACCCGAGGTAAGCCCGAATGAGGGCCTCTCCCCAAAACAGCGCCGCGGCCCCGCCGAGGGCGAGGTACGGCCCGAACGGCAGGCGCCGCTGCCGGAGGAGCACGCCGAGGACGGCCCCCGCGAGGACCGCGAGGAACAACCCCACGACGAACGGCCAGAACCCCAGCCACGCCCCGAGCATCCCCGCGAGCTTCACGTCACCGAACCCCATCACCACGACCTCCTCCTCGTCCTCCTCCGCCTCGTCCTGGGGTTGCACCGCCCAGTACAGCCCGCCTAAGAGCGCCACGGCTCCCGCGGAGAGGAGGAGGCTTTTGAGGCTTTCCACCGGCCCGAGGGGCAGCGCCGGCCAGAGCGCGGCGAGCAAGGGACCGAGCAGCGCAGCCGAGAGGGGCAGTAGGTCCGGCAGGGGCCAGGTGCGCCGCGTCACCCAGTTCCACCCCCAGCGGCTCAGCCCCGCCGCCACCCCCCACACCGGCCCGAGGAAGGCCCCTACGGCCGCGGCGAAGTGCACCTCCGGAAACCCCACCGGCCAGCTCGGCCGGCCGTTCGCGCCGCGCCGCGCGACGAGCGCGCCGTACTCCCCGATCAGCACCAGGAGGCCGCTCGCGAGCAGCGCGCCCTCGAGGGCTTCCCGTGCTTCTTGTGGCACCTCGAAGGCCAGCGCCCCCCCGAGGGCCACGGCCAGCCCGCCGTAGGTGAGCGCATCGGGCAGGATGAGGTGGTCGGCGTCGATGAAGGCCAGCGCGATGAGGAGGGCGAGGAAGACCCAGACCAAGGGGAGGTCCGGCCACCGTGGGAAGAACCCCGCCGCTAAGGCGAACGCCCCCCCGGTCAGGGCCTCCACGAAAGGGTACCGCGCTGAGATCCGCGCACCGCAGTGCCGGCACCGCCCGCCCTGCGCGAGCCACGAGAGGATGGGGATGAGCTCCAAAGGGCTCAGCCGGTGCCCGCAGGCGGGGCAGCTCGAGGGGGGCGCCACCACGGACTGGCCGCGCGGCAAGCGGTGGATCACCACGTTGAGGAACGAACCGATGACGGTACCGAGGACGAAGGCCCACGCGAACAGCATGGCCCTATTCTATGCGGCGGGAGCCTTCGCGCGCCGGTGGAGCCATCCCCCATTTGAGGGTTCCCTAAGGGCGTTGAAGCTTCTAGGCTGATCCTGAGGTAAGCGGGCCCTTGGAGGCGATGAACCCTGCCCGTGAACTGGGCGCCTGGGGCGGGGGGAGCCAGTGGCGCAACCGGCCAAGGGAGGGAAGAATGTCCAAGCAATGGATGGAAGCCTTTGAGGCGCGGATCTACACGGACACCTACCGCATCTACGGGATGATTCACCTGGCCCCGGCGGGCCGGGTGGGGCGCGCGCAGGCGACGGCCGACCTCCTGAACCTCGAGGCGCGCCCCACCCTGGCGGTGAGCGGCGCGCGGTTGTACGCGCCCGGGTACGCGCACCCGCCGGAGGCGCGGGAGGCGTTGGGTACCGTCACCTCGATCGCGGTGCCGAAGGAGCAGATCCTCTGGGTGGTGGGGGGGCGGCCCGCGACCCCGAGTGCGCAAGGGCTGGTCAAGGCGCGCCGGCTGGCCCTGATCTTTCCGGGGTTCTTCCTGGTGGGGAAGCTGTTCGGCCCGGGGGATTTGCGTTTCCCCGAGTGGCTCGCCGTCACGAAGCCCTTCCAGACCCTGTTTGAGGCGGAGCTCTACTTGCTGGGGATGGAGCACCCCTTGAGCGCTCCCAAGCCGGTGGACACCTTCGAGTTCGTGACGGTGAACCTGCGGCGGGTTCAGGGGTTTACGGACGTGCCGCAGCAGCAAGAAGCGGCGCTCACGGTGTTCGGTTGAGCGTGGGGCTGGCGTGTCCCGCGGGGGTTTGTTACACTGTGAACAAAAGCACGGCCCCCGGGGATGCGCCTAGTTTTGGTTGTGTGTTGCGGGAGGGAGTACCGGGGGCCGTTTCATACCGAGGGGTCCCCTCGCGTACCTTTTAGTCTATACCCCCCCGCGCTCGGGACACGGTTACGTGCGCTACAACCTGCCCCTTATCGGTCGTTCACCAGCGGGACGGTCCGCTCAGGCCGGCACGCCCCCACCGCCCCCCGCGTCGGCCAGCCCTTCGCGGATGGCGTACAGGGCGGCCTGGGTGCGGTTGTTGAGGTGCAGCTTCGCGAAGATCTCGGAGAGCCGGTTGCGCACCGTCTTCTCCGAAAGCCCCAGCTCGTCCGCGATCTCCTGGTTCGTCGCCCCCTGCGCCAACAGCCGCAGGATCTGCACCTCCCGCTCCGTCAACTCCGCCGCCGGCGCCGTCGTCAGGGCCTCCCGCTTCGCCCGAAAATCCTGGATGATCTGCTCCGCCAGCTCCCCGTCCAAGAGCACCTCCCCCTGGTGCACCCGGCGGATCGCGTCGATCAGCTCCTCGGCCTGCGCGTCCTTGAGCAAATACCCCCGCGCCCCGGCCTTGACCGCCTCGAACACGTACGCGTCCTGCCGGTACATGGTGAGCATGATCACCCGGGCCTCCGGGAACTCCCGCAGGATCTCCTGCGTGGCCTGCACCCCGTCCAGCTCCGGCATCTGGATGTCCATCAGAATCACGTCGGGACGCGTGGCGAGCGCCGTGCGCAGCGCCTCCCGCCCGTTCCCCGCCTCCCCGATCACCCGGAACTCCGGCTCGGCCTCCAGCAGCGTCCTGAGCCCCTGCCGGAACAGGGCGTGATCGTCCGCAAGCAGAATCCGGATCATGCGTTTCCACCTCCCCCGCTTTGTTGTAGCCCTTTGGAGGGCGGGAAGGGATTCGGAAAACGCCCACGCTTTGTCCGGAGTTTTCCTACACGCGGGTACGGGGGAGGCCCTGCCCCCTTGCCTGGGGCACGCCCACGGTAAGCTCAGGGTGTGAGCGCGATCTGGGTGGTGCACGTAGCCACGTACTTTTTCTTCCTCGCGTACGGTTTAACCCTCCCGGTCTTACCCCTGTACCTGCATGCCTTGGGGGTGGCGCCCGGCTGGGTGGGATGGGTCGTGGCCTTGATGCCGCTCGCGGGGATCTTGCTGCGGCCTTGGGGCGGGTGGGCGGCGGACGGGTGGAGCCGCAAGTGGCCCACCGTGATCGGGATGGCCCTGGGGAGCGCGGCGGGGGTGTTCTATTTAGGGCCGTTTGGAGCCGTGCTTTTCGGCCGGTTTTTGCAAGGGGCGGCCATGGCGCTGTTCGCGCCCTCGAGCCTGGCCATCACCAGCGACCTCGCGCCGGAAGGCCGGGTGGGCACGGTCATGGGGACGCGCAACCTGCTGATCGGCCTCGGCGTGATGAGCGGCAGCGCGCTCGGCGGGGTGCTGGCGGACGGGCTGGGGTTTAGTGGGGTGTTCCTCGCGGTGGTGGGGGTGCAGGCGGTGTTCGTGCCGGTGCTCTTGCGCCTTTCCGAAACCCTCACTCGGCCCGTGCGTCGCCGCTGGTGGGAAGGGTTCGCGCAGGTCGTGCGGATCCGCCCCATTCTGGCCGCGACGGTCGCGAACATGGGGTTCGCGGCGGTCTTCGCCCTCATCCAAACCTTCTACCCCCTCCTGCTCGCCGAGGCGGGGTACTCCGCGGCCTGGGTGGGGGCGTTCTTGGGGTTTTACAGCCTGGTCTCGGTGCTCTTCCGGCTACCGGCCGGGCGGCTCGCGGACCGCGTGGCGGCCGGGCGCGTGGCGCTTTGGGGGTTCGTGGGCGCGTCGGTGGGGCTGGGGGTGCTGTGGGCCTTCCCGGTACCCCCGTGGGCCTTTGCCGCCGCGTTGGTGATGGGGGCGGGCGCGGGGTTTTACCTGCCGGCGAACATCGTCGCGGTCACCAAGGCCGCGCCGCTCGAGCTGCGCGGCAGCGCGTTCAGCCTCTTCACCGCGAGCTGGGACCTGGGCGGCTTGATCGGCCCGCCCCTCGGGGGGGTGCTGGTGGCGGGGTTCGGGGTGGGGGTGGTCCTGCCCCTGGCGGTTCTCCTCGCCCTGGGCGTGACCCTGCTGTACGTGCGCCTCACCGCGCCAAAACCCCGCGTCGGCCTGCGGTAGTATCATGGGCGGAGTATGGCGAAGGACAAGGGCATCACGCCGCAGTCAGTGGACTTTAGCGAGTGGTACCTCGAGGTAATCCAGCGGGCCGAGCTCGCGGACTACGGTCCCGTCCGGGGCACGACCGTGCTGCGCCCCTACGGGTACGCGCTTTGGGAGAACATCCAGCGAACCCTGGACGAGATGTTCAAGGCCACCGGCCACCAGAACGTCTACTTCCCCTTGTTTATCCCCATGAGCTTTTTCGAGCGGGAGGCGGAGCACGTCGAGGGGTTCTCGCCCGAGCTCGCGGTGGTGACCCACGCGGGCGGAGACGCCCTCGAGGAGCCCCTCGCGGTGCGGCCCACCTCGGAGACGATCATCGGGCACATGTGGGCCAAGTGGATCCGGAGTTACCGCGACCTGCCGCAGCTGTTGAACCAGTGGGGGAACGTGGTGCGTTGGGAGATGCGCACCCGGCCCTTCCTCCGCACGAGCGAGTTCTTGTGGCAGGAGGGGCACACCGCGCACGCCACCCAGGAGGAGGCCGAGGCGGAGACCCGCCGCATGCTGGGGGTATACGCCACGCTGGCGCGTGAGTACGCGGCGATTCCCGTGTGGGAGGGGATGAAGACCGAGTCCGAGAAGTTCGCCGGGGCGGTGTACACCACCACCATCGAGGCGATGATGCGCGACGGGAAGGCCCTCCAGGCGGGCACCTCGCACTACCTCGGCACGAACTTCGCGAAGGCCTTCGACATCAAGTTCCAGGACCGGGACCTCGAGACGAAGTACGTGCACACCACGAGCTGGGGCTTGTCCTGGCGATTCATCGGCGCGATCATCATGACGCACGGGGACGACAAGGGCTTGATCCTCCCCCCCAAGCTCGCCCCGATCCAGGTGGTGATCGTCCCCATCTACAAGGAGGCCACCCGCGCGCGGGTCCTGGAGGCGGCCCAGGCCCTCGAGCAGCGCCTCAAGGCCCAGGGGGTACGGGTGCACCTGGACGATCGCGACCAGTACACGCCCGGGTACAAGTTCAACGACTGGGAGCTGAGGGGCGTACCGTACCGCGTCGAGCTCGGGCCGCGCGACGTGGAGTCGGGCACCGCGGTCCTCGCGAGCCGCTTGGGCGGCAAGGAGACCCTGCCGCTCGAGGGCCTTGCTGAGGCGGTCCCGCAGCGGCTTGCGGCCTTCCACGAGCAGCTCTTCCGCCGGGCGCTCGAGTTCCGCGAGGCGCACACGGTGACCGCCGACGATTACGAGACCTTCAAGGCGAGCGTGGAGGGGCATTTCGTGCGGGCCTTCCACTGCGGGGACGCGCAGTGCGAGAAGGAGATCCAGGAGGAGACCAAGGCCACGACGCGCTGCATCCCGTTCGACGCGCCGGAGGAGACGGGGCTGTGCGTGCGTTGCGGTCGGCCGAGCGCGTACGGGAAGCGGGTGCTGTTCGCGAAGGCCTACTAATCGGGTAGGAATGAGCGGTCCCGGGGTTAGGTGCGCCTCGGGCCGCTCGCCGTGTGGACTGACTCGCGGGTCAGTTTCTGGGTATAATCGCGGCGGTCGGGAGGAAGGATGGCGCGACCCGAGTGTCCCAAGGAATCCCTAAAAACCAAGCGCGCGCGCGCCGCGCGCATCCTCGAGCGCCTCGAGGCCGCCTACCCCAACGCGCGTACCGAGCTCCGGCACGAGACCCCGTTCCAGCTCCTCGTCGCCACGGTCCTCTCCGCGCAAGCCACGGACAAGTCCGTGAACGCGGCCACCCCCGCCCTG
>NC_015387.1:2145000-2269167 GCF_000195335.1 Marinithermus hydrothermalis DSM 14884
TGGTGACGTGGCCGATCACGGGAGGCCCGCACCCGGTAGCCCTTCCTCTCCAGGTAGCGCTTCAAGGAGAGGGCGGTGAGGCCCTTCAAGGGGTCCTTGCCCGATCGCTCGGTTTCCTTGATGGCGACCTCGAGAATCTCGCCCTCCGTCGCGGGGGCGCCGTAGTAGTACGTGAGCAGGGGCGCCGTCGCCGCCGCGCCGCAGGTGTACCAGTCCGCCTGACCGATGACGTGGGTGTAGCGGAGGGGGCGGTAAGGCATTCCCTCCGCTAGTGCAAAAAACATGGCCAAGACCAGCGCTATGGCGGTAGTCCGCAAACTCAACGCTCCGATCTCCAACTTTTTCTAATGAAAAAGATGCCGTAGTCGATCAATAGCAAGATGCCCGTTATCAGGATGGCGGCAAAAAAGCCTAGCCTCAGCGCTTCCGTTATCTCCATATGTGGAGGGAAAAAGAAATAAACCATCGACAGCATGAAACCCAGAAGCATTATCCTGAACGCAAAATCCACCAGTTTTCTCATAGAAAGCCCCGTGACGAGATCCTATTCGGGGCATAGCTCGATTTCCGAGCTATGCCCCCTTCGACTGTCTAACGATGTCCGCGCCCAGCTCGCTCAAGGACACCTGCCGTACCACCAGCAATAGCCCCATCCCGAATGTACTTACCCACTTTTACCGCAGCGGTAAGGGTCCTTCCAAACACCTGGGCTTCAGAAACTAGGGCCCCTTCTGGATTTACAAGCGCAACCGCCGCGCCCACCAAAGCGCTCTTTGCTACCTCAAAACTTGCACTTATGCACCCTGGGGATACCTATGCGCCAGGACCACTTGAAAGGGGCCGCTGGTTTCCCGTCTGATGACGGGTGCCATGACCCAAGCGGCCCTGTCCCTACTTTGGACCCTCCTGGCCCTTTTGCCAAGCCCCCACCTCCAGGAATCCCTCAAGGCCCTGCTCTTGCTCCTCCTCCACGGCCACGGCAAGGCCAGACCCCAGCACAGCCAGGTCAAGTCCCCCTCCGCCCTCTCTCGCTTCCTCAACCGCTACCCCTGGCCCACCCGCGCTCTCATCCGCCTGGCAAGAAAAGAGGCCGAGAAAGCCCTGGACCGGGCCAGAAAGAAAAAAGGCCCCAAGCCCCGTCTCCTGGTGGTCCTGGACCTAGTCACTCTGGAGAAGCGGGGCCGTTTCCAGGCCCTGCCCCTCTCCTTTTTTCACGGCAAGTGGGGACTCCATCTGGTGGTCCTCTACCTCGTCTACGGAGACCTCCGCATCCCTTGGGCCTACCGCCTCTGGCGGGGCAAGGGGGAGAAGGCCCTCTCCCGCCTGGCCCTAAGCCTCCTGGCCTCTCTGCCCCCCTGGATGCGCCGGGCCTTCCGGATACGGGTGGCCGCGGATGCGGCCTTTGGCACCACCTGGTTCCTTTTCGGGGTGAAGCGGTTGGGTTTTGAAGCGGTGGTGGGGATGCGGCGGGACCGGAGGCTGCGGGGAGGGGGAGGCTTGGGGACCTCAGGCGGCAGGGGAGCCGGGTCTACCTTTGGGGGCTTTCCTTCCCGGTCTGGGTGGCCTGGTACCGCTACCCCCTGCCCCAAGGGGGCTGGGAGTGGCGGTACGTGGTGGCCACCTTTCCCGCCACGCCCCGGACGGCGCTCACTTGGGGAAAGAGGCGGTTTGCCATAGAGCACTTCTTCCGCGCCGCGAAAAGCGAGTTCTCCCTGGGGCAGTTTGGGCAGCGGACGGCTTTGGGGGTGCACCGTTTTCTGGTGCTTTCCCTTCTGGCCTACCTGTTGGCCCACTGGGTGGGCATGGAGGGGGAAGGAAGCTGGCGGGAGGCCAGGGAGCGGGCGGCGCGGGTTCTCTTGCCTGAGCTCGTGGTGCAGCTCGCCCTGCGGGAGCTCTATGCCCTGGGTCTCTGGCCGACGGGGGGAGGGGGTGAAGGTTTATGCGGGATATGCGGGAGGTGCAAGTTTTGAGTTGACCCTTTTATCCTCCCCACCAGGGGCCTCCACCAGCACTCTGGGGAAAGAGTTCCCGTAAGCCTTTCCCAGGGGCTCTTTTCCCCAATCCGCCGATGCCGCATCCGGTAAAGCCCCACCATCAACCAGGATTCCCCCACCTCCAGGCTCCGCAACACCCTCCGCCTGCGCCGCCGCCACAATCGCCCATGCCCTACCTCCGCCACGTTGTTTGTCCAAGGAGGCGGTACCTCGGCCCCCCAAGCCTCCTGCAACCCCTCCCAAGCCCGCACCCAGCCCTCCAAGGCCTTACCCCACCGGGGCAGAAGCTCCTTCCAAAAGAACGCCTCCCTCTCCCCAGGCCCCAAGCCCCCGCAGCACCCTCAGACCCTCCCGTATCTCCCCCCACGCCTTCCGGTCCACCTTGGCCCGTACCTCCCGCATCAGGTGGAAAGCGCACCGGGCCCAAAGCAGCCTCCGCCCCAACCAGCCCAACGCCTCCCCTACCTCCTGCGCCCCGTCCGAAACCACCCCCAGCCTTGGAGGTAACCTCCAAAGGAGCTCCCGCACCCGCTCGTAACGCCGCCGATGGCCAAGGTCTCCCCACAGCGGGCAACCCGTCCAAGCCTCAAAGTAAAGGTACCCGTACCCCTTGGGGCCCCGGCCAAAGGCCCATTCATCCACACTCCCCCAGTACACCCGCCCTCGGAGAAGACGGTTCTCCCGCTGAAGGAGCCGTTTGGCCCTGGCCCCCGCGGACCTGAGCCAGCGGAGGCGGGTGGGACGGGTGAGGGGGAAGCCCAGGTTCTTGGCGAGATCGTTTTGGACGCTTTCAGGGGCGCGATGGCTTGCGAGGATGAGGAAGTGCTCCTGGATGGAGATCGCGTACCAGCGGCTTCTAGGGCAGTCCTCCGGGTAGAGAGCTCGTTTCTGGCGCTTGCATTGGGCGCAGCGGATCCGTTTGACTCTGACTTCCTGGATGCCCCGAAAGGTGCGCAGCTTGCGTCTGCGGTAGCCCCCGCTCTCCTCACGGGTGGCTCCGCAGTGGGGACAGGGTACGATGGAGCTCGGGGAGCCCTCAGTCGGCTTCATGGCAGAACCAGACTAAGGGCTCCCCTCTTACTCAACCGAGTTTTTTACATGACCCCCCCCGAAGGGGGTTGGGGCCGCCCCCCGCCGCGCCCTTCATTTTCTCGCGTGCCTCGACCTCCCCACCCCAGGGGGGTAGGGTAAAATGCGCTCAACCCCACCGGACGCCTACAAGCTCGAACCGAGAAGGAGGGTTGTAGAGTATGAAGCACGAAAAGCACGCACACACCGCCCACGCGCACGCCCCAGAACCCGGCGGGCACGACAAGCACGAAGGGCACACCCCGGAGCTGTTCCGCGACCGGTTCTTCGTCAGCCTGCTGCTGACCTTGCCCATCCTGTACTTCTCCGAACAGCTCCAGGCCTGGTTCGGCTACCGGGCGGTGGCGTTCCCCGGCAGCGCCTGGGTCAACCCGGTGCTCGGCACCCTCCTCTACTTCTACGGGGGGTGGGTCTTCGTCCAGGGAGCCCGGCACGAGCTCGCGGCGCGCGCACCGGGCATGATGACCCTGATCTCCCTCGCGATCACCGTGGCCTACACCTACAGCCTCGCGGTCTCCTTCGGCCTGCCCGGCACCCCCTTCTACTGGGAGCTCGCCACGCTGATCGATGTGATGCTCCTCGGCCACTGGATCGAGATGGCCTCGGTCCGTTCCGCGAGCCGCGCCCTAGAAGCGCTCACCAAACTGATGCCCTCCACTGCGCGCCGCATCGTCGGGGATCGCGTCGAAGAGGTCCCGGTGAGCGCCTTGCGCCCTGGGGACCGGATCCTCATCCGCCCCGGCGAACAGGTGCCCGCGGACGGGGAGGTCATCGAGGGGGCCTCGAGCATGAACGAGGCCTTCCTCACTGGAGAGTCCCGGCCGGTCCCCAAGGGGGTTGGGGACGAGGTTGTAGCCGGCGCGGTGAACGGCGAGGGGGCCTTGACCGTCCGCGTAACCCGGACCGGGGAGGCGACCACGCTCAACCAGATCATGCGGCTTGTCGAGGAGGCCCAGGCCTCCCGGAGCCGGTTCCAGGCGCTTGCGGACCGGGCGGCGGGGTGGCTCTTTTACATCGCCGTGGCCGCCGGGGCGCTGACGCTGGGGGTCTGGCTCGCTTTGGGGCAGGAGTTCAACTTCGCCCTGACCCTCGCGGTCACGGTCCTGGTCATCGCCTGCCCCCACGCCCTGGGCCTCGCGATCCCCCTGGTCACGGTAAACGCCACAGGGCTCTCCGCCAGGCATGGGATCCTGGTCCGTAACCGCGAGGCCTTCGAACGGGCGCGGAACATCCGGTTCGTGGCCTTCGACAAAACCGGCACGCTCACCGAGGGGCGCTTCGGCGTGCGCGCAATCTACGCGGAGGACCTCGAGGCGGATCAGGCCCTCGCCGTCGCCGCGGGGCTCGAGGCTCTCTCCGAGCATCCCCTGGCCGAGGCCATCGTGGAGGAGGCGGCGCGGCGGGCGCTCGAGCCCCGCAAGGCCGAGCAGTTCCAGGCCGTTCCCGGGAAGGGCGTGGAGGGCGTGGTTCAGGGGCGGCGCTACCGTGTGGGCCGGCCCGAGTGGGCCCAGGAGCTGGGGCTCGCGGTGCCTGAGGCGCTCGCGCGCGGCCTTATGGAGGCCGAGGACCGGGGGGAGAGCGTGGTGGCCCTGATGGACGAGGACCGGGTGCTGGCCTTCATCGCCCTGGCCGACCGCGTACGGGAGACCGCCAAGGAAGCCGTGCGCCGCCTCAAGGCCCTGGGCGTCACCCCCGTCATGATCACCGGAGACGCCGAGGCGGTCGCGCGGACGGTAGCGGCCGAGCTCGGCCTGGACCGGTACTACGCCCGCGTGCTCCCCCAGGACAAGGCCCGGATCGTGCGCGAACTCAAGGGGGTGGGTCCTACCGCCTTTGTCGGAGACGGCATCAACGATGCCCCGGCTCTTCTCGAGGCCGACCTCGGGGTGGCCATCGGGGCCGGGACGAACGTGGCGATCGAGTCTGCGGACCTGGTGCTCATCGAGAACGACCCGGTGGACGTGGTGCGCGCCCTGGTGTTGGCCCGGGCCACCTACGCCAAGATGGTGCAGAACCTCTTCTGGGCCACGGGGTACAACGCTGTCGCCCTGCCCCTGGCCGCCGGGGTGGCCTACCCTTGGGGGATCGTCCTCTCCCCCG
The DNA here is from genome assembly GCF_000195335.1 of Marinithermus hydrothermalis DSM 14884. Lineage (NCBI taxonomy): Bacteria > Thermotogati > Deinococcota > Deinococci > Thermales > Thermaceae > Marinithermus > Marinithermus hydrothermalis. The sequence continues at coordinate 2,150,184 of NC_015387.1, forward strand.
CCGTGGGGGCGTTGTTTATGAGCCTCTCCACGGTGATCGTGGCCTTGAACGCGATCGCACTGCGCCGCGTACGGCTGGCCTAGGAGGCGGGCCGACGTGGAGGTATACTGGATGGCGTCCATCCGGTGCACCGGGTCCGATCGGTCTAAGAATGGAACCGGCTTGACAAACCCTTAACCGGTGGGGGGTATATTAGGAGTGGAGGTGAACGGAATGGCCCGTTACGGTATGCACACGACCCTCAACGGCTCCTTCGAGGAGGTCAAGCAGAAGGTGGTAGAGGCCCTCAAGGCCCAAGGGTTCGGCATCCTCTCCGAGATCGACGTGCAACAGACCCTCAAGGAAAAGATCGGTCTGGAGATGGAGGCCTACCAGATCCTCGGGGCCTGCAACCCCCAGCTCGCGAGCCAAGCCCTCGAGACCGACCGTTCCATCGGGCTGTTGCTTCCCTGCAACGTGGTGCTGCGCGAGGTAGCGGACGGCGTCGAGGTCAGCATCCTCGACCCCGAGGTGATGTTCACCGTCGCGGACGAGGCCACCCAGCGGCAGCTCGCTAGCCTTCCCCAAGAGGCCAAGGCGCGCCTCACACGCGCCCTCGAGGCCCTAAAGGAGGCCTAGGATGATGGGTCCGGGGTTCGGGATGGGCTTCGGCTTCGGCGGGCTGGGCATGATCCTGTTCTGGGGGCTGTTGATCCTGGGCATCGTCTGGATCGTACAGACCCTCGCCCAACGCCCACCCGCATCCGGTTCGCAACGCGAGAGCGACCAGGCGCTGGAGATCCTGCGTGAACGCTACGCCCGCGGTGAGATCACCCGTGAGGAGTTCGAGCGACTCAAGCAGGACCTCATGGGCTAACCGGCTCGCAGATGGGGCATTCGCCCCTACCCCCGGGGGGTGGGGACGGGTATAGTTAGCCCAGGGTTGGGTCAAACCCACCCGGAAAGGAGTTGGGAGATGCGGATTCAATCGGCCCTCTGGATCGCTGTCAGCGTCAGTGCCCTCGGCCTTGCGTTCGCTCACGAAGCCCCCAAGGTGGACGGCGTCATCCAGCCGGAGGAGTACGCCAACGTCTACCGCAGCGAGATCGGGATGGAGCTCTACTGGACGGTAGAGGACGGCAAGCTCTACCTAGGGCTCAAAAGCCCCGGCAAGGGATGGGTGGGCTTCGGTCTCGAGAGCATCGAAGGGCCCAGCGCTGACGAACCCGGTCACGCCCACCCCATGATGCTCGAGTCCGACCTCCTCATCGCCTACGTGGCCAACGGCACGGCGACCGCGGAGGACCTCTTCACTCCGGACCCCGGACAACCCAAACCGGACCAGGCGCTCGGCGGCCAGAACGACATCCTCGAGGTCGCTGGGACCGAGGACGACTCCGGCACGGTGATCGAGCTGGTCCGCCCCCTGAACACCGGGGACGCGTACGACGTCGCCCTGGATAAGGTTATCGGCGAGGAGATCGGGGTGATGCTCGCCTACCACCCCACGGCCGACGATTTTACCGTCTATCACGGCCCCTCCACACGCGAGGAGTTCGAGATCCTCTTGAAGTAACGCCCTCCCCTGCACCCGCCCCCACCGGTGGTGGGGGCGGGTGATACACTTGTACCCGTGGTAGTGCGCGATATCATGACCCCGAACCCCCTTACGGTGCGGGCAGACGTCCCGCTGTTGGAAGCCGCTCAGCTGATGCTCCGCAACCGTTTCGGGGGACTTCCCGTGGTGGACGCGGAGGGCCGGCTCGTGGGGCTCGTGGAGGTCGAGGACCTCCTGCCCCGCATGAGCGCGGTGCCCTTCTCCGACGTCCGCGCTATGCGGCTCTTCGACGAATGGGTGGACCGTGACCTCGCCGAGCTGTATGAGGAACTCCGCCAGGTTCCCGTCGCCAAAGCCCTCCGCAAGGACGTGGAGGTCCTCCACCCGGACGACCCCCTCGACCAGGCCCTGGACCGCATGGCGGAAAACCGCTTCCGCCGCATGCCGGTCGTGGACGAGACGGGACGGCTCGTGGGAATCCTAACCCGCAGCGACTTCCTGCGGCTCATGCTCGAGCTGGGAGGCCGGGATGCCGGGCGCTGAGTTCTTCCTTACCCTGGCCGTGACCCCGGCCGGCGAAGGTGGCGAAGGCGGCGGTGCCGCCCGGTACCTGCTCGAGGTCTTCGCCCTGTTCGCCGCCGCTCAGCTTCTGGGTTGGGCCTTCCGGAAGCTCAAACAACCCGCGGTGATCGGCGAGGTGCTCGCCGGGGTCCTCGTCGGCCCGGCGCTGCTGGGGTTGGTCGAGGAAGGGGAGGTCCTCGAATTTCTCGCTGAGCTGGGCGCGGTCTTCCTGCTCTTCATGGTCGGCCTCGAGACACGCCTTAGGGACATCCTCGAGGTCGGCAAGGAGGCCTTCCTCGTCGCGGTGCTCGGCGTAGCCCTCCCCTTCGTCGGGGGGTACGCCTACGGGGTGGAGATCGGCTTCGCCCAACTCCCCGCCCTGTTCCTGGGCACGGCCCTCGTCGCTACCAGCGTGGGGATCACGGCCCGCGTCCTCCAGGAGATGGGGGTGCTCTCCAAACCCTACAGCCGCATCATCCTAGGCGCGGCGGTGATCGACGACGTGCTGGGCCTGATCGTCCTCGCGATCGTCTCCGGGATCGCGGAGGCCGGCGCGATCGAGGTCGGCACCATCACGCAGCTCATCCTCCTCAGCTTCCTCCTCGTGGGCGGCGCGATCCTCCTGGTCCCCCTGGTGCGCCGGCTGCCCATCGAGCGCCTGCCCGTCTCGAGCCCCTTAGGCTTTGCGCTGGCCTTCGCCCTAGGGTTCGCGGCGCTCGCCGGAGCCATCGGCCTCGCGCCGATCGTGGGGGCGTTCATGGCCGGGATGGTGCTCGCGGAGGTGCGGGAGAAGTACCAGCTCGAGCGGCCCGTGCACGCGGTGGAGTCCCTCCTGTCCCCACTCTTCTTCGCGAACGTGGGGGCGCGGCTCGAGCTCGCCGCGCTGGCCCAGCCCGCCACCCTGATCACCGGCACGATCGTGAGCCTCATCGCCGTGGCCGGCAAGCTGGTGGGCGGGTTCCTGGGGGCGCTCACCCAAGGCGCGCGGAGCGCCACAGTGGTCGGCATGGGCATGGTGCCGCGCGGCGAGGTGGGGTTGATCGTGGCCTCGATCGGCCTCTCCGCCGGCGCGGTGAACGAGGAGGAGTTCGCTATCGTGCTCTTCATGGTGGTCGCCACCACCCTGGTCGCACCGGTCCTGCTGCGCCTCTTGATCGCGTGGGCAGACCCCAAACCCCCCGAGGAAACCGAAGCGGCTTAACCCGTACGGATCCGGTTCCGTATCCGGTATACTACCCCTAAGGATGCGTTCCTTAGGGGTGTTATTGTGCGTCTGGCTGGCGGGCATCGCCGGAGCCGCGGGGAGCACCCACACCGTCCAGCCCAGCGAGACCCTCTGGCGGATCGCCCGCCAGCACAACCTCAGCGTGGAGGCCCTGATGCAGGCCAACCGCCTCACCTCCCCCACGATCGAGGTAGGGCAGGTGCTCCTCATCCCCCAAACGCACACCGTCCAGCCCGGCGAGACCCTCTGGCGCATCAGCCGCGCCTACGGCACCACGGTCGCGGCGCTCAAGGCCTTGAACGGCCTCACGAGTGACGCGATCACGCCCGGCCAACGCCTCCTCATCCCCCCCAGCCCGGAGGCCACCCCCGTCCCCCGCCTCCTTCAGGCCGCGCGGCGGTACCTGGGGGTGCCCTACCGGTACGGCGGCTCGAGCCCGCAGGGGATGGACTGCTCCGGGTACGTGCAGCGGGTCTTTCTGGACCTCGGGATCCCCCTCCCGCGCACCACCCAGGCCCTGTGGCGCACCCTGCCGCCCGCTCAGGAGCTCCGCCCCGGGGACCTGGTCTTCTTCAACTTCCAGGGCGGGCGCGGCGTGGACCACGTGGGGATCTACCTGGGGGCGGGCCGGTTCGTGCACGCGAACACCCTGAAGGGCCGGGTCGTGGAGGAACCCCTCGCCGCGCCCTGGAACCAAAAGGCCTACCGCGGCGCGCGCCGGGTCCCGGCCCTTCCCTAGCCCTCCACGAACCGCCCGTCCTCCTGGAGCACTGCGCCGTCCACCAGGATCTTCCCGCCCGAGCGCAGGTCGAGCACGATATCCCAGTGCACCGCCGAGGCGTTCCGCCCCCCGGACTCGGGGTAGGCGTTCCCCAAGGCAAAATGCACCGTCCCCCCGATCTTCTCATCAAACAGCACGATCCCCGTGGGCCGGTCGATCCCGAAGTTCGTGCCGATCCCGAACTCCCCAAGCCGCCGCGCTCCCGCGTCCGCCTCGAGCATGCGCAGGAGGTACGCCTCGCCCTGGCGCGCCCGGGCCTCGACCACCTCCCCGCCCTCGAACCGCAGGTAGATTCCCTCCACCCGCTGGCCCGAAACGACCGCGGGCAGGTTGAAGCGGATCTCGCCCTCCACCGCGTCCTCGTGCGGCGCGGTGAAGACCTCGCCCGAGGGCATGTTGCGCTTTCCGTCCGAGTTGATCCAGGTGCGCCCCGCCACCCCCAACCGGATATCCGTGCCCGGCGCGACCACGCGGATCTCGCGCGCCTCGGCCAGCCGAGCGATCAAGCGGTCCTGAAAGGCGGACAGCTCCCGCCACGCCGCGATGGGGTCCGGGTGATCCAAAAACAACGCGCGTTCCACGAACCGCCGAAACGCGCGGGTGCTCATCCCCGCCTGCTGCGCGAACCCCGCGGTGGGGTAGAGGGTCAAGCTCCAGCGCTTCCGGAGCCGCGCCTCACTCAAAGGCCGCCAGGCCTTCCGGTGCCGCGCGAGCGATTCGGGATCCACGTCCGCGAGGTCCAAAGGGTTCTCCGCACTGATCACGCGCAGCGAAGCGTCCACCGCCTCCATCACCGCGACCTCCACCGGGGGGACCCGCTCGAGCCACGCCCCCGCCCCCTGGAAGAAGTCCGCGTCCTGGCCGGGGTAGCTGAGCTTCACGAACGGGTACGCGCCCCGTTGGAGCAAGGCCGAATACAGCGCCTCCACGAGCGGCAACGCGGCGGTACCGGCCTCGAGCAGCACGTTCTGGCCCGGCTGGGCCTCCAGGCAGTAATCCACCAACAACTCCGCAAACCGGCGCTCCATGCCGCCATCCTACCACCGGCCTACGCGATCCCCCAGCCGGCATGAATCCAAACAAAACGCTCCCGTTCCCCGCGGGGAACGGGAGCAGCCCACGCGGCTTTAGAACCGCTCGGTGACGCTCTTCATCAGGAGGAACAACCCCAAGTAGTCCGGGCTGCCGGTCTTGGCGTTCGTGCCGGAGAGGTTGAACCCCCCAAACGGCTGCACGCCCACCAGCGCCCCGGTGATCTTACGGTTGAAGTACAGGTTCCCCACCATGAACTCGCGGCGGGCGCGCTCGAGCCGCGCGCGGTCGCGGGAGTACACGCCGCCCGTGAGGCCGTACACGGTGTCGTTCGCCACCTCGAGGGCCGCATCAAAGTCCGGCACGCGGATCACGGAGAGGACCGGGCCGAAGATCTCCTCCTGCGCGATGCGGGCCTTGGGATCCACATCGTCGAAGACGGTCGGCGCGAGGAAGTACCCCTCGCCCTCGAGCTTCTTCCCGCCGAGGCGGAGCTGGCCCTCGCTCTGACCGATCTCGATGTACCCCAGGATCTTCTCCTCCTGCTCGGCGTTGATGACCGGGCCGAGGTCCGGGTTCTCCTCCGCGGGCCCCACCACGAGCTTCTCGGCGCGATCGAGGACGCGCTCCATCAGGTCGTCGTGCACCTCATCCAGGACGATCAAGCGGCTCGCGGCGCTACACTTTTGCCCGGAGAACCCGTAGGCGGAGGTCACCACGCCCAAGGCCGCGGCCTCGAGGTCCGCGGTCTCGTCCACGATGATCGCGTCCTTCCCGCCCATCTCGGTGACCACGCGCTTGATCCACTTCTGGCCCGGCGCGAGCTTGGCCGCGGTTTCGTTGATCTTCAGCCCGACCTCCATGCTACCGGTGAAGGTGATGAAGCGGGTCTTGGGGTGCGCGACGAGGTAGGCGCCCACCTCCTCCCCAACCCCGGGCAGGAAGTTCGCCACGCCGGGAGGCAAGCCGGCCTCCTCCAGGATCTCGAAGACCTTCGCCCCCACCACCACGGCGTCCTCGGCGGGCTTGGCGATCACGGTGTTCCCCACCGCGATGGGCGCGATCATCATGCCGGTGTAGATGGCGATGGGGAAGTTCCAAGGCGCGATCGAGACCCCAGCCCCCATGGGGATGTAGAAGGACTCGTTATCCTCGTTCGGCCAGGGCGTGACCTCCACCGCGCCGGGCCGGTAGTAATCGAGGGCGCTACGGGCGTAGTACTCGATGAAGTCGATGGCCTCCGCCACGTCCGCGCTGGCCTCGACCCAGTTCTTCCCCACCTCGTACACGAGCCACGCCGCGAGCTCCATCTTGCGGCGCCGCATGATCGCCGCGGCCCGCAGCAACACCCGGCTGCGGGCCTCCTGGCTCAGCGCGGCCCACGCGGGGAAGGCCTTCCACGCGGCCTCAAGGGCGGCCTCGGCCTCGGCCTTCCCGGCCTTGGCGGCCATGCCCACGACCTCGCTGGGCGCGGAAGGGTTGATCGAGGGGAGGGTCTGCTGGGTCATGACGCGCTCGCCCCCGATGATCAGGGGGTAGGTGCGGCCGAACTGCGCCCGCACCTCGGCCAGGGCTTTCTTCATCGCCTGGCGCTCGGCCTCGGTCTGGAAGGTCTCGATGGGTTCGTTCCTAAAGGGTCCTACCTGCATGACTGCCTCCTTTCCTAGCCTCGCAAGAGGCCACGCACCACGAAGAACAGGTTCTCCGGCCGCTCCGCGATGCGGCGCGAAAAGTACGGGTACCAGTCGCGCCCGTACGGCACGTAGGCCCGCACGGCGTACCCCTCGCGTGCCAGGGCCCGCTGCAGGTCGCGGCGAATCCCGTAGAGCATCTGGAACTCGTACAGCTCTTCCGGCACCCCCCGCTCGCGCACCCAGCGCTTCATCTCGCGGATGATCCGCTCGTCGTGCGTGGCGATCGCGGTGGGGTTGCCGGCCTCGAGGTTCCGCCGCACCAGCGCGAGGTACTGCCGGTCCACCGTCCGCTTGTCGGTAAAGGCCACCTCCGGCGGCTCCTTGTACGCGCCCTTCACGATACGGAGGTTCGGCTTGTAGGGGAGCAAGGCCTCGAGATCCGCCTCGCTGCGCCGGAGGTAGGCCTGGAGCACCGTGCCGACGTTCGTGTACCCCGCCTCGAGGAGGCGGCGGTAGATCCGGAGGGTGGCGTCCACGCGCGGCGAGTCCTCCATATCAATCCGCACGAAGCACGCCGCGGCCCGCGCCCGCTCCAGGATCTCGGTCATGTGGCGGTAGGCCAGCTCCTCGGAGAGGTCCAGGCCGAGCTGGGTGAGCTTCAGTGAGACGTAGCGCGGGTAGGGCAGGCGGCCAAACGCCTCGATCAGCTCCAGGATCTGGTCCTTGAAGCGGCAGGCCATCTCCTCCGAGGTGACCATCTCCCCCAAAAGGTCCAGGATGCCGTGCACGCCCTCGGCCTCGAGGGCCTCGACCGCTTTCAAGGCCTCCTCCAGGGTCTCGCCGGCCACGAACCGCAGGGCCAAGGGCCGGCCCTTGGTGGTGATGAGCCGCTCGATCCAGGGCTGCCCGGCCACGCCGAGCACCACGGAACGGTACACCTGGTTCAGTCCCATGCGCGTTCCTCCAAGGTGTGCGCTAGTCGCTTGAGCACCCGCTCTTTAAAGTGCCGCACGTGCGCCCGCGCGGCGGCGGCGGCCTCCTCGGCCCGGCCCCCGCGCACCGCCTCGAGGACCGCCCAGTGCTGCGCCTGGGCGTCGGGCGAGGCGGAAAGGTCGCGGGTGTACTGCTTGATCAGGCCGATCACCGCGTCCAGGGAGTGGAAGAGGGCCTCCAGGGTGCGGTTCCCCGAGGCCGCGAGGAGCAGGGCGTGGAACCGACCGTCGGCCGCGAACTGCTCGTGGTGGGCCTCGGGAGGGAGGGTCTCGAGCTCGCGCAGGGCGGCCTCCATCTCCTCGAGGAGGTGGGGGGGGCGCCGCAGGGCGGCCAGCCGGGCGGCCTCACCCTCAAAGAGGGCGCGCACCTCGTAGACCTCCTCCACCTCCGCCGGGCTCAACACCCGCACCCGCGCGCCCTTGGCGGGGATGATCTCCACCAGCCCCTCCTGGGCCAGGCGCTGCATGGCCTCGCGCACCGGGGTGCGGGAAACGCCGAGGGCCTCGGCGAGGGCGGCCTCACCCAGCCGGGTGCCGGGCGGGTAGGTGCCGGCAAGGATCGCCTGCCGTAGGTGCAGGTACGCGGCTTCGCGGACGGTTCCGGGTCGGACAAACTCCTGCTTCACACGTCCTCCCAGCAAGATTGTATACAGTATACCACCGGTGCCCGGTCCCCGCGCAATCCGCCGCCCCTAAAAGCCCAGTTCCGCGAGCGCCTGCCGGTGCAAGGCCACCGCCCGCGCGAACAGCGCCCGGTCCCCTAAGGCCGCGATCCGCTCGAGCACCGCCTCGTCCAAAGGCTCGAGCCGCAACGCCTCCAACAACGCCTCCGGCGTGCCCCGAGCGAGCAGGGCCTCGCGGTAGTGGGCCGTCACCTCGGCGCGGGCCGCGTCCAGCGCGGGGTGGTCCAGCCCCCCAAACGGCTCCGCGAAACGGCCCAGGTACGCCTCGGGCCGGGCGTTGAGTTCCCAAAGGTCCACGCGAAGCTCCGGACGCGGTACAAGCCGGTACGGGGTGAGGAAGTACCCGGGGACCCGCTTGGGCCGGCCGGGCTCGAGAACCCCCAACAGCTCGGACCACAACACCCGAAACTCCCCGCTCGAGACCCCCAGGGCCTCGATCAGGGCGTCCTTCGTCCAGGAACGAGCGACGAGAAGGGCGAGCAAAAGCCGGGCCTTCTCCCGCCGGAACCGCGCCGGCCGGCCGTCCACGCGCACCGCGAACCCCCCGAGGGCCCGTACCTCCACCCGCACGCCGGGGTGGTACGGCACGTCCAGCCGCCCCGCCTCCCAAAGCGCGCGCCGGGCCCGCTCGGGGGGCGGGGCGAAGAGGGTGGGGCGCTCCAGGAACGGGTAGCGCCGCAAGAGCGCCGCGTCCCCCGTCGTCCAGGGGTAGGCCGCGGCCAGTGCCGCCAGGAAGGGATCCTCCGTGGACACCGCGGGCGGCGGGAACGCCTCCCCCCGCCGGAGGTGCGCGTACGCTACCATCAAGCTCAAAAAGGCCTCGACCCACGCGTCCCCGCTCTCGCGCGCGAGGCGCAGGGCCTGCTCGAACGCGCGGCGGTCACCCAAAGCGCCCAGCCCCGCGAGCGCCTCCACCGCCAACCGGGCCGGCCCCCCCTCGGCCAGGGCCAGCGCGTGGCGGTAGGCCGCCCCCGCCGCCTCCCAGCGGGAGAGCGCGAGGAGCGCGTGCCCCCGCCGCGCCTCCGCCAGGGCCACCACGAACGGGCTGCCCATCCGCTCCCCGACCGTCCGGCCGCGCCCGGCGGCCTCGAGCGCGGCCTCAGCCTCCCCCGCGACGGCCTCCAGCAGCGCGAGGAGGAGCAGCCCCTCCCGGTGGTTCTTCGGGGGTCGGGGGGGCGGGGCCTCCTCGTGCCGGCGCAACCGCTCGAGCGCCTCCCCCACCCGGCCGCTCCGGAGGAGGGCTCGGGGGCCGGACATCCCCAAGCGAAGGGCTTCCGTCACACGTCCCGCGTTCAGGGCGTTCTCGGCGAGGAGCGGCCGCACCTCCTCATCCGGGAACCGGCGGGCCGCTTGCTCGAGGTACGGCCGGGCCTTGGCCGGCTCTACGGTGTCCAGGTACAGCCGCACCAACCCCAACAGCGCCCGCGCCTCCCCGAGCCGCACCGCTTCCCGGTAGGCGCGCTCCGCCTCGCCGTAACGCCCCACCTGGCGCAGGGCCTCGGCCTCGAGGCGCACGAGGCCGGCCTGGGCGGCGCGCAGCTCGCGGGGGATCCGCTCGAGGATGGCCAGGACGCTGTACGCGAGCCCCTGCTCGAGCCACGCCGTCCCTTCACGGGCGAGCAAGGCGGCCGCTTCGGCGTACCGGCGGGCCTCGAGGAGGTACCCCGCGGCTTCCAGCGCGTGCCCGCGGCGCAGCGCGGCCTCGGCGGCGCGCGCCAGTAGGGCCCGAGCCTCGTCCTCGGGCACGAGGCGTGCGAGCGCGGCCCGCACGAGCGGGGGGAAGCGCAGCCTCCGCCCCACGCGCTCGAGGAGGAGGTCCTCCGCGTGGGCGAAGAGGGGCGCCGGGTCCCCGCCTAGAAGCGGCGCTTCCTCCGGTCCGACCTCGCCGAGCACCGCGGCGCGCGCGGCGAGGTCAGCCGTCCGGGCGTCGAGCCCGGCGAGGAGGTAGGCGCTGATGCTCTCCGGCTCGGGGGGAGCAAAGAGCGCCGCTTCGGGGAGCGCTCCCCGCGCGGCCGCGCGGAGCACCACCCGCAACCCCAACGGCCACCCCTCCACCAGGCTCCAGGCGCGCTCCACCTCGAAGGCCGCCAGGCCGGTCCCTAAAGCCTGAGCGAGCTGCAGCGCCTCCTCCAGGTCGAAACGGAGGGTTTGCGGTCCCACCACCGTGCCCAGTACCTCCCACGGCGCGGAGCGGCGGCTCGCGACGGCGAGGCGAAGGCCGGGGGCCTTGAGCAGGGTCTGGAGCGCGGCAGCGCCCTCGCGCACCGGGGCGCGCTCCGCCTCATCCAGGACCAGAAGGTGCGGTTCGAGGGCGGCCGCGGCCTCGGTCAGGGCTTCCACGGCCCCCACCCAATCCCCGACCTCCAGCCGCTGCTCGGCGAGCCGGGTGTCGGCGTGCGCCCGGTAGGCCGCGGCGAGGTGCCAGCCGAAGACGACCGGGTCCCGGGCCTCCGCCCCCAGGGTCACCCACACGGCAGCCAGCGGGGCGAGGAGCGTGGATTTCCCGTACCCCGCGGGGGCGGCGAGCACCACCGCGGGGCTGTGCTCCCAGAGGTGAAACAGCCGCTCCAGCACCCGCGATCGCGCCACCTCGTGGGGGGTGCGCGGGGGCAGAAGCCGCGTCTTCGGAACCCGGTACCCCATGGCTGCTCGGGTAGTGTAACAGGTTTGTAACAACCGTATGCTACCCTAGGCCGCAAAGCGGAGCACGGACGATGTACCTCTTAGGGCTTGGGATCTACCTACCGAAGCCGCGCATGCGCGCGGAGGAGATCGCAGAGCGCAGCGGTCTTCCCGCGTGGGTGGTGCGCGAGAAGCTGGGGATCCGGGAAAAACCCATCCCCGGGCCGGAGGACCACCCCGCGGAGATGGCGGTCTGGGCTGCCCAGCAGGCCCTTCGCGAGGCCGGGATCGCTCCCCAGGAGGTGGACGCCGTCCTCTCCATCACCGAGGAGTACAAGGACTACCCGGTCTGGACGAGCGGCAGCCACATCGCCCACCGGCTCGGCGCGCGACGCGCGTGGGCGTTCGACCTGAACCAGAAGTGCGCGAGCTTCATCGCCGCGCTCGCCGTCGCCCGGGGCTTGATCGCGACCGGCCAGGCGCGGTACGTCCTCATCGCGGGCGGGTACCGCAACGGAGACCTGATCGACTACCGGGACCCAGAGGTGCGCTTCATGTATGACCTCGCCGCGGGAGGCGCGGCGGCCGTCCTCGGCCCCGAAGGGCCGGGCCTCCGGGTGCTCAGTACCCGGTTGCGCACCGACTCGAGCCTGGCCAACGCCGTGCTCGTTCCGGTGGGCGGCACGCGCGAGCCGCTCACCCCCCACAACCTCGACCGGTTCCGGCTCGTGGTGACCGACCCCCCCGGCATGAAGGCGCGGCTCGAGGCGGTGAGCCTCGCGAACTTCCTCGCCGTGGTCCGCGAGGCCCTGGAAGCGGCTGGCCATACCCCCGCGGACCTCGCCTACCTGGCCCTGTTGCACATGAAACGGTCGGCGCACAAAGCGGTTCTGGAACGCCTCGGCCTGCGGGAGGATCAAAGCCTCTACCTCGAGGATTACGGCCACCTGGGCCAGCTCGACCCGATTCTGTCGCTCAAGCTGGCCCTCGAGCGGGCCCTGCTCCCCCCGGGGGGGCTCGCGGCCCTCGTCGCTGCGGGCGTCGGTTACCACTGGGGGGCCGCGGTGGTGCGGCGGGAGGTGCGGCATGGAGCTTGACGCGAACGTCCTCGCGCGGCACGCGGCGTACCACCCCGACCGGCGCGCGGCCTACTTCCGCGGCCGGTGGTACACCTACGGCGAGCTGTACGCGCGGGCCCACCGCACGGCCCGGCACCTCGCGGCCCTCGGGGTGGGCCCCGGGGACCGGGTGGGGATTCTCGCCCACAACCACCTCGCCTACCTGGACCTCTTCTTCGCCGCGCCCTTGGTGGGGTTCGCGCTCGTGCCCTATAACCACCGCCTGTCGGCCCACGAGCTCGAGGCGCTCGTCCAATACACCCAGCCCAAGGTCCTGTTCCTCGGCCCCGAAATGCGCGAGAAGGCCGCGCGCCTCGAGGTGCCGCTCCGGCCCCTGGCGGCGCTCGAGGAGGAGGTGGAGGCGGCCCTACCCGCACACCGGCCCGGCGCGGAGGATGTGGCCCTCCTCCTCTTCACCGGGGGCACGACGGGGCTGCCCAAGGCGGCGATGCTCCCCTACCGCCAGCTTCTCGTGAACGCGTTCAGCACCGTGTTCTCCTGGGGCCTGTTCCCGACGGACCGGTGCGTGGTGGCCACCCCGATGTTCCACGCGGCCCTCAACGCGCTCGCGACCCCCCTCCTCTACCTCGGTGGGGAGGTGCTGATCCAGGAGCGGTTCGATCCGGAGGAGTACCTGGAGTGGGTGGAGGCGCACCGCCCGACGCTGCTCTTCATGGTGCCCACCATGTTCCAGATGCTCATCGAGCACCCGCGCTTCTCCCAAACCGATTTCTCCAGCGTCCGGTTCGCCATCTCCGGCGGCGCGCCCTGCCCGGCCCCGGTCCGCGAGGCCTTCCGGCGGGTAGGGGTGCGGTTCAAGCAGGGGTACGGCCTGACCGAGTGCGGCGTGAACTGTTTCGCCATGGATCTAGAGGAGGCGGAAGCCTACCCCGAGTCCGTGGGGCGGCCGGTGTTGCACCTGTGGGCCCGCATCGCGCGGGAGGACGGGTCGGAAGCGGACGCGGGCGAGGTGGGGGAGCTCTGGCTCTCTGGCCCCGTGGTCATGCGGGGGTACTTCGCGCGCCCCGAGGAGACCCAAGCGGTGTTCGTGGCGGCCCAGGGGCGGCGCTGGCTCCGGACCGGGGACCTGGCCTTTCGCGACGCAGCCGGGCGGTACTATATCGTGGGGCGCAAAAAAGAGATGTTCATCTCCGGGGGGGAGAACGTCTACCCCGTCGAGGTCGAGCGGGTGCTGTACGACCACCCCGCGGTGAAGGAGGCCGTGGTGGTGGGCGTGCCGGACCCCAAGTGGGGGGAGGTGGGACTGGCCGCGGTGGTGCTCAGGCCCGGCGCGCGCGTGAGCGCGGAGGAACTCCGGGCGTTCGTGCGGGCCCGCCTCGCCGCGTACAAGGTGCCCAAGCGCTGGGTGTTCCTCGAGGCGCTACCCAAGTCCGGGGCGGGAAAGGTGTTGAAACGCGAGATCGCTGAGCGGTACGGGGGGACGCATGCCGAAGGCCAGGGTTAACGGCGTGGCGCTCTACTACGAGGTGACGGGCGAAGGGCCCGTATTGGTGCTCCTCAACGGCATCTTCCAGCGCACCGAGCTCTGGGAGCCCCTCCTGGCCCACCTCGAGGGGTACACCGTGATCCGTTACGACATGCGGGGGCAAGGGCGCTCCGAGGCCCCCGAGGGGCCCTACCCGCCCGAGGCGCACGCGGCGGACCTGGACGCGCTTCTTGCCCACCTCGGGGTTTCGCGTTACCACCTCCTCGGGCTCTCGAACGGCGGGGTCGTCGCGCAGCACCACGCCGCCCAGAACCCGCCGGGTCTCGAACGGCTCGTGCTGGCCTGCACGCTCGCGCACCTCGACGCGGCCGCGCGGGCCAAGGTCGAGAGCTGGCGGGCGGCGCTTTTAGCTGGGGGCACCCGGTTGCGGATGCGGGTGGCCCTGCCCTGGATCTACGGGCGCGGCTTCCTCGCCCAAAACCCCGGACTCATCGAGGAGGCGGCCCTCGAGGAAGCCGCCCGCTTCTCCCCCACCCCGGCGGCGCAACGCCGGCTGCTGGAGGGGTTTTTGACCCTGGGGGACCTCCGGCCCAAACTCCGTAGGGTGCGGGCCCCGGCCCTGGTGATCGCGGGGGCGGAGGACCTGCTCTTCCCCCCGGCGTATGCCGAGGAACTCGCGGCGGCCCTCCCCCAAGCGCGCCTCGTGGTCCTGAGGGGCGTCGGGCACGTCGCGCCGCTGGAGGACCCCGAGGGGTTCGCCCGCACGGTACGGGCATTCTTGGAGGGCGACGATGCTTGAGTACCGGGAAGTAGGCCAAGGCCAGGCGGTGTTCCTCGTGCACGGGAACTTCGCCGGGAAGGACTGGTGGCGCGAGGTGCTCCCGCAAGCCCCGGCGGGGTACCGCTTCATCGCTCCCGACCTGCCTGGGTTCGGGGAAAGCCCGGCTCCAGAGGGGTTCACCCCGTCCATCCCCTTCTACGCCGAGGCCCTGGAGGGCTTCGCGGAGGCGCTCGAGGCTCGCAATCCGGTCCTGGTGGGCCACTCGCTCGGAGCCGCGGTGGTGATGGAGGCCGCCCTCCGGGACCCGGCGCGCTACCCGGCTCTCGTCCTCGTAGCCCCCGCGCCCCCCAACGGCTACCCCACGCCGGAGGCGTACTACCCGGTCCTCGCCTCGTACCGCACGGACCGGGCCGGGCTCGCCCAGGCCCTACGGGGCATCATGCCCGGCCGCACCCCACCGTACTTCGAGGCGCTCGTGGACCTCGCACAGGGGATGCACCCCGCGGGGTTTGAGGGCAACGCCCGGGCGCTCGCGGCCTGGAGCGCCGCGGGAAGGACAGGCGCCTACCACGGGCCGGTCCTCGTGGTCTGGGGCACGCAAGACACCCTGATCCCGCGCGCCATGGCCGAGGCCACCGCCCAGGCCTTCCCCCGGGGGCGTCTGGTGGTGCTCGAGGGGGTGGGGCACAGCCCGATGCTCGAGGCTCCGGAGCGGTTCGTAGAGGTTTTGGAAGGATTTTTGCAGGAGGTGGAAGGGTGAAGTTTCGCGTGGGGGACACCGCATCGTTCTCAAAGACGATCACCGAAGCCGACCTGGTGCTTTTCGCGGGGGTTTCGGGGGACACCAACCCGCTGCACCTCGACGCCGAGTACGCGAAAGCGACCCGCTTCGGGGCCCGCATCGCGCACGGCATGCTCACCGCGAGCCTGATCTCGGCAGTGCTGGGCACCCGGCTGCCCGGCCCCGGCGGGATCTACTTGTCCCAAACGCTCCAGTTCCTCAAGCCGGTCTTTGTCGGGGACACCATCACGGCTACGGTGACGATCACCGCGGTACACCCGGAAAGACCGGTGCTCACCCTCAAGACCCTGTGCACCAACGCCCAAGGGGAGCGGGTGGTCGAAGGGGAAGCGCGGGTGTTGTACGAACCAAGCGAGCGTGGGAAAGGAGGGAGTAAGGCATGAAACGGGTACTGGTATTGGCAGCGACGCTGCTGGGCCTGGCGCTGGCCCAAAGCACGGTCAAGGTGGGCGTGCTCCTGCCGCTCTCCGGCGTGGCTTCGGTCTCCGGAAAGGCGGCCCTAAACGGCATCCAGCTCGCCGTGGACGAGGTGAACGCGCAAGGCGGCGTGCAGCTCGAGCTCGTCGTCGCGGACTCGGCGACCGACCCCTCGAAGGCGGTGCCCGCGCTCACCAAGCTCCTCACGGTGGACAAGGTGGACATCATCATCGGTGGCCTGGCCTCGGGCGTCACCTACGCGCTCGCCGGGCCGATCCAGCAGCACCAGCCCCTCTTCCTCGCGATCGGCGCGGCCAGCTCGGTCGTGGAGGACGCCTACGCGAACTACCCCTACTTCTTCCACTACCACCCCTGGGACTACAACAACGTCCAGGCCGCGCTGGGGTTCTTCCGGTACCTCCACGAGGAAAAAGGCGCCCGCAGGGTGGCCATCCTGTACGAGGACGGCCCCTTCGGCTCGGCCGGGATCCAGGTCTACCAGAAGCAGCTCGAGGAGATGGGGTACGCGGTACAAGCCGAACCCTACAAGGCGGGGTCCGGCCAGTTCACCGCCATCCTCACCCGCTTCAAGGCCTTCCAGCCCGACATCCTGTATTGGATCGGTTACGACGTGGACGCCCTGCCCATCGCCGCGCAGGCCCGCGAGGTCGGCCTGCGCCCCAAGCTGATCTATGGGGCGCCGCCGAGCTGGCCGCTCGGGTTCGAGGAGAACCCGCTCTCGGAGGGCGTTGCCGGCATGACGGCCTGGCTGCCCACGGTAGCGAACGTCGAGTCCAAGGCGTTCGTGAACGCCTACAAGCAAAAGTACGGCGAGGTCACCGAGGAGTACATGGCCCCCCTGGGCTACGTGATCCTCAAGTCGCTGGCCAAGGCCCTCGAGGCTGCCGGCACCACGGACAAGGACGCCGTGGCCCGCGCCCTGGCCCAAGTGAAAATGAACACGCCCTTCGGACCTTTAGCCTTCGGCCCCTCCGGCACGGGCAAGACGCGCTACCAGGGGTTCGGCACGGAGATCTGGTTCCAGTTCCAGTACATTAAGGGGGACCGTTACCCCGTGTTCCCGAAGGAACGGGCGGTGCTCGAGCTCCGCTACCCGGCGGAGTACGCCGAGTACTGAGCGATGGAGTTGTTCGTCCAGACCCTCCTGAACGGGGTGCTCGCCGCCGGGGTGTACGCCCTGGTGGCGAGCGGCCTGGCCATCGCGGTGGGCGTGGTGGGGATCGTGAACTTCGCCCACGGGGAGTTCCTAATGGCCGGGGCCTTCGCGAGCTACTGGCTCTACGTGGCCCGCGGAGCGGACCCCCTCCTCTCGCTCGGGGTGGCGGCGCTCGCGTTGTACCTCGGGGGCGTGCTCACCTACCACGCCCTGATCCGTCCGGTGATGACGGCTCCCGAGCTGAACCAGATGCTCCTTACCTTCGGGCTTTCCGTGCTGCTCCAAAACCTGGCCCTCCTGCTCTTCGGTGGGGACGCGCGGGTGGTCCACCCGCCGTACCAGGGCAGCGCGGTCACCCTGGGGCCGTTCTCGGTGGGGCTCGTGCCGCTCGGGGCTTTCGGCCTGTCCGCGGGGATCCTGGCCGCGCTATACCTCTTCCTCCACCGCAGCCGGACGGGCCTGGCCGTGCGCGCGGTGGCCCAAAACCGCGTCGCTCCCGGCCTCCTTGGGATCGAAACGGAGCGGGTATATGCGCTCGCGTTCGGCCTGTCGGCGGCGCTGGCCGGGGTCGCCGGGGTGATGCTCTCGGTCATGCTGTACGCGAGCCCCACCGTGGGGTTCCTGTACACGCTGAAGTCCTTCGCGATCGTGGTTATGGCCGGCTTGGGGAACATCACCGGGGTGTTGTGGGCGGCGCTGGTGTTGGCGCTTGCTGAAGCGTTTGTTTCCACCTATGTTCCCGGCGGAGGCGGCTGGGTGGAGGCGGTCTTCTTCTTTGTGATCTTCGCCGCACTTGTGGTGCGCAGTTGGAGGGCAGCGTGAGGCTCGTAGCCGCGGTGTTTGCTCTTGCGGTGCTCTTGCCCGTGCTGCCGCTCGGCGGTTGGCGCGCGTTCATGCTGGACGCGGCTCAGTTCGCTTTTATCGTAACCGCCCTCGCGCTTTCCTGGGACCTCATGGCCCGTACGGGCCAGCTCTCCCTGGCCCACGGCGCGTTCTTCGGGGTGGGGGCCTACGCCACCGCGTTCGCCCTGCACCACGGCCTGCCCGTCCCCGCCGCCCTGGCTCTGGGCGGGATGGCGGCAGCGGCCAGCGGCGTAGCGCTCGGCGCGCTCACCCTGCGCCTCCTCGGCATCTACTTCGCCATCGCCACCCTGGCCTTCAGCGAGATCGCCCGCACCCTGGTGCTCAAAGCCCCCGTCACGCTCCTCGGCGGCCCCTGGGGGTACCCCGTGCCGCCCGCGTTCGAAGGCGCCCCGCTCGGCAGCTACTTCCTCGCCGTGGGCGTGTTGGCGCTGGCGGTCGGGGTGAGCCTGATCATGGAGCGCGGCCGCTGGCGCTACGCCACGAGCGCCACGCGCCAGGGGGAGGCGGTGGCGCGGGTGCTCGGCGTGCCGGTGGTCCGCGTCAAGCTCGGGGTGCTCGCGGCCTCGAGCTGCGTCGCCGGGATCGCCGGCGGGGTGTACGGCCTAAAAACGCTCTTCCTCACCCCCTACGACGCCTTCGGCCTCGCCCGGGCCGTCGAGGCCCTGGTCATCCCCATCTTCGGCGGGCTTTACACCACCGCCGGGCCCCTCGTCGGCGGGCTTGTGCTCTCGGCGTTAGAGAACGCCCTGCGCCTTGGGGTGGGCGAGGGGTACCTCGTGGTGTACGGCGCGATCCTGGTCCTCGCGGTCCTCTTCCTTCCCGGAGGGATCGTGCGGCTTTGGAGGCGGCGTGCTTAAGGTGCAAAAACTCACCAAACGCTTTGGAGGGCTCGTGGCTGTGCACGACGCGAGCCTGGAGGTGCGCCCGGGGGAGATCCTCGCGGTGATCGGCCCGAACGGCGCGGGCAAAAGCACCCTCCTCAACCTGGTCTCGGGCCTCCTGCGCCCCGACGCGGGCCGGATCCTCTTCGAGGGGCGTGAGATCACCCGGCTTTCCCCGGAAGCGCGCGCGCACCTCGGGATCGGCCGGGCGTTCCAGATTGTCCAGCCCTTCCCGGAGATGACCGTCCGCGAAAACCTGATGGTGGGCGCGCTCTTCGGCAAGCCCGGCACGACGCTGGCTGAAGCCGAGCGGGTGGTGGCGGCGGTGCTCGAACAAACCAGCCTTGCCGATAAGGCCGACCACCCTGCGTCGGGGCTAACCCTGGTGGAGGACAAGCGGCTGGAGCTTGCTCGAGCCCTCGCCACCCGGCCCAAGCTGCTCCTGCTCGACGAGGTCATGGCGGGGCTCCGCCCCAAGGAGGCCCAGGAGGCCATGCATCTGGTACGGTCGGTGCGCAAGGCGGGCACGAGCGTCCTCTTCATCGAGCACGTGATGCCGGTGGTGAAGGCGCTGGCCGACCGCGTGGTGGTGATGGACCACGGGGAGGTCATCGCCGAGGGACCCTACGAGAGGGTCGCGCAGAACCCCCGCGTGCGCGCGGCGTACCTCGGGAGGTCGGCATGAGGCTCACGGTGGAGGCGCTCGAGGCCGGGTACGGCAAGGCCCAGGTCCTCTTCGGCGTGACCCTCGAGGTCGCCGAGGGGGAGCTCGTGGCCCTTTTGGGCGCGAACGGGGCGGGCAAGACCACCACCCTGCGGGCGGTCTCCGGCCTGCTGCATCCCTGGGGGGGGCGGGTGCGGCTGGATGGGGTGGACCTCCGGCCCCTAAGCCCCGCCCGGCGGGCCCGGATGGGGATGGGACACGTGCCGGAGGGACGGCAGCTCTTTCCACGCATGAGCGTGGAGGAGAACCTCATCCTGGGGGCGGCGTTCCTCGCCTGGGAACGCCGCGCGGAACGCCTGCGCTTCGCGTTCGACCTCTTCCCCCGCCTGGCCGAGCGCCGCCGGCAACCCGCGGGCACCCTCTCCGGCGGCGAACAGCAGATGCTCGCCATCGCGCGCGCCCTGATGGGCGCCCCTCGGATCCTCCTGGTGGACGAGCCCAGCCTGGGCCTCGCTCCAAGGCTCGCGGAGGAGGTGCTCTTCGCGCTCCAAACCGTGTGCCGGGAGGGGGTCGGCGTGCTCCTCGTGGAGCAGAACGTGGCCCTCTCCCTCGAGGTCGCCGATCGGGGGTACGTCCTGGAGCACGGCCGCATCGTGCTGGAAGGCCCAGCCCAGGCGCTGCGCGCGGACCCTCGCGTGCAGCAGGCGTACCTCGCCCTGTAAAGAGGCCGCCTCCTTGATCCTGGTGCAAAAACACTGCTAAAGTAAGGATGTTCCAAGCGGCGTTACACGTTATCGCGGGGTGTCGCTCTCGAGGTCGCGGCCAGCCCGGTCGCACCGATTGCCGGCCTGCCACAGCGCGAGCATTCCAATCGCCGCTTCCCTAGGAAAAGGAAGGAGGCTCGTGTATGCGACGGATCACGCGCGGACTGCTGGCGCTCGGCCTGGTCACGGGCGGGCTATGGGCCAGCACCCAAGGAGCGAACCAGCTGGAGATCTTCTCCTGGTGGACGACCGGCGGCGAGGCCGCAGGGTTGTTCAAGCTGTACGACCTGTACCGCGAACAGCACCCCGGCGTCGAGATCATCAACTCGGTCGTCGCGGGCGGCGCGGGCTCCAACGCCAAGGCCGTCCTCAAGACCCGCATGCTGGGCGGCGACCCCCCGGACTCGTTCCAGGTCCACATGGGTCGCGAGCTCATCGACACCTGGGTCGTTACCGGCTTCATGGAGCCCATCGACTTCCTCTACGAGGAGGAGGGCTGGACCGAGGTCTTCCCTGAAGGCGTCCTCGAGCTGCTCCAGTTCGAGGGGCACTACTACTCGGTCCCCGCAAACATCCACCGGGCGAACGTCCTCTGGTACAACAAACCCCTCTTCGAGCGGCTGGGCCTCACGCCCCCCCGAACCTTCGAGGAGTTCTTCCAGGTGGCGGAGGCCCTCAAGGCCGAGGGCATCACCCCCCTCGCGCTGGGGGACAGCGGCATCTGGGCCTCCACGCACCTGTTCGAGACCGTGCTGATCGGGGTGCTGGGCGCGGAGGGGTACAAGGGCCTGTGGACGGGCGAGACCGACTGGAACGGCCCCGGGGTCCGCGAGGCCCTCGAGGTCATGTCCCGGATGCTGGACTACGTGAACAGCGACCACGCCGCGCGCAGCTGGGACCAGGCGAACGACCTGGTGATCCAGGGCCAGGCCGGCATGACGATCATGGGGGACTGGGTGGACGCGGACAACCTCGCGAAGGGGTTTGAGGACGCGGGCTGGGCCCCCGCCCCGGGCAACGCGGGGATCTACGACGCCCTCTCCGACACCTTCGGCCTGCCCAAGAACGCACCGCACCGCGAGAACGTGATCGACTGGCTGCGCTTGATCGGCTCGAAGGAAGGACAGGAGGCCTTCAACCCCCTTAAGGGCTCGATCTGCGCGCGCACCGACTGTGACCCCAGCCTGTTCGGGCCGTACCTGCAGTGGGCGATGGAGCGGTGGCAGGAGGACACGATCGTCCCCTCGCTCGCGCACGGCGCGGCGGCCAGCGAGCCGTGGGTCGCGGCGATCAACGACGTGATGACCCTCTTCGTCACGAACCGCGACGTGGATCAGGCCCAGCGCCTCCTGGCGCAAGCGTGCGTCGACGCCGGCGTGTGCGCCCGCTAACCGACCGCCTTCCGGCCCGGGGCGGAGACCCGCCCCGGGCCGCCCGTCGCCCGCGCGGAGTAGAGTGAGGGGGAACCATGAGGCGCAAATGGGCACCGGTGCTTCTCATCCTGCCCTCGGCCGTGCTGCTCCTGGTCTTTGTGTACGGCTTTATCGCCTGGACCGCGTGGCTGTCCACAACGAACTTCAACGACCTCTTCGTGCGCGAGCTGAAACCGGTCGGCCTCGCGAACTACCTGCGGCTGTTCGAGCACCCGCGCTTCCAGATCGACCTGAAGAACACCCTGACCTTCAGCCTGATCTTCATCCCCGGCTGCCTGGGGCTCGGCCTCGCCGGCGCCCTCCTCCTCAACAGCGGGGTGCGGTTCGAGGGCGTGTGGCGCACGGTCTTCCTCATGCCGATGGCCCTCTCGTTCATCGTGACCGGCGTGGTCTGGCGCTGGATGATGAACCCCTCGACTGGACTGAACCTCTTGTTCGAGCGGCTGGGTCTAGGGTTCCTCGCGAACGGCTGGTACACCGACCCCGCGATCGGGATCAAGGCCGTGGCCCTCGCCGCCGTCTGGCAGCTCTCCGGGTACACGATGGCCCTGTACCTCGCGGGCCTCCGCGCGATCCCCCGCGAGCTCTACGAGGCCGCAGAGGTGGACGGCGCGAGCGGCTGGGAGGCGTTCCGCCGCATCACCCTGCCCCTCCTCACCCCGGTCACCCTCTCCGCGATCATCATCCTCGGCCACATCTCCCTCAAGATCTTCGACCTGGTGGTGGCCATCGCGGGCAGCAACGGCGGCCCCGGGTTCAGCTCCGACGTCCCCGCGGTCTTCATGTTCCAAACCACCTTCCAGGCCAACCGCTTCGCGGACGGCTCCGCGATCTCGATCGTGCTCCTCATCCTCGTCTCCTTCCTGGTCATCCCCTACCTCCGGTGGAGCCTCCGGCAGGAGGTGCGCGAATGAAGCGCGCCCTCATCTACGCCGGGCTCCTCGCACTCGCGGTCTTCTACCTCACCCCGATCTACGTCCTGGTGGTGAACAGCCTCAAGGACTTCCGCGAGGTGAGCCTCGAGGCCATGTGGCAGCCCTCCGACCACCCCACGCTCGCGAGCTTCGTGCGGGCCTGGCAGGGCGCCCCCGAGACCGGGATGCGCGGGCTCGGGCAGAACTTCTGGAACTCGGTGTACCTGGTGGTCCCCGGCGTCTTCTTCTCGGTCTTTTTAGGCTCCCTGAACGGGTACGTCCTCTCCCTGTGGCGGTTCCGCGGGAGCGAGACCCTGTTCTTCCTCTTGCTTTTTGGCATGTTCATCCCGTACCAGTCCATCCTCATCCCGCTCGTGCGCACCCTCCAAGCCACGGGGCTTTACGGCACGATCCCCGGCCTGGTGCTCACGCACGTGGTGTACGGCCTGCCCATCACCACCCTGATCTTCCGCAACTACTACGCGCAGCTTCCCAAGGACCTGCCGGAGGCTGCACAGATCGACGGAGCGGGCATCCTCGGCATCTACCGGCACATCGTCCTGCCCCTCTCCGCGCCGGCCACGGTGGTCGCGGTGATCTGGCAGTTCACGCAGATATGGAACGACTTCCTCTTCGGTGTGGTGATCACGAACCGCCCCACGGTCCAGCCCATCACGGTGGCCCTCAACAACCTCGCGGGCAGCTTCATCGTGGAGTGGAACGTGCAGATGGCGGGCGCGCTCCTCGCGGCCCTGCCCACGCTGCTCGTTTACGTCCTGATGGGCCGGTACTTCATCCAGGGGCTCCTGGCCGGCTCGGTCAAGGGGTGAACTGGTGCACAAACGCCGCGTGGAAAAACCCGACGGCCGGTACCTGTACCTCTACGGGCACGCACCGCCCGCGGAGACCGCCGCCGCGCATAGCCCCACCGCCCCCCCGCCGGCCCCGCACCTTCGCTGGCACCCGTTGCGGCAGGAGTGGGTGATCTACGCCGCGCACCGCCAAGACCGCACCCACCTGCCCCCCGAAACCCGCTGCCCCCTCTGCCCCGCACGCCCCGACGCTCCCCCCGGCGAGATCCCCTTCGCGACCTTCGAGATCGCGGTCTTTCAAAACCGCTTTCCCGCCCTCACCCCCACGCCCCCCCCACCCCCGGACCTCCCGGTCCCCGCCGCGCCCGCGCACGGAGCCTGCGAGGTCGTGGTGTACACCCCGGAACACACGGCCTCCCTCGCCACCCTCCCCCCCCAACGGCGCGAGCTACTGGTGCGGGTCTGGGCCGACCGGTACGCCGAACTCCTCGCGCACCCCGCGGTGCGGTACGTGATGCCCTTCGAAAACCGCGGCGAGGCCGTGGGCGTGACGCTCCACCACCCGCACGGCCAGATCTACGCGTACCCCTTCCTCCCCCCCGTCCCCGAGCGGGAGGCCGCCGCCTTCCGCGAAGGCCCCGTCCTTCTGCGCCTCCTGGAAACGGCGCGCGAAGGGTACACGGTCCTCGAGGACGCCCACGTCCAGGCCTTCGTCCCGCCGTTCGCCCGCTTCCCCTACGAGGTCTGGGTGGCTCCCAAACGCCCGCACCCCGGCCCCTGGACCTTCACCGACGCCGAGACCCAAAGCTTCGCCCGGATGCTGGGCGAGATCGCCGCCCGCTACGACGCCCTGTTCCAGCGCCCCTGCCCTTACCTCCTCGCCCTTCACGCCGCCCCCAAAGGCACGGAGGCGTACTATCACTTCCACGCGGAGTTCTACCCGTACCTGCGCGCCCCCAACAAGCTCAAGTACCTCGCGGGCACCGAGGTCGGCGCGGGCGCGTTCACGGTGGACGTACTGCCCGAGGTCGCCGCCCAGGCCCTGCGCGAAACGCGCGCGTAAGGAAAGGAGACCAAATGTTCCGGCGCGTGTTCGGCATCCCGCCCGAGGCTGTCGCCCAGGCTCCCGGCCGGGTGAACCTCCTCGGCGAGCACACCGACTACAACGACGGGTTCGTCCTCCCCACCCCCCTCCCCTACCACACCCGCGTGGAGGCCGCGCGGGCCGAGGGCGTGGTGGACGCGTACAACGCCTCCCTCAACGAACGCCGCGCGCGGCCCCTCGAGGCCCCCCCGCAAGGGAACTGGCTCGACTACGTGGCCGGTTGCCTCCACGCGCTACGCACCGCCGGGCACGCCGTTCCCGGCGCGCGGCTCTACATCACCAGCCGCCTCCCCATGGGCGCCGGCCTCGCGAGCTCCGCGGCCCTCGAGGTCGCCGTGCTCCGCGCCCTTTGCGCCCTGTACCGCCTCGAGCTGGACGCGCGCACCCTCGCCCAGCTCGCGCAGCAGGCCGAGGCGACCTACGTGGGGGTGCGCTGCGGCGTGATGGATCCGATGGTCGCCAGCCTGGGCCGGCCGGGCCACGCGCTCTTCCTGGACACGCGCACCCTCGAGGTCGCGCACATCCCCCTCCCCGCAGGGGTGCGCGTCGCGGTGGTGGACTCCGGCGTCCCCCGCCGCCTCGCGGAGGCCGGGTATAACCAGCGCCGCAGCGAGTGCGAGGCCGCCGCTCAGGCGCTCGGCGTCCCGGCCCTGCGCGACCTCACCCCCGCGGATCGTTCGCGCCTCGAGGCCCTGCCTGCACCGCTCGACCGGCGAGCTTGGCACGTGATCACCGAGAACGCCCGGGTCCTGGAGGGCCTCGAGGCCTTAAAGCGCGGGGACGCCGCGCGCTTCGGGGCGCTCATGCTGGCCTCGCACGCCTCGCTGCGGGACGCGTTCGAGGTCAGCACCCCCGAGCTCGACGCGCTCGTCGCGCTGGCGCTCGAGGCGGGGGCGCTCGGCGCGCGGCTCACCGGGGCCGGGTTCGGCGGCGCGATCGTGGCCCTCGTCCCCCAAACGCGGTACGCGGCCTGGAGGCAACGCGTCCTCGCGGGGTGGTCCCGGGGCCGGGTCTACTGACCCCATGGGGCGTTGCGGCCGGGGCGTTTAGCGAGGGGTCCCGTTCTCCCCTGCGCACTATTGATGTATACACTAGGTTTTGGATAGGGTATAAGAAAGTAGGTTTTGGATACAGGATATGAGTCTACTCCCTGGGGGAGGGAGTGAGGTGCGTATGTACTGGATCGGTTTGGTGCTTAACTTCTTTATCGCTGGCAGCGGTTATCTGGTCCTACCTCCGGGCAGGCGCCTGTCGGGCGCGGGGTTTTTCTTTCTGTGGGCCGTGTGGATGCTTATAGGGCTGGGGTTTGCTCTGGGCGGCTGGATCATCGTGGTGATGACGGCCCTCAACCTGACCAGCGTGGTGCACTTCCGCAACACCTGGGAGCTGGTGCAGGAGGAGTCCACCCGCTAGCCTCAAAAGCGGTATGTCGACGCCTAACGGCACGGGCCCGGGGGCCCGGGCGGCGCTCAGAAAAACGCCTCCATGGCGGCCGCGACAGCGGGCCCAGCATCGCCCTTAGCCCCAAAGCCGTTCCGCCAGGGCCAGCAGCGCCCGGTCGCTTCCCCTAGGCCCCACGAGCTGCACGCCCACCGGCGGCGCCCCCTCTGGCGCGGCCGGCACGACCACCACCGGCAGCCCCGCGAGGCTCGCGGGGTTCATGAGGGGCAAAATCCGGGCGCGGAACGCCCGGGCCACCTCGGGGTCCTCGAGGGCCGCGACCTGAGGGGCCACCCCCGGCGCGGCGGGTAGGAGCAGCACGGCCGCCTCCCCCACGAGGCGGTCCAGGGCGTGGGTGAGCCGCGCGCGTTCCGCCGAGGCCCGGCCCAGCTCGGCAGCGCTGCGCTGCCGGCCGATCTCGAGGAGCCGCGCCACGTCCGGCCCCAGCCGCGGGCGGCGGGCCTCGAGCCACGCCTGGTGCACCGCCCACGCTTCCGCGCCCTGGAGCGCGCTTTGCGCAGCGTGGATGGCCTCGAGCGCGTCCAGCGTGACCTCGCGCACCTCAATCCCCCGCGCCTCGAGGGCGTCCGCGACCCGCCGCACTGCCGCGGCGGCCTCGGGCTCCACGCGCTCGAGCGCGTCTTGCGCGATCCAGGCGCGCTTCAAGGCCCTGGTCCCCGAAGGGACGGGGGGGCGGAGCAGGACCTCGGCCACTCGCCGGAGCACCCCGGGGGTCCGCGCGAAGACCCCGACGGTGTCGAAGGAAGACGCGAGGGGCACCACGCCGTCCTCGGGGATGTGCCCGTGCGTGGGGCGGTACCCGTAGATCCCGCAGAACGAAGCGGGGGCGCGGATCGAGCCCCCGGTGTCCGTGCCCAGCGCGAAGTCCACGAGCCCCGCCGCGACCGCGACGGCCGAGCCGGAGCTCGAACCGCCCGGGATTCCGCCCGGCACGCGCGGGTTTTTGGGCGTGCCGTAGTGGGGGTTGATCCCGGTGATGCCGTAGGCGAGCTCGTGCAGGTGCGTCTTCCCCACGAGCACCGCCCCAGCCTCCCGCAGGGCCCGGACCGCCCAGGCGTCCTGCCGGGGCAAGCCACGCCAGGCGGCGAACTCAGGGTTTCCCGCGGTGGTGGCCCGGCCACGTCGAAGAGGTCCTTTACCGCGTACCGGAGGCCGGCGAGCGGGCCTTCAGCACCCGCTTCCTCCGGCACCCGCACCACCCAGCAGCCGTACGGGTCCGCCACGGCCCTACCCTTCCCGCCGCCACTCCCCGGACTTGCCGCCCGCCTTGTGCAACAGGCGCAGGTCCGTGATCTCGAGGGCTTTCGAGCTCGCCTTGAGCATGTCGTAGACGTTCAACGCCGCGACCGCGCAGGCGGTCAAGGCCTCCATCTCCACGCCGGTCTCGGCCTTGGTGCGCACCGTCGCGGTGATGTACACCTCCGGCACCTCGGGGCGAAACTCGAGCCGCACCTCCACCCCCGTGAGGGGGAGGGGGTGGCAGAGGGGAATGAGCTCCGCGGTTTTCTTAGCGCCGAAGATGCCCGCGAGCTGCGCCACGGCAAGCGGGTCGCCCTTGCCGACCCCGCCCGCCTCGAGGGCCTGGGCGGCCTCGGGGGTGAGCTTCACGCGCGCTTCGGCGGTGGCGGTGCGGTGGGTGGCGGGTTTTTGGGTCACGTCCACCATCCGTGGCCGGCCATCCTTGAAGTGGGTGAGTTCGCCCATGGTTACACGTCCTTTCGTTCAAAGAAAAACACGGCCAAGAGCCCGAATCCGATCGTGTAGATCAAGAGGAGGCTGACCCCAAGCCCCCAGTCTTCCGGGCGCAGGTACAGGTCCAGGTAGGTGGTGAGGAGGAGGGGGGTGAGGGCTGGGAAGACCACAAGCATTCGCATGAGCAACACCGTGGCCACGGTGCTGAGGGCCGCCGCGGTCGTGGAGAGGAAGACCACCGCGAAGAGGAGGGCGAGGGCCCCGATCGGCAACAGGGTCGCGCCCGCGAGGAGGTAGGCGCGGAGGATCTCGGTGAAGGCCGCGGCCGGGGTGAGGAACCCTACCCCAGCGAACCCCCCAGGGCCGAGCCCCGTGCCGCCGAAGAAGCCCGCAAACCCGTGCGGTACCCCGGCCAGCACCCCCCCCGCCAGGCTCGCCGCGAGCAGCAGGAAGGGGTAGGCGAGGACCACGAGGAGCTTCACGAGGATCAGGTGCGCGCGCGAGAGGGGGCGGAGCAACAAGGGCTTGAGCGTGCCCGCGCTGACCTCCGCGCCCAGCACCTCGGCCGCGGTCATGGCCACCAGGAAGGGGAAGAGGAACTCCATGCCCGCCAACAGCGCTAGAGCCGGTACCTGCCACCCGGAGACGAGCACCAGCCCGTACACCTGCTGTAAGCCCGGGGCGAGCGACCACAGGATCGGCAGCAGCAGGGCCGCACCCAGCCCCAGGCGCACCGAACGCAGGTGCGCGAGCTTCCCGAGTTCCCACACGACGAACCTACGCATGCTGCACCCGCTCCCGATAGTACTCGTACAAATCAAAGTAGTCCCGCGTCACCTCGTGCACCCGGTACCCGTCCCGCACCAGGACCTTCACCGCCTCCTCGACCTCTCCCTCGAGGATCAACCACTCCCCGCGCAAGCGCACCTCCCGCACCCCAGGGAAGGTCTCGAGGTACGCCGCGGCTCGCGAGGCTTCGCTCACGCGCAGGCGGTACCGGGGCGCGTCGGGCGCGAGGCGCACCTCGTCCAGCAAACGGCCGCCCCCCAGGATCCCCACGCGGTGCGCGTACCCCGAGACCTCGCGCAGGTGGTGCGTGGAGAGCAGGACCGCCGTGCCCGCGGCGGCCTGCTCCGCGAGGATCTCGTGCACCAGCTGGATCCCCAAGGGGTCCAGGCCGCTCGTGGGTTCATCCAAAACGAGCACCTTCGGCTCAGCGAGGATCGCCGCGGCGAGGCCCAGCCGCTGTCGCTGTCCCAGCGAGTAACTCCCGACCGGCCGGTCCGCTACCGACAAGAGCTCGAGCCGGGCCAGCACCTCGCGGATGCGCCGGTGCGGGTTTCTCAGTCCGCTGAGCCACGCGAGGCGCTCGAGATTCACCCGGCCCGTCAGGTACCCGTAGAAGGCCGCGGGGGCCTCGACCACCGCGCCCAGGTACCGGCGTGCGCGGTACCCTTCCTCGTGGATGTTCTGGCCGAGCATCAGCACCTTGCCGCGCGTGGGGTACGCGAGGCCCGTCACGAGCCGGATCAGGGTGGTCTTGCCCGAGCCGTTCGGACCCGCCAGGGCGTAGACCTCACCGGGACGCAGGGCGAGGTGCACGCCTTCCAGTACCGGTCTTCGGCCGTAGTGCTTGGTCAAGTCGATCGCCTCGAGGCTCGCCTCCTCGGAGGCTCGGACCGCGTTCCGCATAACCCAAGTATATGAGGGATGTGGTAGACTACTCCTCGCCCCCGGTCCGACGCGGCGGCCCGCCGTGAACCGGGTCAGGTCCGGAAGGAAGCAGCCCTAAGCGGTGAGGGTCGGGTGCCGTCGGGCAGCCGGGGGTTTTTCCCCCTACAACAGGTTGCGGGAGCCCCTTCAGCGCTTTCCGCGAGGCAATACAGCCCTCAAGGCGCTCGAGGGCGCGGCCGCTCCGCGCCCTCCACAAGCCAAAGCCGCTTTATTACCCGCCGATGATGCGCGCCACCGCGGCCATCTCGAGGCCCAGCAGGTGCAGCACGTCGTCCAGGGTGAAGATCCCCACTAGCCGCCCTTCCGGGTCCACCACCGGAAAGCGGCGAATCGCTTTGTCCTTCACCTCCTCGAGGGCCTCGAAAAGGCTCAGCTCCTCTCCGAGCGTCACGGGGTCGGGCGTCATGACCCGCCGCACCGGCGTCGCTTCGGGATCCAGCCCCTCCGCCACCACCCGCACCGTTATGTCCCGGTCGGTGAGCACCCCCACCGGCCGGAGCCCCTCGACCACCACCACGCTGCCCACGTTGATGTCCGCCATGAGGCGGGCGGCGTCCGCCACGCTCGCGCTGGGCGGAACGGTCACCACGTCCGGTCGGGCGAACTCGAGCAAACCCATACGCCCCCCTCTCTCCCTATGGTACGCTGCTTTCCCGCATCCCCCCGGTCACGCGTGCATCCCCTATGATGGAGGGGGATGAGCGCCCTTTACCGCAGGGCCCGGCCCGTCACTTTCGACGCGGTCGTCGGCCAGGAGCACGTGAAGGAGGTCCTCCAGAACGCGATCCGCACCGACCGGCTCGCGCAAGCGTACCTCTTCAGCGGCCCGCGCGGCGTGGGCAAGACCACCACCGCTCGGCTCATCGCGATGAGCGTGGGCTGCCAGGCTGCGCCGGAGGCTCGGCCCTGCGGAGCGTGCGAGAACTGCCTTGCCGTACGGGACGGGCGGCACCCGGACGTTCTCGAGATCGACGCGGCCTCCAACAACTCGGTGGAGGACGTGCGCGAGCTCCGCGAGCGCATCCTGCTCGCCCCCATCCAGAGCGCAAGGAAGGTCTTCATCCTGGACGAGGCGCACATGATGTCCAAAAGCGCCTTCAATGCGCTCCTCAAAACCCTTGAGGAGCCCCCGCCGCACGTGATCTTCATCTTCGCGACCACCGAACCCGAACGCATGCCGCCCACCATCCTCTCGCGCACCCAACACTTCCGCTTCCGTCGCCTTACCGAAGAGGAGATCGCGGGAAAACTCCAGCAGATCACGCGGGCGGAGGGCCTCGAGATCGCCCCCGAGGCCCTGGCCCTCGTGGCGCGGATGGCGGACGGCGCGATGCGCGACGCGGAGAGCATCCTGGACCGCCTCCTCGCGCTCGGCAAGAACCCCGTCACCCTCGCGGACGCGGAGGCTGCGTTGGGCCTGCCCCCCCAGCACCGGATCCAGCAACTCGCGGAGGCCCTGGCGCGCGGCGCGATCGAGCAGGCGCTCGCCGAGGCCCGGCAGCTGTACCGCGAGGGCTACTCGGCCCGCACCCTGACCGAGCAGGTGGCCGAGGCGTTGCGGAGCGGGCTGTATGCCCGGCTGGGCCTAGGCTCGGGGCCGGACCTCGCAGCGAACGAGGCCCAGGTGATCGCGGCCTTAAGCGCGCTGGACGAGCACGCGGAACGCCTGCTCCGGCGCGACAACCCGTTCACCCTGGAGCTGGGGCTGTTGAAGGCCTACCGCGCGATGCACGCCGCATCCCCGCCGGAGGCCGCCCCCCCCGCCCCGCCGCCCCCGCCGGAGTTCGACCCCACTCGGTCCCCACCGCGCCGGCGGGCACCGGACCCGCCCCCCACGCCCGCGCCCAACGACCCCGCGCCCCAAAGGACCGCGGACCTCACGCAAGCCTGGCGCGCCATCCTCGCTCAACTCAAGCCCACGCTGCGGGCCTTCGTGCGCGAGGCCCGGCCGCACCTGGAGGCGGACCGGTTGGTCCTGGTCTTCCCCGAACCGTACCGCTTCCACTACGAGAACGCCCAGCGGCACGAAGCCACGATCGCCCAGCTCGTGCAGCAGGAGCTGGGCCTCGAGGTCGCGCTCGTGCACCAGGGCACCCCCGCACGCAAAAAAAAAGCGGCGGATCAGCCACCCCCCCCGCCGGCTGACCCGCCCCCTAGCCCAGACGCCGAGCCTCCCGAAACGCCCCCACAACCGCCCCGCACCCCGCCCCCGCCGGAGGAGGACGCCCGGGCCACGCTGGATGCTCCGGAAGAAGAAGCGCAGCGGGAGGACCTGCTGGAGCACCCCGCGGTCCGTAAGCTCCAGCAGCTCTTCAAAGCGCGCGTCAAACAGGTCTGGCGCGAGCCGGAGGGGGCCGATCCCGAGGCCGGCCCTCCAGGCGAGGCGTGACGCTACGACCCCCGACGAAACCCCTTTTTGAGCCGCTGGTACACGGGGTCCGCGAGCAGCTTCCGCATCTCCTCGCGCATGCGCCGCGGGTCGTGCGCGTACCGCCGCGCGATCTCCTCCTGGCGCGCGCGGAACGCCTCGAAGAGGGCCAGGGGATCCGCCTCCTCCCCGAGCTCGAGCGCCATCCCGTCGTGCGCGAAGCCCACCCAGTCCCCAGCCGTGCGCGCCAGGCGGTCGTACTCCTCGGGCAGCAACCCGATGGCCTCGTACAGGTGCGTGAACACCAGACGGTCGGTCTTCCCCCGCCACTCCTCGAGCACCGCCTCCCAGGCCTTGAAGCGCCGGAAGGCCGGGTGCGTTGGCGGGAGCGGCGCGGGAAGGGCCGCCTGCGGCAGGCGCGGCACCTGGAGGACCGCGAGGGCGAACCGCCCCTCGGGCACGGGCAAGGTTTGGTAGTGATCCGGGGCGTACAGGACCCGACCGGCCGCCCCCTCGATCACGTAGCTGTAGATGGGCTCCTCCTCCGCGTGCCTTAGCGCCATCCAGCGCAGCCCCGCAACCTGGAGCGGCCGTTCCGGAGCGAACCGCGTGACCTCGAGCCAGCCCCGGCGCGCCATGTGCTCGAGGGGGTAGCGCCGCATGAGTTCCGGGTACAGTTCGTGCGGCACGTACCCCCGCACCGGCCGCCCGCGGGCCTGCGCGAGAAACTCGATCACCCGCATCCCCGCCGCGTGGTCGGGGTGCGCGTGCGTCCAGAACACCGCCTGGGGCGCGAGGTCCAGCGCGACGAGGCGGGCGTTGATCTCCTCGGGGGTGTCGATCAGCACCGCCCCCTCGTGCACGTACAGGCTCGGCCCCGCGCGCTGGTGCCGCCCCCCAAAGCGACGCGCGGCGGTACACACCCGGCAAGCGCACCCCGCCTTGGGGGTGGGCTGCGACCCCCCGGACCCCACGACGATCAGCCGCATCCCTTCCAGCTTAAAGCAGGCTCCGGCGGTAGGTGAGGGCCTCGGCCACGTGGGCCTCCTCGACGCGCGCAGCTCCCGCGAGGTCCGCGACGGTGCGGGCCACGCGCAGCACGCGGTCGTAGCTCCGGCCGGTCAGGGCGAGTTTTCGCGCGGCGGCGACGAGAAGCCCCTCGGCGCCCGGCGTAAGGCGCACCGCTTCCCGAAGCTCCCGGCCCACGAGCTCCCCGTTAGGCTTTCCCTGCCGCTCGAGCATCCGTTCCCGCGCGGCCATGACCCGCGCGCGCACCGTCCGCGTGGGCTCCCCCTCTGGGGCCCGCGCGAGCTCCTGCGCGGTCAGGCGCGGCACCTCAACCACCAGGTCGAACCGGTCCAACAACGGCCCCGAGATCCGCCCCGCGTACCGCTGGCGCTGCACGGGCGAGCAGGTGCAGGGGCGTTCCGGATCCCCGTACCACCCGCACGGGCAGGGGTTCATCGCCCCCACGAGCAAGAACCGCGCGGGAAACGTGAGGCTCGCCCGAGCCCGCGCGACCGTGACCGTCCCGTCCTCGAGAGGCTGGCGCAACACCTCGAGCGCCCGCCGGGAGAACTCGGGCATCTCGTCCAAAAACAGGACGCCGCGGTGCGCGAGGGAGACCTCGCCCGGCTTAGGAATGGACCCCCCACCGATCAGGCCCGCCTCGGAGACTGTGTGGTGCGGCGCGCGAAACGGGGGCACGGTCATGAGCCCCCGGACCGACTGCCCCGCGGCGGAGTGGATGCGGGTCACCTCGAGGGCCGCCTCACGCGAAAGGGGCGGCAACAGAAAGGGCAGCCGCCGCGCGAGCATGGTCTTTCCCGAGCCGGGCGTTCCCACCATCAACAGGTGGTGCCCGCCCGCCGCGGCGATCTCGAGGGCCCGCTTAGCCTTGGCCTGCCCCCGCACGTCCGCGAGGTCCAGGACCTCCCCAGGGGCCTCGAGGGCCTCCGGGGGACGGACCGGCTCGAGCGCTGCCTCCCCGGCGAGGAAGGCGACGGCCTCGGCGAGGCTCTTGGGCGCGTAGACCTCGAGGCCCCCCACAAGCGCGGCCTCCTGGGCGGAACCGGGGGGCAGCACGAGGCGGGGGACCCCCGCAGCGAGCGCGCCGAGGGCGAGGTTGACCGCGCCGGTGATGGGACGCAGCTGGCCGTCCAGGGCGAGCTCCCCCGCGATGGCATACCCTTCGAGGGCCTCGAGGGGCAGCACCCCCTGGGCGGCCAGGAGGGCCAGGGCGATGGGCAGGTCGTAGCGGGGTCCTTCCTTTTTCAGCTCGGCGGGCGCGAGGTTCACCACGATGCGCGCCTGGGGGTAGGGGAAGCCGCTGTTCTTGAGGGCGGCGCGCACGCGGTCGCGCGACTCCTGGACCGCCGTGTCGGGCAGGCCGACCACGGTGTACCCGGGGAGGCCCGGGGAGACGTCCACCTCGACCGTGACCGGATATGCCTCGATTCCATATAGGGTGAAGGTCCGCGTCTTGGCCAGCATCCCTTCCACCCTACAGTGGACGGGGGCGGGGGGTGTGGTTAAACTCGGGGGGTGACGCGCGTGCGTTTTACCCTGGGGAGTTTCCTTGGCTTGCTCATGGTCGGCGCGATCGTGGCCACGCCGGGCGCGGTGCTCTCGCAATGGATCGCGGAGTTCGAGGTGCGGCGCGAGGTCGGCCTGTTTTTTAACCTGCTCCTCGCCGGCCTCGTGGCGGGGATCGCCCTGGCCTCCCGCCTGCCCGGCCGCCACCCCCTCATGCCCCTGGCCCTGGGCCTCACGGCCGGCGGGTTCCTTCTCGCCGCGCAAGCCCGGGAGTTCGCCTGGGTTCTGGCCGCAGCCCCAGCCCTGGGGTTTGGGAACGGCGTCATGAACGTGCACGGGAACAGCCTCGTGGGGGAGCTCTTCAAGCACCGCCGGGTCCTGGCGCTCAACCTGGTGAACGCCGCGTTCGGGCTGGGCGCGATGAGCGCCCCGTTCCTGGCGGCGTTTTTGCCCTGGCGGACGGTGTTCATGCTGCTCGCCGCGCTGGCGTTCGTCGGGGTGGGCCTCGTATGGGGTGCGCCCAGGGTAACCGCCAAGCCCACCGCTCCCACGGGCGCGCGGCCTCGAGGCGCGGGAACGCTGCTCCTCGCGGTCCTGGTGTACACGGGCCTCGAGGGCGCCCTCGCCACCTGGAGCGGCGCGTACCTGGCATACCTGGGCCGAGAGGCGGCCCTTGCAGGAACCCTGCTCTCCCTGTACTGGGGCGGGCTTACGCTAGGGCGCGTGCTGCTCGCGCCGTTCGTGGCTCGAGCCCCCCTGCGGGCCTTGGCCGTACTGATGGGCGCGTCCGTGCTGGTCCTCGCCTTGATCCTCGCGCCGCCCCTCGCCGTGCTCTTCCCACTCGCCGGGGTTTTTTACGGCCCCCTGTTCGGCACGGTCTTCGCCCTGGTGCAGGAGCGGTTCGGGCACCAGCTGGTGGGTCAGATGTTCTACGCGGGCGCTCTGGGGAGCACGCTCGTCCCCGCGGCGTTCAGCCTCGCGCCGCACCCCGACCTGCTGCCCTACGGGTTCCTCGTGCTGGCCGTGGGCCTGTACGGGCTGATTCGGCTGGCCCAACGGCAATACGCCGCCGCCCCCAAGGGCACGCCTACGCCACCGGTTCCGCCGCCCCCCAAACGTTAACCCCCCAGTCGTACCGGGTGAAGCGCCACCGAAGACGCAGGTGGTTTTGGGCGAACCAGTCGCGCGCCTCCCCCTCGGGCAGGTACCTGAGGAGGAAGCGCACCAGCCCCGCCCGTCCTCCGAAATCCCCGAGGTACCACCGGAAGAGCGGCGAGAGCAGCACGCGGCGCCGCCCGGGATCCAGCCGCACCTCCTCCCGCACGAAGCTCGCCGCGGCCACCTCGAGCTGCGCGTCCAGCCCTTCCGGGTCGTACACCCCGATCGGTGGGCAGGAGCGGCTTCCGCAGTTCAAGGTAAAGTGCACGCGGGGATCCACCGCCGCCAAAGCGTAGCGGCGGCGGTGGTCCCCCGGACCGAACTGCGGGCCGGGCAGGAACGGGCTGCCGCGGTTCGCTCTTAACAGGCCGTGCTCGATATCCTCGAGGCTGTACCGGTACCGGCCAACCCGGTAGGCGGCACGTCGAAAAAAGCGCAGCAGATCCCACCCGCTGCGTACGCGCGTGCGCTCGAGGCCGAAGGCGATGACCGCGTCGATGGCCAGCGTGTGGTACACGTTGATCCAGAACGCCGTTCGCGCTTCGCGCGTTTCGAGGCCGTCCAGGTCCAAGCCGCACAGCCGGGGCGTCCATACCGCCCGCAGCTCGGCGTAGGCCGGGTTGGCGCGAAGCCTGCGGCAATCCACGCGGCGCCCACTCGCGTCCACGACCTCGGCCTTTAAGCGGTTCCCCACCCGCTTCAGTCCCGCGGCAACGGCCAGGGCGGGCACCGCCTCCAGCCCGTAGACCGCGGGGTTCAGCACGTCCCCGGGCCGCACGCCCGCGATGCGGTCGAGCCACGCCTCCCGAAACGCCACCCACCCCCCCAAGGGGAAGTGCGGGGATCGGCGTTCGGCTCGCATGTCCTTACGTTAACCGGCGTCCCTCCGGCATGCCGTCGGCCTGCATACACGCTCTAGAGTGCGTACCGCGCGAAGGCCTCCGGGTCGAAGCGAGTCCGCGCAAGATCCGCCCAGTACAACCACCCCTCCCGGAACGGAGGAAACTCGAGGAACGCGCCCTCCGCCTTGAGGTGGAAGGCCAGCTCGCTGGGCTCGTCCACCCCCGCCTGGAAGGCGACGAAGGCCGCGTGGTACGCCCCAAAGCTCGAGGAGGCCTGCGAACCCACCATGACGCGCTTTTTCGCCGCGCGGGCCCGGGCGAGCATCGCCAGGCTCGTCGTGAACCCCGTACGGGCGGGCTTGAGGTTCAGCACGTCGAAGGTGTCCAGCTCGAGCTCCCGCTCGAGGTCCCGCGGGGTGAAGCACGAGTCGTCCGCGATCAGAGGCAGAATCCCCCGCTGCCGCAGGGCTCGCCGGGCCGTGACGCGCTCGATGGGCAAGGGCTCCTCCACGTACAGGAGGCCGGCCGCCGCCCAAGCCTCCAGGTACCGCGCCGCGTTCTCCGGTGTGAGGGTCTCGTTCGCGTCCGCGTACAACGCCACGTCCGGAAAAGCCTCCCGCAAGCGGCGAAGGCGCTCCAGGTCCTGCTCGAGGTCCCGGCCGACCTTGACCTTAAAGACCCGCACCCCCGCCGCGTACGCGCGCTGCGCGTCCCGGAGCATCTCCTCGAGGTCCGCGATCCCCAGGATGTAACTGACGCGCACGCGCGCCTTCGCCGGCGGCAGGAGGTCCTCTAGGCGCACCCCGCGCGCCATGGCGCGCGCCTCCCAGAGCGCGATATCCAGCCCACCCCGCGCGGTGGGGTGGTTTGGCAGGGCCGCCAGGGCCTGTTGGAGGGCCTCGGTGTCCTCGATCTCCACCCCCACCAGCCGGGGCTCGAGGTAAGCGATCGCCGCTCGGATCGTGTCGGGAGTCTCCCCGTAGATCGTGGGGCGCGGGGGGATCTCCGCGCGGCCAAGAGAGCCGTCCGAGAGCGTGACCTCGAGGAGGAGGTGCTCCATGGCCCGGATCTCGCTCGCGCGCCCCCAGCGCAGCGCTCCGCGCAACGGCAAGCGGAAGGGCCGGAGGGTCACGCGCTGCACGCTAGGCATCCCGCCCCTCCACCCACGCCTGCACGCGGCGCGCGGCCTCTTGGGGGCTGAGCGCCGTGGTGTCCAGAAAGAGGGCCCGGTCCGAGCCCGCGAGGACCCGCCGGGGTCCGCTGGGATCGTAGTTGCGGCGCTCCTCCGCGACGATCGCGAGCTTCTCGCGGAGCACCACGCGCGGCACGGGCCAGGCGAGGGCGGCCTCGAGCTCGTGCGGCTCGAGCACCCCCGCAGCGAGCGCCTGGAGGTCCGCCGGGCCGCCCTCCGGAAGCCGCACCCGGTCAAACGCCTCCCCCCGGCTCACGAGGCGCTCGAGGCGCACGAGGTCCGGAGCCTCGAGGACCACGAAGCGCGCCCGGGGTAGGTGCGCGTGGGCGTAGGCCACCTCGGCCTCCCCCCGCAGCCCGTCGAAGACGAGGGGCCAGGCGGGCACGGTCCAGCCTTGGGCGAGGGCGTGCGCGATCCCGCCAGGCCAGCGCGCGCGGTAGGCGCGCGTGAGGGCGAAGCGCGCCGCGCGGTCCGGGGTGGAGCCGGCCCCCATCCGGGGCAGGATGTACCGGTCCACCACCGCGCGCCGGTTAGGGAGGCACGGGTAACCCAGGTGCCCAAGGAGGGTGCTCTTCCCCACTCCCGTGAGGCCCACCACGATCACCAGGGGCAGCGTGGGGACGGGGCGCGCCTCGGACGGGGGGGGATCCTC
Organism: Marinithermus hydrothermalis DSM 14884; assembly: GCF_000195335.1. Lineage (NCBI taxonomy): Bacteria > Thermotogati > Deinococcota > Deinococci > Thermales > Thermaceae > Marinithermus > Marinithermus hydrothermalis. The sequence continues at coordinate 2,188,064 of NC_015387.1, forward strand.
GGGGAAGTAAAGGGGATGCGCCATGCTCCTATTTTGCCCCCACCCCCTCCATAGGCAACGGCCCTACGCACCTAAAGCTGCTATGATACGCTCAGGCCATCTCGGGAGGTGGGGATGAAACGGCTGGGTGCGCTATTGGTACTCGTGCTGGGGCTCGCCCTCGCGCAAGCCCCGGCGTTTCCCGAAACCTACGCGGGCGCGGGGGTCGCCGCGAACGGAGCGGCCGTGCAGTTCGGCCTCGTGCTGCCCTTCGCGCCCATGGGACTCGACACCGGACTGGACGGGGAGGTGGTGTTCGCCCCCAACCCCCAAGGGCAGCTCGCCTTCAAAGCCCTCCTCCTCCCCAGCTTGACCCTCGCCGACACCTTTGCCGCGGTGGGTCTCGCGAGCGAGGTGCGCCTCGAGGCGAACGCGTTCGGCGCGCATCTCGGGCCGGTCGCGAGCCTCGACCTTGGGGAGGCGGTGCTGAGCGCCACGGCCGGGCTGGGGTTTTTCCGCGGCGTGCACGTGAGCTACGGACTCGGCCTCCGAGCGTACCTCGATCCCTTGGCCCTCGAGGTCGCCACCAGCGATCGGTATGCGTTCCGCGCGAGCCTCCTTTACCTCTGGTAGGTTCAGGCCTGCGTGGGCTTGGAGCCTGAGCCCCAGCCTCCTGGTGCTGGGGGGGTTCGCCCTGTATCCCTTCCTCGAGGTGGTGCGTTTCGCCAGCTGGGACTGGTCGGGCCTCTCGCCTCCGGTGCCGGTGGGGTTTGCAAACTACCGCGCCCTACTCATGGACCCCGCGTTCTGGCAGAGCCTCAAGGTCACGCTGGCCTTCGCGGGCCTGACCCTGCCCAGCCTGATCCTCCTCTCGCTCGCCACGGCGCTCGCCCTCGAGGGCCAGCCCTACGAGCGGCCGGTGAAGGCCCTGCTCTTCCTGCCGGGACTGGTCACGGTCGGGGCGGCCGCGGTCTCGTGGTACACGCTCGCGGTGCCGGAGTACGGAGCCCTCGCGGCCTTCGTCCCGGTGCCGCCCTGGGACCGCGAACCGGGGTGGGCCCTCGTGATGGTCGTGGCCTTCACCCTGTGGCGGCACCTGGGGTACGGGGTGCTCGTGGTCTCCGCGCACCTCAAAGCGATCCCTCCGGAGCTCCTCGAGGCCGCCCGCGTGGACGGGGCCACCCCGGCGCAGGCGCTGCGGTTCGTGACGCTGCCCCTGTTGCGCCCCGCGGTAGCCTTTTTGGTCGTGGTGGGCACGATCCTGACCCTGCAGTCCTACGTGGCGGTCTTCCTGTTGACGCGCGGGGGGCCGTTCGGCTCGACGCGGGTCCTGGGGTACTTCATCTACGAGGTGGGGTTCGAGCAGTTCCGCCTGGGGTACGCCGCGGCCGCCACCGTCGCGCTGCTCGTGGTGACGCTCGCAGCCGCGTACGCCCAGGCGCGCGCTCTGGAGGGACGATGAGGCACGTGTTCGTAGGGGTGCTCGTACTCGCGGTCATGCTGCCCTTCCTCTGGATGGCGTACGCGGCGTTCCTCCCGCCCGAGATCGTGTATTCCGGGGATCTGACGAGCGGGTTCGGGTTCAGCTTGGAGAACGTCCGGGCCCTCGCGGCAGAAGGGTTTTGGGAGCGGCTCGGCTTCTCCCTCGCGGTGAGCGGCCTCGCCACTGTACTGCAGCTGTTGACCGGCCTGCCCGCAGCGTACGCCCTAAGAGAGGGCGCGCCGGTGCTGGGGGTGTTCCTGGCCCTCCTCGCGATCCCCGGGGAGATGCTGATCGTGCCCCTATACGGCGTACTACAACGCCTGCACCTCCTCGACACCCCTGGGGCACTGGTGCTTCCGTTTGCAGCGAGTCCCTTGACCGTGTACCTGCTGTACCAGGGCTTAAAGGGCGTGCCGTGGGAGGTCGTGGAGGCCGCGCGCCTTGATGGGGCGAGCGAAGGCGTGGTGCTCAGGCGGGTGGTTCTGCCGCTCGCGTACCCAAGCCTCGTCGCCGCGGGGGTGCTCGCCTTCGCCGCGCACTGGAACCTGGTCCTCTACCCCCGGGTGATGGTGGGCGAAGCGTACTGGACCCTCCAGGTCTGGATCAGCGACCTCGCCCGGCGCTACCCGGCGGACTGGGGGCTGCTCTCCGCCGCCGCGCTCCTCAGCACGCTGCCGCTCGCCCTGGTCTTCCTCGCGTTTGAGCGTAGAATCATGGAAACCTTCGAGGCTAGCCTGAAGGGATGAGGGGGTGACGATGCGAAGCGTAGTCTGGATCCTGGTGGGGCTGGGCCTAGGGTTCGCCCAGGTGGAGATCCCGTTCTGGCACTCGATGGACGGGCCGGCCGGCCGCGCGATCGAGCGCTTCGCCCAAGCCTTCAACCAAAGCCAGCCGGCCTACCGGGTCGTGCCCCGGTTCCTGGGCGATTACCGCGAGGGCGAGAGCAAGCTCGTCGCAGCCCTCCGCACCGGCAGCCAACCCGTTCTCTTCCAAGCCGAGCTCGCCTTCTTCCCCCGCCTGGTCGCCGAGGGCCGGGCCGTTCCCCTCGACGCGTACCTCGAGGACCTCCCCCCCGAGTTCATCCGCGACTTCTACCCCGCCGCCTGGGCGTACGGGGTGGTGGACGGTACGCGCTACGGCCTGCCCTTCAACACCTCCACCCCGGTCCTCTTCTACAACGCTGACGCCTTCCGCGCGCTGGGCCTCGAGGCGCCCCGGGACTGGACGGCCTTCGTCCGCGCGGCCGAGCGGCTCACGAACCGGCGCAGCAAGGGGTACATCGCGGTGCTGGAATCCTGGACCTTCGAGGCCATGGTCACGAGCCGGGGCGGGAGCCTGGTGACGCCGGACGGCCGGCCGAACTTCACCTCCCCTGAGGCGGTGGCGGCCCTCGAGATGCTGGTGCGCCTCGCCCGCGAGGGCGCGGCCATCCCGCGGAACCTAGCCGAAGCGCAGTTCGCCCAGCTGGACTTCGTGCGCACCAAGGGCATGATGGTCTTCGCTTCGATCGCGAACTGGCCCGCCGCGGAGCGGTACACCTTCGCCTTCGAGCTCGGCGTGGCCCCCGTACCTCGCGAGGCCGAGGGGCGGGTGCCTTTAGGCGGTGCGCAGCTCGTGGTCCTCAAAGGCGCGAGCCCCAAGCAGGTCCGGGGCGCGGTCGCGTTCTGGCGGTTTTTGATGCAACCCGAACAGATCGCCGAATGGGTCCAGGCCAGCTTCTACGTTCCCCTCAGGCGCTCGGTCCTGCCCCGCTTAGAAGCCTTCTACGCCGAGAACCCCTTCCGTAAGGCCGCGTTCGAGCAGCTCGAGTTCGCCGTGCCGCGCCCGCGCACGCCGCACTTCGCGGTGTGGCGCACCTACCTAGAGGAAGCCCTCGAGAAGGCCGTGAAGGGCGGCATGGATCCGAGAAAAGCCCTGGAGGAAGCGCAACGCAAAGCCTTGGAGGCCCTATGAAGCTTGGATTCTCGCCCTTTACCGCCGGCATCACGGACTACCGCGAGGCCTTCGACCTCGCCGCCGAGCTCGGCCTCGCGCTAGAGCTCGAGTACGACGTACACGAGATGTTCCCCCAGCTGCCCACCGCTCGCGAGCTCGCCCAGATGGGCCGCGCCGCCGGCGTGGGGTTCACGGTGCACCTGCCCTTCGTGGATCTGAACCTCGCGAGCCTGGTCCCCGCGGTGTGGCGCCAGAGCGTGGAGCGCGTGCAACAGGGGCTCGAGTTCGCGAGCACGGTGGGCGCGCGCGTGGGGGTGCTGCACACCGGGATGGTGCCCGTGCGCCACCCGTTCGTCGTGGAGGCGGCGCTCGAGCGCCTGCGGGCCGCCCTCGAGGCCCTCACCCCCCTGCCCGTGCCCGTCGCGGTGGAGAACCTGGTGCCCTCGTACCACGTCTTCATCGACGCCCCCGAGACCCTCGCCGACCTGGTCCGGGCGGCTGGGGACCGCTACGGGTTCTGCCTGGACCTGGGGCACGCCTTCATCCAAGGGGGCATCGAGCAGATCGCGGCGTACCTGCAGGCCATGGAGGGCCGGCTGCTTCACCTGCACGTGCACGACAACCACGGCGTGAGCGACGACCACCTCGCGCTGGGGTTGGGGCGGATCCCGTTCCACCAGTTCCGCGAGGAGCTGCGCGGGTTCGAGGGCACGGTGGCCCTCGAGGTGCAAGGCGGCGCGGAGGGGGTGCGCGCCTCGGTGCGGCGACTACGTGAAGCTTGGGACATTTGACCCCCCCTTTCAATCGGTAGATTAACGGAGAGTGTGGGGCAGTGTTGCCTTTACGCACCCCGGATCGGTAGGCTCTAGTTTGGCGGCCCTTTGAGGGTCACGGGTAAACCAAGGAGGCGGCATGAACCCGAAGATCGACCGGATCGAGATCTACCTGGACGACGCAACCGAGCCCACGCAGGTCCTGACGGAACCCCCGTTTAAGGTCGAGCTCGACACCCGTAACCTACGGGACGGCGACCACGTGATGCGGATCGTCACCTATTTTAAAAACGGGCAGACCGAGGAACGCATCGTTCCCTTCGTGGTGGACAACCTGCCCGACGTGGCGATCGAAGGCCTGAGCGAGGGAGAAGAGGTCCGCGGGAAGCTCGAGTTCGACGTGAAGGTGGGGGATTACCACGCGCCCATCGAGCGCGCGCGCGTCTCCCCCATGCTGTACCTTCTCTCGACCGTCCTGATCCTGGGCGGCATCTGGGCGTGGTTCGCCTTCGGCTCCTTCTCCAGTACGATCGTGAGCGAGGTGGCCGGGAGTGCCGAGGCGGCCCAGGAGGAGACGGTCGGGGAGGGAGCCCCGGTGGACGAGGCGCTCTTCGCGCAGGGCGAAACCATCTACGCGAGCAGCTGCGCTGCATGCCACGGAGCGGAGGGTGTGGGTGGGTTCGCCCCGCAGTTCGCGGGCAATCCGGCTCTCGCCGACACGGAGGCCGTGTTGAAGACCATTTACGAGGGCCGGGGCGGCATGCCGGCCTTCAACCAGTTCAGCGCTGAGGAGCTCGCCGCGATCGCGACCTACATCCGCAACGCCTGGGGCAACACCTACGGCGGGGTGAGCGTGGATGAGGCCAAGGGCGTGACCGGGGGGACCCCGGAGGAGCTCCCCCCGAGCGAGGATGGCGCAGCCGCTCCGGAGGAGGATACCGGTAATCTCGAAGCGCTCTTAAAGGAAGGGAGCGAGGTGTACGCCGCCAGCTGCGCCGGATGCCACCAGGCTGAAGGGCAGGGCATCCCTGGCACCTTCCCGCCCCTCGCGGAAAACCCCAACCTAGAGGACGCCGCGTACGTCGTCAAGGTCATCCTGAACGGGCGGCAGGGGCCCCTCGAGGTCAAGGGCACCACCTACAACGGCGCCATGCCGGGCTTCGGGCAGCTCTCCGACCGCCAGGTCGCGGCCGTGGCCACGTACGTGCGCAACAGCTGGGGGAACGCCTTCGGTCCCGTCAGCGAGGAGCAGGTCGCTCAGGAACGCTAGGGAGGTCGCATGTACCGCAATGACACGGTCATCCCCTTCTTCTCTATCCTCTTCGCGGTGGCCCTATTCCTGATGGCTTACCTGGACGGCCAGTACATCACCCGTCTCGTAGGGCATGCTCGCGAGGAGCTTTCCGTGGGGCAGATCGGCCTGATCGCCTTTGGGATCGTGTTCCTCCTGTACGGCGCGATCGGGTACCTCTCGAACTGGCTCGAGGGGGAGGAGCTGCGCCCGCACCGGAAGATGGCCGACCCGGGGAACACGCACGTGATCGGGATCGTGCTCTCCCTCCTCGCGGTCGCCCTCTCGGGGTTCTTTGCGCGGCTCATCCTGTACGACCTGCAAAACGAAACCACCGCTCCGGCGCTTGAGGGCGGGCTGTTCAGCGCGATCTTCCTGGTGGCCGCGCTGCTGTTGGTGATGTACAAGAAGTTCTACCAAGACGAAGAGATCCTCACGGAGTACGAGGACTCGGAGGTGCCCTGGTAATGGCGAAGTCGCACGAAGAACTCGTTCACGAGCAAGAAGAACGCGAAAAGCTCATCCAGCGTCGGCGGTTCCTGCAGGCGAGTCTCGGGGTGAGCGTCACGCTGGGCATCGTGGGGGCTTCCGCGCTCTCCGTCACCGCGAGCCTCAAACCCATCGAGAAGCTCTCCCCGGATAAGGAGCCCCCGAAGCCGGGGGACCGGTTGGTGCACGCGGAAACGGAGGCGGAGCTCTCCCTGGCGGACGTGCCCCTGGGCGGCCCGCCGGTCCTCGCGTACCCTAAGGACCCCCAAGCGGATCTGGTGAAGAAGGGGGATGTGAACAACCTACTCCTCGTCACGCGGTTCAACCCGGATGAACTGGACGAGGAGACGCGCCCGCACGCCGCGGACGGCGTGGTGGTTTACTCCGCGGTGTGCACGCACCTGGGGTGCACCGTCAGCCAGTGGGAATCCGAAAAGGCGTGGTTCCTCTGCCCCTGCCACAAGGGATTGTACGACCCGAAACAGAACGCGAAGGTGGTGGGCGGCCCACCGCCCCGCCCCTTGCCTGCGTTGCCGGTTAGGCTCGAGGGTGATCGGATCGTGGTGGACGGCGAGTTCACCGGTCCTGTAGGCGTGGTCGCGGGCCGGGGCGACTGCCGCACCTGCACGGTTTAGGGGGCTGGCTATGGTTCGTTGGTTGGATGAACGCCTGGACCTTTCCCGCTTCTACGCGAAGTTCATGCGGAAGGCCTTCCCGGTCCACCACTCGTTCTTCCTGGGCGAGATTACCCTGTTCGCCTTCGCGGTGCTGGTGCTGACCGGGGTCTTCCTCACGCTGAACTTCGAACCCTCGACGCGGATCATCGAGGTGGAAGGGCGCAAGCTGCCCGCGGCCTACGCCTCGGTGCTCTTTATCGACTCCCTCCCCTTCGGCGCGGTGATCCGCAGCATGCACCACTGGTCCGCGAACGTGATGATCGCGGCGGCCTTCCTGCACATGCTGCGCGTGCTGGTCTCTGGCGCCTACAAGAAACCCCGGGAGATCAACTGGCTCGTGGGGCTGGGGCTTTTGGGCCTTTCGGTCGTCACGGCCTTCACCGGCTACGCCCTCCCCTATGACGCGTACGCCGTGACCGCGACCAAGATCGGGTATGGGATCGGCGCCTCCATCCCGTACGTGGGTGAGTGGATCGCCCAGATCATGTTCGGCGGGAAGTTCCCCACCGAGCACTCCATCCCGCGGCTCTTCTCGATCCACGTGGTCTGGCTACCGCTCACGCTCGCCGCGGTCATCGGGCTGCACCTGCTCATTATGGTGAAGCAAAAGCACACCCAGCCCAAGTACGCCGAGCGCGTCGCGCCTGGCAAGATCCTGGGGGTGCCCCTCTGGCCGCAGCAGGCCCTGATGATGACAATCCTCTTCTTCCTCTACATCGCGGTGGTGGCCTTCATCGCCGGAGCCTTCCCCGCCCACCCCATCGAGGCCTTCGGTCCGCCCACGGCGGCCACGCCCGCGGTCAAGCCGGATTGGTACTTCCTCTGGATCTACGGGATCCTCCAGATCATCTCCTCCACCTGGAAGATCTCCCTCCCCGGCGGCGCGATGATCACCTCTGAGTTCATCGGGGGTGTGCTCATCCCAGGCGTGCTGGGGCTGGTGGCGGTGCTGCTTCCGTTCTTTGACACCCGAAAGACCAAGATGCGCTACGTGGAGCTCCCGAGCCAGCACCCCTGGCGCACCAGCATCACCCTGGGTCTTCTGGCCTTCTTCATCACCACCACCCTCGCCGGGTGGAAGGAAGAGCTGGGCCTGAGCAACGCGGTCCTCTGGACGATCATTCTGGGCGGTACGGTCTTCACCACCCTGGTCAGCTACGTGATCATGGTGAACCTGTACGGCCGCGCCGAACCCGAAACCCCGCCCTCGCCCCAAGCGGGCGACTAACCCGAGCCTCACTGCCCGCCGGCCTAAAGGCCGGCGGGCGCGTTTATGCACTCGCCACGACCACCCACACCGCCGCGAAGGCCCGGGCGCACAGTACCCTGGGGTCCTCCCCCCAGGACGCGGGATTAACGTGAACAAACGCCGTCCTGAACGGGATTTTAGCGCATTAAGTTGCAGGTCTGTCCGGGGAGGTCCGCACAGGCCCCACGCGATCAAGGCAGAAACACGGGCGCATAAAACCCGCAAAAACCGGCCCGGGTTCAAAAGACCGCCGGGAGCGCGATGCCCCGGGCCTGATACCCCAGGGAAAGCCCGGCCCGCACCTCGCCCCCATTCAGCGAGGCCCGGAGGGTGAGGGAGACGCTTTGCTTGGACGCCGGGTCCAGGGCCAGGTCGGTCCCGAAAGCGGCGGTGGGCGTGGGCGGCGTGCGTAGGCGAAGGGTTGGCTGAGCGAAGCTGAAAACCGGTAGCTCACTCGGTCGTTGGCCACAAACCCCGCCCCAAACGAGGCCCCGAGCATGGTGGGGTAGGGCGGGTTGAAGCCGTGGGAGGCCTCAAGGGAAAGCGAAAGCACGGTGGGGTCCCGGAGGAAAAGGAGAGCGCAAACGAGGCCGAGGCGGCCCAGGGGTGGCTCAGGGCGAGCGAGAACCCCGGGTCCAGAGGGCGATCCGGGGAATGAGGTCGGTGCGCGTCTCGTCCCGGTAGGCCTGGGTCTCATCGGCAAAGGTGCGGAGGGTCTGGGTGTAGGCGAGGGCACCGGCAAGCCCCGCCCCCAGGGAGAGGGTCTCGGAAAGGGCGTAGCTCAGCGCGAGGTCGGCGGAAAGGCCATGGCTCGCGACCCGGTCGGTGTAGGGCCCCTTGGCCGGGTCCACCCCGAGGCCGCGATAGCCCGTGGGTGCGTAGCCAAGCGAGACCGATAAGGCCAGCTTCCCCGGTTCCGGCTCCGCGCGTTTTAAGGGGTCCACCGGCTCGGGGAGGGACTGGGCCAAGGCGAGGCTGAAAGCAAGAAGCAGCAAGAGCAGGGCCGGGGCAATAGTCTTAGGCTTAATCGCTTGCCTTAAAAACCACGCGCCGCGCACGACGTACCACGCACCTTTCCTTCTAGGGTAACCGCGCCCGGAGGGCAGCCAGGCGGGAAAGCTCTGCCTTTGCCCAGGCAAGTTCTTTGGCCTGGAGCGCCTTCGCTTCCTTGAGCTGGGTCTTCGTCTTCGGAACCGCCAGCAGGATCACCCCGGAAAAGCCCTTCTCCGTCACCAGGGCCTGATCCGTCGGCCCCAGGAGGGATCGGCGAGGAGCACCTATAGGCGGGTCCACGATCCTGGCGATCATCAGGAAGTGGAGCTGGGGCCTCGTCACGTGGCCGATCACGGGAAGCCCGCCCTGGCGAAAGTAGTCGGCGAGCTCTTCCAGGTCCACCCGGTAGGCCCGCACCCGGTAGCCCTTCCTCTCCAGGTAGCGCTTCAAGGAGAGGGCGGTGAGGCCCTTCAAGGGGTCCTTGCCCGATCGCTCGGTTTCCTTGATGGCGACCTCGAGAATCTCGCTCTCCGTCGCGGGATCGCCGTAGTAGTACATAAGCAGGGTGGCCACCGCCGCCGCCCCGCAGGTGTACCAGTCCGCCTGACCGATGACGTGGGTGTAGCGGAGGGGGCGGTAGGTTTTGTTTTCTGAATTGGCGAATGCGAACACGGAAAGCGCGGAAACAGAAACTATCGTTGCAATGAGGCGAAAACCGAGCAATATCCGCCACCTCATTTATGCTTTCTTTTTATTTCAGAGGACTTTACTAAGGGTCGACTTGATAAACCGTCATAAACTATGATAAACGCTATAATCCCAGGCAGGACATAGGCAAAAAGCCTTGCATACTCCGAATTCGCCCTCAACAAAAGTATGCTCAAAACTTGCACTTATGCACCCTGGGGATACCTATGCGCCAGGACCACTTGAAAGGGGCCGCTGGTTTCCCGTCTGATGACGGGTGCCATGACCCAAGCGGCCCTGTCCCTACTTTGGACCCTCCTGGCCCTTTTGCCAAGCCCCCACCTCCAGGAATCCCTCAAGGCCCTGCTCTTGCTCCTCCTCCACGGCCACGGCAAGGCCAGACCCCAGCACAGCCAGGTCAAGTCCCCCTCCGCCCTCTCTCGCTTCCTCAACCGCTACCCCTGGCCCACCCGCGCTCTCATCCGCCTGGCAAGAAAAGAGGCCGAGAAAGCCCTGGACCGGGCCAGAAAGAAAAAAGGCCCCAAGCCCCGTCTCCTGGTGGTCCTGGACCTAGTCACTCTGGAGAAGCGGGGCCGTTTCCAGGCCCTGCCCCTCTCCTTTTTTCACGGCAAGTGGGGACTCCATCTGGTGGTCCTCTACCTCGTCTACGGAGACCTCCGCATCCCTTGGGCCTACCGCCTCTGGCGGGGCAAGGGGGAGAAGGCCCTCTCCCGCCTGGCCCTAAGCCTCCTGGCCTCTCTGCCCCCCTGGATGCGCCGGGCCTTCCGGATACGGGTGGCCGCGGATGCGGCCTTTGGCACCACCGGTTCCTTTTCGGGGTGAAGCGGTTGGGTTTTGAAGCGGTGGTGGGGATGCGGCGGGACCGGAGGCTGCGGGAAGGGGGGAGGCTTGGGGACCTCAGGCGGCAGGGGAGCCGGGTCTACCTTTGGGGGCTTTCCTTCCCGGTCTGGGTGGCCTGGTACCGCTACCCCCTGCCCCAAGGGGGCTGGGAGTGGCGGTACGTGGTGGCCACCTTTCCCGCCACGCCCCGGACGGCGCTCACTTGGGGAAAGAGGCGGTTTGCCATAGAGCACTTCTTCCGCGCCGCGAAAAGCGAGTTCTCCCTGGGGCAGTTTGGGCAGCGGACGGCTTTGGGGGTGCACCGTTTTCTGGTGCTTTCCCTTCTGGCCTACCTGTTGGCCCACTGGGTGGGCATGGAGGGGGAAGGAAGCTGGCGGGAGGCCAGGGAGCGGGCGGCGCGGGTTCTCTTGCCTGAGCTCGTGGTGCAGCTCGCCCTGCGGGAGCTCTATGCCCTGGGTCTCTGGCCGCCGGGGGGAGGGGGTGAAGGTTTATGCGGGATATGCGGGAGGTGCAAGTTTTGAGTATGTACACTGGAAATGAAAGCACATACACGACTATGGCAAGAAGGTCTATCTTTGTAGGACTTGTGCCGCTCCAAAATATAGATGCGGCTATTAAAATTAAACCGATAGAGAAGGACCTGAAAGCTTGCAAAAAGGTCATTGGCGTAGGGAGAGTAATCCCTAAGATAACCACAAATACCTTCGTGTGCTACTTGATCTGGACCCCCAAGATGTGAAAGAAGGGGGGTGCTATGGACTCCAACCGGGAGCACCCCCTTTACTATCTTGACGCGGAAACCCTTCTGGTGGATACCTACATCTGGGTGGATGACGAACTCAAGGCCTTGCAAGCTCAGGGCTTCAACCCCCCCCCAAAGCAAAAGTACCAGAAGGCCACCCTGGCCGAGCTCCTGACCCTCGCCATCTTTTTGCTCCTCCAGGGCCAGAACCTCGCCAAAGGCTACCTGGCCGCCAAAACCACCCTGAAGGCTTACTTCCCCTCCCTCCCCCACCTCTCCCGCTTCTACCGGGTTCTTCAGAAGGCCCAGGGGCTGTTGGCCTGCCTCGCTACGCGCCTTGCTGGCGGAGAAGGACTTTTGCAGGTGGTGGACCTCAAGCCTATCCCCCTGGCCCACGGCCACCGCATCCACGGCCTCTCTCTTCCCGAGGCCGCGATGGGGGTAGGACCTCTGGGGGCTTTTGGAGGCTACGTCCTCATGCCGGTGATGAACGAGCGGGGTCTCTTCTTTCGTTGGGCCATTCTCCCCGGTAATGCCCGGGAGACCTGGGGGAGGGACCTCCTGGACGGTTTGCCCGCGGTCCTCGGGAACCGGGGTCTTCGCTGGGTCCAGGGGGTCAAGACGCCACCCTATCGGGTCAGGGGAGGAACGGTGGTGGAGACGGGGTGGAGAGGGAGGATGGGAAGGGTACGGAACTGGATTGAGACGCGGTTTAGCGTGATGGTGCGGTCTTTGGGGCTTCATCGGATAGAGGCCCGGTCCTACTGGGGTCTGGTGGCCCGGGTGAACCTCATCCTGCTCGTTCACAACCTCATACGTAGCCGGGTGCTTCTCAGGATGGCCGGGGTGGAGCTATGAGGTAGCACACGAAGGTAAAGTATAAAGATTCGTGAGGTCCGCATGCAGTTCCGGATCGGAGGCGCGGGACGCGGCACGCCCCTACCGGCGGCCTCGAGGGGAGGGGACCATGTGGGTGGACCTTAACGCGGACGCGGGCGAGTCGTTTGGCGCGTGGCGGATGGGGCAGGACGAGGCGCTGTTTCCCCTTCTTACTTCGGTGAACCTGGCCTGCGGATTTCACGCGGGGGACCCTAGGACCATGCTCCGCGCGGTGCGGCTGGCCAAAAGCCACGGCGTCCGCGTGGGGGCGCACCCGGGGTTTCCAGACCTTGTGGGGTTTGGGCGGCGCGACCTGGACGCGAGCCCCGAGGAGGTCTACGCGGACGTGCTCTACCAGATCGGGGCGCTTGCGGCCTTCCTGCGGCTTGAGGGGATGCCGCTCCATCACGTGAAGCCGCACGGGGCGCTCTACCTGCGCATGGCTCGGGATCCCGAGATCGCGCGGGCGGTGGCCCAGGCGGTCAAGGACTACGACCCCGAGCTGCCCCTCGTGCTGCTCGGGGGCACCGCGATGGAGGAGGCGGCGCGCGCGGTGGGGGCGCGGTACGTGCGCGAGGCTTTCCCTGACCGGGCTTACCTCTCAAACGGACAGCTGGCCCCCCGGCGGATGGAGGGGGCGCTGGTGCACGATCCTAAGCGCGCGGCCGAGCGAGCCGTGCAGATGGTGGTGGAGGGGAAGGTCAAGGCGCTTGACGGAGGATGGGTGGAGGTTAAGGCCGAGACCCTCTGCATTCACGGGGACAACCCCGAGTCGGTCGCGATTGCCCGGGCCGTGCGGGAGGCGCTTTTGGCCGCGGGGGTCGAGGTCCGCCCGTTCTAGCCGATGTACCGCGGATTTTACCTGCGCTACGCGGAGCGGATGGACCCGGAGGCAAACGCTCGGGTTCACGCCCTTACCGCGCGGCTCGTAGAGGACCCCCTTCCTGGCGTTACGGACCTCATTCCCGGGTACGGCACGCTCTACGTGGAGTACGATCCCCGCTGCACCCACGTCGCCCGGGTGCGCCGCTGGGTGAAAAGGCACGAGGAGGAGCTTGAGGGCTCCCGCGGTGCGGAGCGGCTGGTGGAGATCCCGGTGCGCTACGACGGGCCGGACCTAAAGGAGGTTGCTCGGCACACCGGCCTCAGCGTCAAGGAGGTTGTCCAGCGCCACAGCGCCCCCACCTACCGCGTTTACGCCGTGGGGTTTGTCCCGGGCTTCCCCTTTATGGGGGAGGTGGACCCCAGGCTCCGCGTGCCGCGCCGCCCGACGCCGCGCCAGGCCGTTCCCGCGCACGCGGTGGGCATCGCCGGCGCGCAAACGGGGGTGTACCCCCTTCGCACCCCCGGTGGGTGGCACCTTCTCGGATATGCCCTGGTTCAGCTGTACGATCCCAAACGCCCCGAGCCTTTTCTCCTTGGGCCGGGGGACCGCGTGCGGTTCGTGCCGCGGGAGGGGGAGGTCCCGCCGGAACCGGAGGCGCTCGAGCTGTGGCCCACCGAACCCGCCCATCCCGTCCTCAGGGTTGAGGAGGAAGGGTTGCTCGACCTGTTGGTGGATCAGGGGCGTTTTTGCGCGGGGCGGTTCGGACTGGCCCGCTCAGGGGCGCTCGACCCGCTCGCCGCCCGCTACGCCAACGCGCTCGTGGGCAACCCCCCGGAGGCGCCCCTCCTCGAGCTCACCCTTAAGGGACCGGTCCTGACTGCGCTGCGGCCGGTCGTGGTGGGGTTTGCCGGGTGGGGGATGGTGCCCGAAGTGCGCAGCGAGCGGGTTCCACCGTGGCAGAGTGTTGCGCTCCGGCCGGGGGACACCCTCCGGTTCGTGCCGACCGGAGAGGGGGTGCGGGGGTACCTGGCCGTGGCCGGGGGCCTTGAGGTCCGGCGGTTTTGGGGGAGCGCGTCGGTGGACCTCAAGGGCAAGATCGGCCGTCCCTTGCGGGCCGGGGACGTGCTGGGCGTGGCGGCACCCCGAGCGGTGCGCGCGGGGTACGCCCTTTGCCCCCCTTTCGTGCCCGAGGATCCGGTGCGGCTCCGCGTTCTGCCGGGGCCCCAGGCCACCCCGGAGGCCTTGGAGGCGCTCACGCGAGGGGTGTTCGAGGTCACAAGCGCCAACCGGATGGGGCTGCGCCTTGGGGGGCCGAGGGTGCCGGGGGGGGAGGTCCTCTCCGAGGCGGCGCCTATCGGCGCGGTTCAGGTTCCGCCCAGCGGGGCACCTATCGTGCTTCTCGCGGACCGGGGAACGCTGGGCGGGTACGCCAAGCCCGCGGTGGTGCACCCGGCGGATCTTCCGAAGGCCGCCCAGGTGCGCCCCGGCCAGCGGGTGCGGTTCGTGCTGGGAACCCCGGGACCGTAGCTTGGCTTCTGGAACCCACCGCGCCCGGGTGGGACCGGGGCCCCTTACCCCACAGCCTTACCTTCCCATCCACGCCGGGACAAATGTCCTATACTGGGCCGCTTCAGGCATCGGGTAGTATGATTCCATAAATCCGAAGGTTTAAAGGCCCTTAGCGCGTCGCCGAGAGAGCTGGAAGGAGCCAGCACATGCTCAAAGGGCGAAGGCGAAACGCGATCGTTAAAGCACTGTTTTATGGTGCTGTATCCGCGTTCGCGGCGTTGCTCTTGGTGATCTTCTCGGGCGCGGCGGTGGGGCGGTTCGACCCCCGGCCGGGCAACCCCGTGCCTCAGCCCGTACCCTTCAGCCACAAGCTGCACGCCGGGGAGCTCGGCCTGGACTGCCGCTACTGCCACGCCGCGGTGGAGCAAGCCGCGTACGCCGGCATCCCCCCCACGGAGACCTGCATGACCTGCCACACCCAGATCAAGACGGACAGCCCGCTCCTCGAGCCGGTCCGCCAAAGCTGGGCAACGGGCGAACCCATCCGCTGGAACCGGGTGGTGCAGGTCCCGGACTTCGTGTACTTCAACCACAGCATCCATGTTCAGAAAGGCGTGGGGTGCGCCACCTGTCACGGCCCGGTGCAGGAAATGGACGTGGTGTACATGGATCCCCAACCGGTCCGGATGGATCCCAACGCCCAACCGTTCCAGATGCTCTTCTGCCTGAACTGCCACCGCGCCCCCGAACGGTTCATCCGGCCCAAGGAAGAAGTCTTCAACATGAGCTACCGGCCTCCCGAAAACCAGCTCGAGCTTGGGACCCGGCTTGTCGAGGCCTACGGCATCCGGAAAGAGGGACTCACGAGCTGCTCGGTCTGCCACCGCTAGGGAGGGGTCCGCATGCACGAGTTTGACGCGCTGCGCAAACGCTTACAACGCAAGAAAGGACGGGCCTTCTGGCGCAGCCTGGAGGAGCTCGCGGAGAGCGAGGCCTTCCAGGACTTCCTCAAGCACGAGTTCCCCCGGCAGTTCTTCCCCTGGGAGGCCAGCCTCGACCGCCGGCGGTTCCTGAAGCTCGCGGGGGCCTCGCTCGCCCTCGCAGGGCTCACCGCCTGCACGCCCCAATCGGCGCGCAAGGTCGTGCCCTACGTCAAGCAACCCCCCGAGATCCTCACCGGAGAAGCCCGGTTCTACGCCACGGTCTTCACTCACGGCGGGTTCGCCGAGGGCCTCCTCGCTAAAAGCCTCGAGGGCCGACCGATCAAGCTCGAGGGCAACCCCGAGCACCCCACCAGCCTCGGGGCGACGAGCGCCTTCGCCCAGGCCTCCCTCCTCACCCTCTACGATCCCGAACGCTCCCAAGAGGTGCGGCACCGGGGCCGGCCCAGCACCTGGGAGGATTTTGAGGCGTACCTAGCGCGCGTGCTCGCGGCGCAGGAGGCTCAAGGCGGGCGCGGCCTTCGCATCCTCACCGAGACGGTCACCTCCCCCACCCTCGCCGCGACGCTCCGGCAGGTGCTCGAACGTTTCCCCGAAGCCCGATGGTACGCCTACGAGCCAGTCAACCACGACAACCTTTACGCGGGCGCGCGCCTCGCGTTCGGGGAGGAGGTCTGGCCGGTCTACCGGGTGCGCGAAGCCCGGGTCATCGTGAGCCTGGACGCGGACCTTCTCTACGCTTTTCCCGGCAGCGTGCGGTACGCACGCGAGTTCGCGGACGGCCGCCGGGTCCGCGCGGGCACGCACGAGATGAACCGCCTCTACGTCGTGGAGAGCGGCCTCACCCTCACCGGCGCGGCGGCGGATCACCGGCTGGCCCTCCGGCCCAGCCAGGTTCAGGCCTTCGCCCTCGAGCTCGCCCGCGCCCTGGGCGTCGTTGAGGGCGGCCCCTTCCTGCTCGAGCACGCCGGGTGGGCCGAGAAGGTCGCGCTGGACCTCGCCGAGCACCGCGGGCAGGGCCTGGTCATCGCCGGACCGCACCAGCCCCCCCTGGTGCACGCCCTCGCGCACGCGATCAACGCCGCCATGGGCAACGCGGGCCGCACGGTGGTGTACCTGGAGCCCATCGAGGCTAACCCCCGGCCGCAGCAGGCGGGCCTCGAGGCCCTGGCGCGCGAGATGGCGGAAGGGCAGGTCGAGGCGCTCTTCATCCTGGGGGGGAACCCCGCCTACACCGCCCCGGCGGATCTGGGCTTCGCCGAACACTTAAAGCGCGTGCCGTTCAGCGTGCACCTGGGGGTGTACCAGGACGAGACCGCGGCCCTGTGCCGCTGGCACCTGCCCGAGGCGCACTACCTCGAGGCCTGGGGGGACGCGCGCGCGCACGACGGCACGGTCTCGATCATCCAGCCGTTGATCGAACCCCTGTACGGCGGGCGGTCGGCCCTGGAGCTCGCCGCGGCCCTCGCGGGGGAGGCGCGGGAGGGGTACGACCTGGTACGGGCCTACTGGCAGGCGGCCTTTACGGAGGGTGGGGGTGGGAATTTTGAGGCCTTCTGGCGGCAGGCCTTGCATGACGGGGTGGTGCCGGGCACCGCAGGCCGCCCCAGACCGGTCGCGCTCCGGTCGGACTGGGCACCCCGCGCCTGGCCGCAGCCTGAGGTGGGCGAGGGCCTCGAGGTCCTCTTCCAGCCAGACCCCACGGTCTGGGACGGGCGGTACGCGGCGAACGCCTGGCTGCAGGAGTTGCCCAAGCCCATCACCAAGCTCACCTGGGACAACGCCGTGCTCATCTCCCCCAAGACCGCGGAGCGGGTGGGGGTGGCCGAGGCGGTGCGGCGGGCCTGGGCGCGGGACGACACGCGCATGCCGTTGGTCCGCCTCACGCTCTCGGGGCGGCACCTTGAGGCGCCGGTCTTCGTGGTGCCCGGCCTGCCCGACGACACGGTCACGGTGCACCTGGGGTACGGGCGTACGCGCGCCGGCGTGGGCAGCAACGCCGGGTTCAATGCCTACGCCCTGCGCACCAGCGCATCCCCCTGGTTCGCGAGCGGCGCGGAACTGGTCCCCGCGAAGGGCACGTACACCCTCGCCACCACGCAGAACCACCACAGCATGGAGGGGCGGGACCTCATCCGGGCAGAGCCCCTGGAGGCCTTCGTAGCGGGGCGGGTGGGGGAGGAATCGCCTATCCCCGAGGCCTCCCTATACCCCGAGTTCGAGTACGAGGGATACGCCTGGGCTATGACGATCGACCTCACCACCTGCATCGGTTGCAACGCGTGCGTTGCGGCCTGCCAGGCGGAGAACAACATCCCTGTGGTGGGCAAGCCCGAGGTTCTGCGGGGACGTGAGATGCACTGGATCCGCATCGATCGGTACTTCGAGGGGGCGCTCGAGACCCCCAGGGTGTACCACCAACCGGTGCCCTGCATGCACTGCGAGCGGGCCCCCTGCGAACCGGTCTGTCCGGTAGGGGCGACGCTGCACGACAGCGAGGGACTGAACGTGATGGTGTACAACCGCTGCATCGGCACCCGGTACTGCTCAAACAACTGCCCCTACAAGGTCCGGCGCTTCAACTTCTTCGATTACGCGAATCGTTTCCTCGCCCCGGAAGGGGAGGTCACGCCCCTCACGCTCCTGATGAACCCTGAGGTGACAGTGCGCAGCCGCGGCGTGATGGAGAAGTGCACCTACTGCACCCAGCGCATCAACGCGGCGCGCATCGCGGCCAAGAAGGAGGGCCGCCGCATCCAGGACGGCGAGGTGGTACCCGCGTGCCAGGCGGCCTGCCCCACCCAGGCGATCGTCTTCGGGGACCTGAACGATCCCCAAAGCCGGGTGCGCGCGCTCAAGGAGCAACCCCATCACTACACGTTTTTGAGCGAGCTCAACACCCAGCCGCGCACCACATACCTGGCGCGCATCCAGAACCCCAATCCCGCCTTGGGGATGGGGGAGGAGGTGGAGGGCTGATGGAACTCCCGTTCAAACCCCGGCCGGCCTCGAGCGCGCCCGACACCCAGGAGGTGCTGATCGAGGGCGAGCACACCTACACCTCGCTGGCCGACAAACTCGCCGCGATCGTCGAGAACAAACCCCCGCCCCAGTGGTACCCGGTCGTGTGGATCGGGTTCCTCGGCTCCCTCCTCCTCCTCACGGCCGCCGTGGTCACCCTCTGGAAAGGTGTCGGGATCTGGGGGCTCAACCAACCAGTCGCCTGGGGGTTCGCCATCATGCACTTCGTCTGGTGGATCGGGATCGGGCACGCGGGCACGCTGATCTCCGCCATCCTGGTCCTGGCACGCCAGGACTGGCGTGACTCCCTGAACCGCATCACCGAGACGATGACCCTCTTCGCCGTGCTCGCGGCAGGCCTCTTCCCCATCCTACACCTGGGCCGCCCCGAGAACTTCTACTGGATCATCCCATACCCGAACAACCTGGGCCTATGGCCGCAGTTCAAAAGCCCCCTGACCTGGGACGTGCTCGCGGTCATGACCTACCTCACGGTCTCCACCCTCTTCCTGTACCTCGGGCTGATCCCCGACCTGGCCCTCCTGCGGGAACGCGCCAGGAACCCGGTGCTGCGGTTCGTGTACGGTGCGCTCTCCCTGGGCTGGACCGGCTCGGCCGTGCACTGGCACCGCTACCGCGCGGCCTACGTCCTCCTCGCAGGCCTCGCCACGCCGCTCGTGATCTCGGTGCACTCGGTGGTCAGTCTGGACTTCGCGTACTCCCTCATCCCCGGCTGGCACCTCACCCTCTTCCCGCCCTTCTTCGCCTCAGGCGCGATCTACTCGGGGTTCGCCATGGCCCTCACCCTGGTCATTCCCTTGCGGGCCTGGTACAAGCTCGAGGACGTCATCACCCCAACGCACCTCGAGTGGATGGCACGGATCCTCCTGGCCGCCGGGCTGGGGGTGACCTACGTGTACGTCTTCGAGTTCTTCACCGGCTGGTACAGCGGGGAGCCCTACGAGCTCGGCCTGATCAAAAACCGCGTCTCCGGTCCGTACGCCCCGTACTTCTGGGCGGAGATGACCGCGAACGTCGCCGTATTGCAGCTCCTTTGGTTCCCCAGGATCCGTAAAAGCGTCTGGGCGCTCTTTGTGATCTCCATCATCGCGAACGTCGGCATGTGGCTCGATCGCTTTGATATCGTGGTGATGAGCCTGAACCGCGACTTCCTGCCCTCGTCCTGGCAGCTGTACTTCCCCACCTTCTGGGACTGGGCGCTTTACATCGGCACCCTGGGGTTCTACCTCTTCGGCCTGGCGCTCTTCGTCCGCTTCTTCCCCCCGATCGCCATCGCCGAGCTGCTGCACCTCCTACACAAGAAGAAGAGACACCACTAAGGAAGGGGTGACCGCGTGGCACGGCTATTCGGTTTGGTCGCGGAGTTCGACGACCCGGAACGGCTCCTCGAGGCTACCCGGCGCGCCCGCGCCGAAGGGTACCAACGCCTCGACGCCCACACCCCATTCCCGGTGGAGGGGCTTGTGGAGGCCTTGGGCCGGCGGGACGAGCGCATCCCCTGGATCGCCTTCGTTGTTGGGATGCTCGGCGCGGCCTTCGGGTTCTGGATGCAGGCCTACATCCAGACGGTGGACTACCCCCTGAACATCGGGGGCAAGCCCCTCCTCGGCTGGCCCGCGTACGTCCCCATCACCTTCGAGATCACGATCCTCTCTATCTCGATCGCGCTCTTCTTCGCTATGCTGCTCATGAACGGCCTGCCCCTGGCCCACCACCCCCTCCGCAACACCCCGGTGTACCCGCGGATCTTCGCGGACCGGTTCGTCCTGGTCGTGGAGGCCACCGACCCCAGGTTCGACCCCGAAGCGACCCGTACGTTCCTCGAGGGCCTCGGAGCCCTTTCCGTCACGGAGGTTCGGGAGGCATGAAGGTCACGCATCGCGCCTTTCTGCTCCTCGTCGCCCTCCTCACCGCGGGTTGCGCGCGGATGTGGACGCAACCCCGCGCCGAGCCGTTCTCCGAGACATACACCCAAGCCCTGCCCCAGGCCCGCCGCCAACCGCCCGCACGCACGGTAGCGCGGGGGGCGCTGGCGCGCGACGCGGCCTTTTACACCGGGATGGATGCGGGCGGGTTCGTGCAGGAGGTACCCCTCCCCATCGCCGCGGCGGACCTCGCGCGGGGCGGGGAGGTGTACCAGGTCTTCTGCGCGGTCTGTCACGGCTCCACGGGTGAAGGAGACGGCATCGTCGTGCAGCGGGGGTTCCCCGCCCCGCCGTCCTTCCGGCAGCCTCGCCTCGAGGCCCAACCCCCGGGGTACTTCTTCTGGGCGGCGACCAACGGGTTCGGTCGCATGTTCAGTTACGCCTCCCGCATCACCCCGGAGGACCGTTGGCGCGTCGCGGCCTACATCAAGCGCTGTATGCACGGCAGGGACCCCGCCTGCCCCTTGGAAGGAGGTCGGGTAAGCCATGGAGCGCGTTAAGGAAGCGCTGCCGATCGGGGCGCCCAAGCGCCTCGCGCTCGGCGTGGGGGTCGTGGGCCTCGTAGCCCTCTTCGCCAGCGGCCTTCTGGGCACTCCCGGCGTGGTTCAGTCCTATCTGTTCGCCTACACCTGGTGGTTCGCCCTCAGCGTGGGGGCGGTGGGCGGGCTGTTGCTGCACCACCTCCTGAAGAGCTTCTGGGGGCGGCCCATCGCGCCGTTCATGGAGGCCTCGGCCCTGACGCTCCCCCTGCTCGCCGCGCTGTTCGTGCCCGTGCTGTTCGGCCTGCAAGAGCTTTACCCTTGGGCACGGCCGGAGGCGGTGGCCGAAGACCCGATCCTCCAGCACAAGGCGGTTTACCTCAACCCCGGCTTCTTCGCGTTGCGCTTCGCCCTGTACTTCGCCCTGTGGATCGGACTCACCACCCTTTTGGTGCGTCTGGGGCGCGCGCACGAACCGAGCCGCGTGCAACGGCGTACCGAGCTCAGCGCGGCCGGGATGGTCCTCTTCGTCTTCACCGCGAGCTTCGCCGCGGTGGACCTGTTGATGTCCCTCGAACCCCACTTCTTCTCGGCCTCGTTCGGGGCGATCTTCGTGGAGGGGCACGTGCTCACCGCGTTGGCCGCGGCCGTGGCGGGAGCAGTACTGCTGGCCCCTAAGCTTCCCGGCTTAAAGTCCCAGCTTACCCCTACGAACCTGCAAAACCTCACCAACCTTCTGCTCGTCTTCCTCACGGTGTGGGCCTACCTGGCCTTCGCGCAGTACCTGATCATCTGGGGCGCGAACCTGCCCGCGGAGGCTATCTACTTCGTGGAGCGCAGCCAGGGGCCCTGGCGCGGGGTCAGCCTGGCCTTGATGGGACTGCAGTTCGCCCTGCCCTTCCTCCTCCTCCTCACCAACCCCCCCAAGCGCACCCCCTGGGTACTGGGGGCCATCGCGGCCTGGCTGGTCCTCATGCGGCTGGTGGACGTCGCCTGGACGGTCGTGCCCTCCCTGGAGCGCGTCGCGGCCCTTACCTGGACCGACCTCCTCGCCTTCCTCGGCGTCGGTGGGCTCTGGAGCTGGTGGTTTCTGGGCCGGCTCGAGGAGCGCATCCAGGCCCACGCCCTGCAGGAGGCCCCTGCCGAGCGCGGGCCGGAAGGGTGAGGGCTAGGCCTGCTGGGGCAGGGGCTCGGCTTCGAGGGTGCGGATCAGCCCCTCGAAGACCTCGAACCCCCCCTGCCAGAACGCCGCATCGCGCACGTCGATCCCTTCCCGCGCGAGCAGCTCGGCCGGAGCGACCGAGCCGCCCGCGGCGAGGATGCGCTCGAGGCGGGGCTTGAAGGCCTCGCCCTCGGCGCGGTACTGGCGGTAAAGCGCGAGCACGAGAAGCTGGCCGAAGGCGTAGGCGTACACGTAGAAGGGCGTGCCGTAGATGTGGGGGATGGAGACCCACTCCCACCTAAACTCCTCGCCGACCTCCACCGCGTCGCCGAACTGAAGGGCGAGGTTCTCGAGGTAGGCCTGGGCGAGGGCTTCGGTGGTCGCGCCTTCGGCGATCATCTCGTGCGCGGTCTGCTCGAACAGGGCGAAGAAGGCCTGGCGTAGGATGGTGGCGTAGTTATCGTCCACCTGGGCGAAGAGGATGTCCCGCCGCACGGCCGGGTCCCGTTCCTCCTCGAGGAGGTAGTCCACGAGGAGCATCTCCCCAAAGGTCGAGGCGGTCTCCGCGAGGGGGAGGGGGGCGTGGAAGGTGAAGATCGAGTGGTGCCCGGCGAGCATGGCGTGGATCGCGTGCCCCAGCTCGTGCGCCATGGTGGAGACGTCCTCCACCCGCCCCTGGTAGTTCAGGAGCACCCAGGGCACGAGGCGCGGGCTGGGGCTCCAGCAGAAGGCCCCGCCCTGCTTGCCCTTGCGTACCTCGCTGTCCACGTGCCCGGCCTCGAAGACCCGCAGGGCGAGCTCGGCAAACCGCGGGTGGAAGCGCTCGAAGGCCACGCGCACCATCTCCACCGCCTCCGCGAAGGGGTAGGTGCGCTTGCTTTCGGAGACCGGGGCGTAGATGTCGTAGCGGCGGAGCCTCTCCATGCCGAGCCAGCGGGCCTTGAGGCGGAAGTACCGCTGGAAGAGGGAGGCGTTCTCCCGGCAGACGGTGAGCAAAGCCTCCACCGCCTCGTCGGGCAGGTCGTTCATCTTGTTGCGCGCCGCGATGGGCGTCTTGAACCCTCGAAGGCGCACGTACTCGTTCCGCCAGTCCTGCACGATGCCCTGGTAGATCTGCCCCAGGATCGGGCCGTCCGCGCCGTACACCCGGTAGAGCTCCCGGTAGGCCGCCGCGCGCACCTCAGGTCGCGCGTCCCGCGCGTACACCATCAGCTCGCCGCGCGTGAGCTCCTTGGTCTCCCCGTCCACCTCGAGCCGGAAGGTGTAGCGGTTGGTGATCGAGTCGTACAGGGTATCCAGCGCCTGCCGTCCGGTCACGTTCTTCAGGTTGATGATCCGTTCCTCCGGCTCGCTCAGGGTGTGCGCCCGGAAAGCGCGCAGGTGCTCGAGCCAGTAGCGGCGCGTGGTCTCGCCTTGCATCAGGCGCGCAGCCGCAGCATCCTCCAGGTTCTTCCACCACAACTCGAAGAACAGGGTGCGGTTCTGGAGTTCCGCGATCCGCTGCCGCACCCGCGCGAGCGCGGCCTGCGCCTCGGGGTCCTGGGTGTCCTCCGCGAAGCGAAGCCCGGCGAGGGCGTAGGCGCTGTGCGCTAGCTCGGTGATGGCCTCGAGCCGGTCCAGGATCTCGCGGAAGCGGGCCTCGGTAAGTTCCGGCCCGAGTTCGTCGCGCACCGCCTCGAAGGCTGTGACGGCCTCGTCCAGGGCCCGTAGCGCCGCGTCGAGGTCGGGGTGTCCGGTGCCGGCCAGCAGGTCGTCCAGTCGCCAGCGGGTCTGTGAGTACGCGCTCATGACCTTGATCATACCGCCCCTGCCGGTCGGGCAGGGGCGGTCGCGCACCGGCTTTTGGGCGGGGTTAGCGCACCGGGTTCTCCGGCCCCCGCCCGCGGTAGGCGTCGATGAAGGCCGCGGCCGCCGCTGGGTCGAAAGACTCGAGGCGCAGGCGTTTGGTCCACGCGGTGAGGACCACGGCCTTCCCAAGCTCCGGCTTGCGCACCACCACCACGCCTGCCCAGGGCTCACCGGCATAGAGGTCGGCCCACGCCCGGAGCAATCGGAGGGCGTCCTCGCCCGGCGCATCGTAGTAGATCACGACGTGGCCGTGCTCGAGGGAGTGCACCAGCGCCTCCGGGCGGCGCTCACGGGTGTAGAACCCGGGCTCTACCGAGCTCGGCCAGTGGCTGCCGGAGGTGGGGAACTCGTCCGGGTACTGGATGCGGCTCCCGGTTGGGGCGTGCCGCTGCCCGTAAGAGGGGAGGTCCTCCACCTGGGCCAGGGCCGCCTGCCCCTGGCGTACGAGCGTGGCGAATTCGGCGGCTACTTGCCGCCCCTGCCACCAGGACCACCCCCCCCACGCCACACCCAAGACCGCCGCAGTCACCAGCAGCACCCCCCACGGGCTGCGTCGGCGCGCACGGTCCGGGACCCGCCGCTTTCCGCTGCCTTCGCGTCGTTTAGACTTGGCCATGCCCTTCCTCCCTCACGCGCTCCAATCCTCGCCCGGTCCTTAAGGGCGCAGTGCCTCCGCGATCGCCTCGAGAAGGGCTTCCTTCTCCCCGTAGCTCGGCCGGAGGAAGACCAGGGTGCAGTTCGTCCAGTCCTGCACCGCGGCGATCTCCAGCCCGTCCGGTTGCTTGAGGTGCGGGTACGCCCCGTACTCCACGTACATGCCGAACCGTTCCGCGACGGCCTCGAGGCGCTCGAGGTTCTCGCGGTTAAAGCGCACCACGTACGGCAGGAGGAACGCGGGTTTGCCGCAGCTCCCGCCGAGGCCCACCATGGGAAAGCCGGCAAGGCTGGGCGGCTGGTACTTGCGCGCGCAGCGCTCGAGGAAGGCCTCCCGGTCGCGCACCCGGTCTTTCGTGGTCTTTAGGCTGGCGACGTAAGCGCCTAGGGATACTGGTTCCGTCGGCATCGTGCACCTCCCTCGCTAGTATAAGCCCTTCCCTCCTGGGGAGGGTTTTAAAGTACTCCACGTAGCGTTCACCGCGGGGAGGCTCTTAAGGAAACCGTGCTTCAAGCTCATCATAGGTGCTCTGTAGGAACGGAGGTTCCCGTCCCATGGGATACCCAGCCGGGTTCCTGCACTTCCCCTCTTTCAGCCCACCCGATCACCGGGTAACCTGGATGGGGTATGGACGCGATCAACCTTGGCCCCTTCCTGATTCCGCTCACCCGGGCATATGTTGCCCTGGCGCTGGCCGGACTGATCCTCGCCGCGGAGGTGCTAGCGCGCACCGTGGATAAAAGGTTCGCCCCTTGGGGATGGAACACGGTACTCCTAGGCCTCGTTGCTGCTCGTCTGGGGTTCGTCCTGAACAACCTTCCGGCTTACGCTCCGGATCCCTTGAGCGTCCTGTACGTCTGGCAAGGTGGATTCTCCCCTCTTTGGGGCATCGCAGGCGGTACAGCGTACACGCTCTGGTTCTTCCGCAAACATTGGTTCCTTTTGCAGTGGGCCCTCGTACCCGCGGGCCTTGCGGGCGTGGTCTGGCTCGCCCTCGGTAGCCTCACCCCCAAGGCCCCGGACTCCGCCGAGACCCTTCCCCCCCTCACGTTTACACGACTGGACGGTACGCAGGTTACGCTCACAGAGTACCTGGGTCAACCGGTGGTTCTGAATCTCTGGGCTACCTGGTGCCCCCCCTGTCTGAGGGAACTTCCCCTCCTGGCCGAGACCGCACAGGCCCGCCCAGAAGTGGCCTTCGTCTTTCTGGATCAGGGAGAAGGCCGCCTTGTGGTTCAGACCTTCCTCGAGGAGAAAGGGTTCGACCTCCCCGAGGTGCTCCTCGATCCCACCAACCAGGCGGGCCGTTACTTCCGCATTATCGGGCTGCCCACCACCCTGTTCTTTAACGCCGAAGGCCAGCTCGTCGCACGGCACGTGGGTGAGCTCTCTCGGGCCGCGCTCCTAGGGTACCTCAACCAGATCACGCGCTAACCGCGCGCGCGAAGTGCTTGAGCACGAACCCCCCCCACGCCAGGGCCAGCCCCGCGAGGACCGCGAAGACCGCGTACCCCAGGGGTTGCGCCCACCCGGGCACGTCCGCGCCCTGCGCGCGTCGGAGCGTTCCGAGCGCCACCACCTCCTGCGGAGCCGCGCCTAAAAGAACGCGCGTGGAGGTCCCAGATACAAAGTCGATCCCGGACCCGTGGCGCAAGTACACTGCGTACACCCCTTCTTCCGCGAAGCGGTACGTGAAGCGAAACCGCCCTCCGCCCTCCGCGCGCAGCACGCGCCGGGCTACGAGCTCTCGCCCCGTCCCGTCAAAACGCACCAAAGCCGCGAACACCTCCTCGGGGGGCGGGTCGGCCAGCACCTCGAGCACGACCTCGCTCTCCGCGCTTACGCCGCGGTAGTTCAAGGCCACCTCGAACGCGCCCGCCACACTCCCGTTACGGGCCGGCTCCTCGTGGGCCCAGACCCCGGCAAAGCCGAGCAGCAGCGCGCCCACCGCAACCGCCCACCTCACGCCGTTCCCTCCAACGGACGCAGCTGGCGCGCGACCCATCCTCCCAACGCGCCCCCCAAGAGGGCCGCTGTGAGCGCGAACGGCCAGGCCGCCCCCAGCACCCAATCCGGCCAGAGCGCCTCCGCGAAGACGGGGTAGCTCGCGGCGAGGGCCGTCCCCCCGACGAATCCGCCGAGGAGCCACGGGGGAAGCCAGCGCGCCAGGAGGTCCGCCACCACCCCGGCCGGGAGCAGCACCGCGATCAAGGGCCGCGAGACCCCCGCCAAGTCCAGCTGGGCGGTCAGCATCAAGCCGCCCGCCAGTGCGGCGCGAAACAGGGTGTACCCCAAAGCCGCCGCGCTCGCCGCGAAAGGCAAGGGCTCCAGCCGCGCCAGCAGCACCAAAACGAAGGCCCCGAGCCCCGCGAGGATCACCGGGTGGTAGACCGGGCTGAAGGCCGGTACCACGTACTCGTACTCCGCGAGGAGCAGGGTGCTCCAGCCCAGGAGCAGCCCCCCAAACCCCACGCTCAGCCAGGCGTACGCCGGCCCCGCCGCCCACCACCGCTCGATCTCGGCCGTGACGAGCCCCCCAAAGCTCGCGAGCCCCAACCCCAACAGGCCGATCAGGTGCATCGGGGCCCACAGCGAGATGTCCGGCCCGAACAGGCGGTGCCACAGATCATCCGCCGGAGCGAAGATCAAAACCAACAGCGCGCCCGCCGCGACCGTGAGGATGCCCGGGTGCAGCGCGCGCCCCGCCACCATCAAATGCCAGGGGGTGCGGCGACGTTCCCGGAACATCCCCACCCCGGCCACCAGGACGCTCGCGAGCATCGCGCCGTAGATCAGATTGTGCGGGGGCGAGAAGAAGGCATCCCGCCCCCGGTCGATGTGCCAAGCGATGTCCCAGTACACGCCGAAAAGCCCCGAAAGCCCCCCCAGCATGAGCCCGGCCAACACCCTCGCGAGGTTCAGGCCGGGCCGCGCCATCCCCCCCGCTCCTAGCGCTCGCCGAGGGCGGCCTCGAGCTTCGGCCGCTGCTCTGCGAAGGTGCCGTAGAAGACCTCCCGGCCGATCACCGTGACCGGCGCGACGCGCACGCCGTACTTCTTCTTGACCATCTCGGCCGTGCGGGGGTCGCTCAGATCCCGTTCCTCATAGGGCACGCCGCGGGATTCGAGCCAGGCCTTGAGGGCCCGGCAGTCCGGGCAGGTGGGGGTGGTGTACACGATTACTTGGGGCTTGCGCTTTCCGAAGAGCATGTCCTCCCCCCTTTCTCACGCAGCGGCGGGTTGGAGCGGCTGGGCCTTAGGCTCATGCGCCAGGGGCGGGCGGAAACCACGCAGGCGCAGGGAGTTCATGAGAACGAAGATGCTGGAGAAGCTCATCGCCGCAGCTGCGAAGATGGGGTTGAGCAGGAGACCAAAGGCAGGGTAGAGCACACCAGCCGCTACGGGAATCAGCGCGGTGTTGTAAGCATAGGCCCAGAAGAAGTTCAGGACGATCGTCCGGAAGGTGCGCTTGGAGAGGGCCACCGCGTTCACGATGCCGCGCAGGTCTCCGGACATCAGGATCACGTCGCCGGCTTCGATGGCGATATCGGTCCCAGTGCCGATGGCGATCCCCACGTCGGCTTGGGCTAGGGCTGGTGCATCGTTGATCCCATCCCCTACGAAGGCGACCTTCTTCCCCTCGGACTGCAGACGCTTGACCTCCTCGGCCTTCTGGTCCGGAAGCACCTCGGCCAGGACCCGCTCGATGCCCACCTGACGGGCAATGGCCTGGGCGGTGCGTTGGTTGTCCCCGGTGAGCATCGCGACCTCGATGCCCATGGCCTTGAGGGCAGCAACCGCTTCCGCGCTACCTTCCTTAAGGGGGTCGGCCACCGCGATCACCGCGAGGAGTTTTCCGTCTACTGCGGCGAAGATCGGGGTCTTGGCTTGGTCGGACAACTCCCCTACCAGAGCCTCGGTACCACTGATGTCGATACCGAGCTTTTTCATGTAACGGTCAGCGCCTACATGAACGGTCCGCCCCTCTACCTCGGCCTTCAGGCCAAACCCAGGAATGGCTTCGAAGGCAGCAACCTCCGGCAGGGTCATCCCGCGGGCCTCGGCGGCCTGGCGGATGGCCTCAGCGATGGGGTGCTCGCTCTTCTGCTCGGCGGCCGCCACCAGGCGAAGGGCTTCCTCTTCGCTAAAGCCGTTAAAGGGCTTGAGGTCGGTGAGTTCTGGACGCCCCTTGGTCAGGGTGCCGGTCTTGTCAAGCACCACGGTCTGCACCTTGCCCAGCATTTCCAACGCGGTACCCTTACGGAACAGGACGCCCATCTCAGCCCCTTTACCGGTGCCGACCATGATGGCTGTCGGTGTGGCCAGGCCCATGGCGCAAGGACAAGCAATGAGCAGCACGCTCACTGCGGTCACAAAAGCGTAGGTCAGCTGCGGGCTCGGCCCGTAAATATACCAGATCGCAAAGGTGAGGGCAGCGATAACGAGCACTACCGGCACGAAGACCCCGGCAATCTTGTCAGCCAGCTGCTGGATCGGAGGCTTCTGGCTCTGGGCCTCCTCCACCATGCGGATAATCTGGCTGAGCACGGTGTCCGCACCCACGCGGGTGGCCTTGAAGACGAAGGATCCAGTCTTGTTAACCGTTCCGCCTACGACTTCGTCACCGGGGTGCTTGGCGACCGGGATCGGCTCACCGGTGATCATCGACTCGTCAACGTACGACTCCCCTTCGGTGACCTCGCCATCCACCGGGATGCGCTCACCGGGACGCACCACCACGAGATCCCCAGGCACCACCGCTTCAACGGGGAGCTCGATCTCCTTCCCGTCGCGCAGGACCCGAGCGGTCTTTGCCTGAAGCTGCATCAGCTTCTTGATGGCCTCCGAGGTCCGCCCCTTGGCTACATGCTCCAGGTACTTTCCGAGCAGGATCAGGGTGATGATCACACCGGCGGCCTCAAAGTACGTGTTGGCCGTGCCCTTTGGGAAGATGCCCGGGACCAGGGTGGCCAGGACCGAGTAGGTGTACGCGGCGCTGGTACCGATCATAACCAGCGAGTTCATGCCGGGGCTTCTGTGTTTCAGCTCCGCCCACCCCACGCGGAAGAAGCGCCACCCCGAGATGAACATCACCGGCGTGACCAGCGCGAACTCGATCCAGCGCCAGACGGTCTTCGGCAGCAGGGCGTGCATCCACTCCTTCAAGAAGAAGCCGTCCGGCGCGTAGGGGGTCATGGCGATGATCACAAGCGGTACGGTGAGCACCGCGGCCAGGGTCAGGTCCCGACGATAGGCCTTGAGTTCCTTCTCCTGGGCCTCATCCTGGGCCTCCGCCCCAGCAGACCCCGTATCCTCAAGGGGCTCGTACCCGGCCTCTTGAATGGCCGCCTTGATCCGGGCTAGGCTGACCATCTCCGGCAGGAAGACCACGGTAGCCTTCTCTGTCGCCAGGTTCACGCTGGCCTCGAGAACGCCGGGGAGCTTCTTAAGGGAACGCTCCACTCGGGAGACGCAGCTCGCACACGTCATGCCCCCCACCCGGATCTCGACCCGTTCCGTGACCGGGGTGTACCCCGCCTCCTGAACCGCCTCAAGGAGCGCCGATAGGTCACCCTGGCCGGGATCAAAGGTCACCGAGACCTTCTCCGTCGCCAGGTTCACGCTGGCCTCGAGGACCCCTTTCTGTTTCTTCAGAGCGCGTTCCACCCGCGCGACGCAGCTCGCGCAGGTCATGCCTTGGACACCGAAGCGGACTTCCTGGGGCATCCTCGCCTCCTTCCCCGCCGAGGAGTGGCTAGCGGTACTTCAGGACCTCCATCAACTCCTCGACGATCGCTTCTACGTCGCCGCGTTCGTGGGCGGTGACCACGTGGTCCTTGAGGTGACTCCGCAGCACCAAGTCCCCCACCCGGTCCAGCGCTCCCTCCACGGCCTTGATCTGTTTGAGAACGTCCACGCAGTAGACCGACTCGTCCTCGAGCATCCGCAGGATGCCCTCGACGTGCCCCTTGATCGAGAGGAGCCGCCGGCGGGCATCCTCGCGGGCCTTGGAATCTAGGTGCAGGGTATGCGTCCGTGCCATCACCCCACCTGGGCCTGGTACCCTTCCTCCTCAACCGCCGCGATGAGCTGGGTGGGTTCGGGACTTCCCTCGACGATGGCCTCGCCGCGCTCGAGGCTGACCTCGACGACCTTCTCCACGCCGGGCACCTTCTCGAGGGCCTTGGTGACCGCCATGACGCAGTGATTGCAGCTCATGCCTTCGATCTTCAGCTTCACCATCTTCGCACCTCCCACCCCCCCTGGGGGGGGACACCTCCAGCCTAGCCCGCCCCCTGCCCCCCTGTCAAGGACCAACCCGCACCCAAAATCAGTGACTCATGTAAAAAAGTCGGTTGACTCAAAACTTGCACTTATGCACCCTGGGGATACCTATGCGCCAGGACCACTTGAAAGGGGCCGCTGGTTTCCCGTCTGATGACGGGTGCCATGACCCAAGCGGCCCTGTCCCTACTTTGGACCCTCCTGGCCCTTTTGCCAAGCCCCCACCTCCAGGAATCCCTCAAGGCCCTGCTCTTGCTCCTCCTCCACGGCCACGGCAAGGCCAGACCCCAGCACAGCCAGGTCAAGTCCCCCTCCGCCCTCTCTCGCTTCCTCAACCGCTACCCCTGGCCCACCCGCGCTCTCATCCGCCTGGCAAGAAAAGAGGCCGAGAAAGCCCTGGACCGGGCCAGAAAGAAAAAAGGCCCCAAGCCCCGTCTCCTGGTGGTCCTGGACCTAGTCACTCTGGAGAAGCGGGGCCGTTTCCAGGCCCTGCCCCTCTCCTTTTTTCACGGCAAGTGGGGACTCCATCTGGTGGTCCTCTACCTCGTCTACGGAGACCTCCGCATCCCTTGGGCCTACCGCCTCTGGCGGGGCAAGGGGGAGAAGGCCCTCTCCCGCCTGGCCCTAAGCCTCCTGGCCTCTCTGCCCCCCTGGATGCGCCGGGCCTTCCGGATACGGGTGGCCGCGGATGCGGCCTTTGGCACCACCGGTTCCTTTTCGGGGTGAAGCGGTTGGGTTTTGAAGCGGTGGTGGGGATGCGGCGGGACCGGAGGCTGCGGGAAGGGGGGAGGCTTGGGGACCTCAGGCGGCAGGGGAGCCGGGTCTACCTTTGGGGGCTTTCCTTCCCGGTCTGGGTGGCCTGGTACCGCTACCCCCTGCCCCAAGGGGGCTGGGAGTGGCGGTACGTGGTGGCCACCTTTCCCGCCACGCCCCGGACGGCGCTCACTTGGGGAAAGAGGCGGTTTGCCATAGAGCACTTCTTCCGCGCCGCGAAAAGCGAGTTCTCCCTGGGGCAGTTTGGGCAGCGGACGGCTTTGGGGGTGCACCGTTTTCTGGTGCTTTCCCTTCTGGCCTACCTGTTGGCCCACTGGGTGGGCATGGAGGGGGAAGGAAGCTGGCGGGAGGCCAGGGAGCGGGCGGCGCGGGTTCTCTTGCCTGAGCTCGTGGTGCAGGTCGCCCTGCGGGAGCTCTATGCCCTGGGTCTCTGGCCGCCGGGGGGAGGGGGTGAAGGTTTATGCGGGATATGCGGGAGGTGCAAGTTTTGAGTTGACCCTTTTATCCTCCCCACCAGGGGCCTCCACCAGCACTCTGGGGAAAGAGTTCCCGTAAGCCTTTCCCAGGGGCTCTTTTCCCCAATCCGCCGATGCCGCATCCGGTAAAGCCCCACCATCAACCAGGATTCCCCCACCTCCAGGCTCCGCAACACCCTCCGCCTGCGCCGCCGCCACAATCGCCCATGCCCTACCTCCGCCACGTTGTTTGTCCAAGGAGGCGGTACCTCGGCCCCCCAAGCCTCCTGCAACCCCTCCCAAGCCCGCACCCAGCCCTCCAAGGCCTTACCCCACCGGGGCAGAAGCTCCTTCCAAAAGAACGCCTCCCTCTCCCCAGGCCCAAGCCCCCGCAGCACCCTCAGACCCTCCCGTATCTCCCCCCACGCCTTCCGGTCCACCTTGGCCCGTACCTCCCGCATCAGGTGGAAAGCGCACCGGGCCCAAAGCAGCCTCCGCCCCAACCAGCCCAACGCCTCCCCTACCTCCTGCGCCCCGTCCGAAACCACCCCCAGCCTTGGAGGTAACCTCCAAAGGAGCTCCCGCACCCGCTCGTAACGCCGCCGATGGCCAAGGTCTCCCCACAGCGGGCAACCCGTCCAAGCCTCAAAGTAAAGGTACCCGTACCCCTTGGGGCCCCGGCCAAAGGCCCATTCATCCACACTCCCCCAGTACACCCGCCCTCGGAGAAGACGGTTCTCCCGCTGAAGGAGCCGTTTGGCCCTGGCCCCCGCGGACCTGAGCCAGCGGAGGCGGGTGGGACGGGTGAGGGGGAAGCCCAGGTTCTTGGCGAGATCGTTTTGGACGCTTTCAGGGGCGCGATGGCTTGCGAGGATGAGGAAGTGCTCCTGGATGGAGATCGCGTACCAGCGGCTTCTAGGGCAGTCCTCCGGGTAGAGAGCTCGTTTCTGGCGCTTGCATTGGGCGCAGCGGATCCGTTTGACTCTGACTTCCTGGATGCCCCGAAAGGTGCGCAGCTTGCGTCTGCGGTAGCCCCCGCTCTCCTCACGGGTGGCTCCGCAGTGGGGACAGGGTACGATGGAGCTCGGGGAGTCCTCAGTCGGCTTCATGGCAGAACCAGACTAAGGGCTCCCCTCTTACTCAACCGAGTTTTTTACATGACCCAAATCAGTCCATGCATCTTTAATCCTACTGACCCACCGGTATAATAAGCCCAATGCTGTGCAAACGACCCGGCGAACTCCCGGAGAACCGAGAGGACGCGTACC
This sequence comes from Marinithermus hydrothermalis DSM 14884, assembly GCF_000195335.1. Lineage (NCBI taxonomy): Bacteria > Thermotogati > Deinococcota > Deinococci > Thermales > Thermaceae > Marinithermus > Marinithermus hydrothermalis. Next base: position 2,221,270 of record NC_015387.1, read on the forward strand.
GCCCCCACCCCCTGCTGTTCTTCCTAACCTGCGGCGTCACCCTGAACTGGGACGGCCCCCCAGAACCCTCACCCCCCTACGCCGAGCCCCCCTCTCCCCTAGCGCACAAGCTGCGCACCCCGCATCCCGAGGGGGAGGACCTCGCCCTTTAACGCACCCGCACCCGAACCCGGTGGTATCCCGTCGCCCCGTCTGGCAAGGGCCGGCGTGGTGTCGGGTCCTGCACCCGCCCCCCCACCTCGACCGCCCGCACCACCAGCTCGTGCGCACCCGCCGTTCGCGGCACCCAAGGCAACGCCCACAGCTGCCAAGCATACGGGCCCAAGGGCGGTTTCAACACCGCCGGCCCCCAGGTGCGCCCCCCATCGGTCGAGACCTCCACCCGCTCCAAAGGCCGCCCCCCAGCAAACGCGATCCCCGCGATCACGACCTCCTCCCCCACCCCGAGGATCGCCCCGTCCGCCGGCACGTCGATCCGGCTCATGGTGCGCACCACCGCGGTGCGGCTCCACCCTCGTCGGGCCCAAAACCCCACCGCCTCCGTATCCGAAAGCCAGATATGCGTCAGCCACTTGGGCTGCTTCATCCCGTACCGACCGGGAATCAGCACCCGCGTCGGGTACCCGTGACGCCGCTCGAGGTCCTCCCCGTCGATCGCGTACGCGACCATGGCCTCCGCGGGCAGCTCGTCGAGCGGAAGGGACTCCACGTACCCGTCCGGCCGGGACTCGAACACCACCCAGCGCGCCTTGGGCCGCACCCCCGCGCGCTCCAAAAGGGTGCGCAACAACACCCCCCGCCAGCGCGGACTGCCCACCAGCTCCCCCCCCACGGGGTTCGAGATGCAGATCAACGCGTGCACGAACTCCACCGCGGGCAACGCCCGCAACTCCTCCAGCGTCAGGCGCAACGGCCGTTCCACCAGCCCTCCCACCTCGAGGCGGTACGGCCGCCCCCGAAGGTCGGGATCGAAGACCGCTAGGTTCTTCGAGACGTAGTACAGCTCCGCCTGGGGTGTCACCTCCCGGGAAAGCCCCGGGATCCGCTCGAACACGACCCGCTCCTCCCCCCGCGCGCGCTGTCCCCAGGCGAGCCACGCAGGGAGGAGCGCAATCTCCTTGAGGCTCGAGCGGCGTGAGGGATCAAACCGCACTGCTCGAGCCATGCCCCAACGCGCCCACACCCAGAAGGCGGGCGTCAACCCCACCATAGCCCCCCAACCGCCGAAGTACCCGTACCCCAGGGCTGCAAGCCCCACCGCGACCCCGGGCGCGCGGGGGTACAGGAAAAAGAGCGCCGCGTGCCCCAAGAGCCAAAGCCCCAACGTTCCGAGGCCGGCCAGGTTCTTGGCCAGGCTCCCGTACCCGAACACCTCGTGGACCAGGTTAAAGACCGCGGGCACCCCCAACCAGAAGGTGAGGCGGCCGTACATCCCCTCCAAGGGGTACCCCACGCCCAACGCCCGCAAACCCAACCCCATCGTGGCAAGCCCCACCCCGCCGGCCAGAGCCCACCCCCAGCGGCGCCATCCGCCCGCGCGTAGCCGTGCCATGCCCAGCCTCCTCGCTTACCGCTTAGCCTACCCCACGCCTGACCCCACAGCGTGGCCTGCCTTTCACAATTCGCGGGCCGCCCGGCCGGCATCCCTCCCCGTCCGGGTGGGCTTTCCAGGCTCAGGAGCGTCAGCGGCACCCCGCAACGACCGCTGCGGCGCTCGGGGTGAGCCTGCCCGCAGCGGCCCACGTACCCCACTGCGGCGACCCGGCCTCGGAGGCAACGGTCAGCCCTCGGGCTGGATCACACCTCCGGCCAGACCAGCACCGGTTCTCCGGCGTGCAGCCCGTAAAACAGCATCGCCTCCCCCGAAACCAAGAGCTTCGCGCCCGCACCCTCCGCCTCCGCGACCGGCAGGGCCACGGTCTGCTCCCCCCAGCGTACATGCACCCGCTCGAACGCCCCGTAATGCCCGCGCCAGGCCCGCAACAGCAACGGGTCCACCCACACCGCGCGGCCAGCCTGGGGGGACAAGGCCACCACGAGCCGCGCCGTTCGCGGCGTGCGCGGCGTGACCCGCACAAGCCCCAGCCGCGCCAGGTGCCCTAGTGTCACCACCACCCGCTCCAACCCCAGGTTGGTGCGTAACGCCAGATCCATCACCGCCGCCGGCTGCCTCAGGTGCGGGAGGACCGCGAGCTCCTCCGCGCTCAGGGTCAGGTGGCTCGCCCGCGAAGCGTCCGCAAGCCGCACCTGATCAAACGGTCCTACCTGCACCCGCTCATCCAGCCAACGGATCGCCTCGAGCAAGTAGTTGTCTAAACTCTCTGAAAGGCTCGTTACCGGCGCCGCCTGCCCCTCAACGAACCGAAACCGCCCCTCGCGCTGGGTGAGGAGGGCGAACAGCGCCTCCCGCCCGACCTTATCTCCCCACACCGCGTGCACCGGCCGCCCCCGCTCCAAAAAACACGCGCCCCGACCCTCCCGGCTCTGCACCTGGAACGCGCCGGTCTTGCGGCTCGAAGCCAAGAGCTGCAGCAGGTCGATCGGCCCGAGCAGCGTGAAATCCCCCTCCATGGCTTTGCTACACCCCCGCCCGTCGCAACACGCGCTCGAGCGCCCCCACGTACCCCGCCCCGAAGAAGTACACGTGCACCAGCAGGTAGTACACCTGGTAAAAGGGCAGGGCGGCCTCCACCGCCTCCGGGATGGGGTAATGCTCCCGGTAGGCCCGCCAGAACGCCTCGGGAAACCCCCCAAACAGCTGCATCATCGCCAGGTCCACGCCCCGCTCGCCCCACCATACGGAAGGATCCAGGAGGGCCGGCCCGACCGTGCTCATGTGCACGTTCCCGCTCCACAGGTCCCCGTGCAGGAGCACCGGTCCCTCCGCCGGCGGGTCGAAGGCCTCGAGCCACCGCTCCACGCGCCGCCCCACCTCACCCAACTGGCCCCAGGTGGCCTCGAGCAAGGGGTGCACGCGCCGCTCCCGCCAGAACGTCCGCCACGCCCGTTCAAACCCCGCGGGCAGCGGGAAGGTCCCCAAATACACCGTGCGGTCCCACCCGTACGCCGTCCCCCGGTGCTGGTGCAGCCGCGCGAGCATCGCGGCCAGGCCCGGCCAGTCCGGCCGGCCGGGCGGGAGGTACTCGAGCACGATCCCTTCCGCTCCCACCCAGCGCACCCGCGGCACGCGCACCCCAGCCTGGGCGAGCGCCCGCAACCCCGCGGCCTCGGCCGCGAACAGGCCAGGGGGTGGGGCGGGGTGCGTCTTCACCACCCACGCCCCCGCCCGGTACACCCGCCCGATATCCCCGCCCGCCAGGGGTTCGAGCGCTGCGGCGGGAAGCCCCGCCTTAGCCAGCAACGCCTCAGGCCGCATGGACCGTCATCCGCTCGAGCCAGCGTTTCAGGGCCTCCTCCAGCATGAGGTACACCTCCTCAAAGTCGTGGAGGTCGCCGTAGTACGGGTCCGGCACCTCCCCCCCACCCAGCGGTTCGAGGACCAGGTGCAGCTTCGCCTGATGCTCGGGGGGGGCCAGGCGCTTGAGGGTACGGAGGTTCTCCCGGTCCATCGCGAGGATGTAATCGTAGCGCTCGAAGTCCTCGCGCGTGACCTGGCGGGCGGTGTGGGGGAAGGCCGCGCCGTGGCGCTCGAGGACCCGGCGGGTGCGGGGGTCCGCGTCCTCGCCCACGTGGTACGCTCCGGTCCCCGCGGAGTCCACATCGAACCGGTCCTCGAGGCCCCGCTCCTTGAGGAGCTTGCGGAAGATCCCCTCGGCCATGGGGCTGCGGCAGATGTTGCCCAGGCAGACGAACAGGACGCGCACCTTCATGCGCCCCATTCTACCGAGCCGCATCCCTTGAGCGGCATCCGGCGCGCGGCGGGTCACGAAACGCCTTGGCCTCGTCTCTGAAGCCGCGCGTACCCTGGCGACCACGACGGATATAATGGGCGGGATATGTACGAACCGGTCATCGGCCTCGAGGTCCACCTGCACCTCAAGACCCGGAGCAAGATGTTCTGCTCCTGCGCCGCCGAGTACTTCGGCGACGCGCCCAACACGCATACCTGCCCCATCTGCCTGGGCCTGCCTGGGGTGCTGCCCACGATCAACCGGCAGGCCGTGGAGTACGGGATCATGTTCGCCTTGGCGCTCAACTGCCGGGTGGCCGAATGGACCCAGTTCCACCGCAAGAACTACTACTACCCGGACCTCCCCAAGAACTACCAGATCAGCCAGTACGACCGGCCCCTCGGCACGAACGGATGGATCGAGGTGGGGGGGGAACGCGTCCGCATCAAGCGCGTGCACCTGGAGGAGGACGCCGGTAAGTCCACGCACCCCGCGGGCGCGGACTACTCCCTCATCGACCTGAACCGCACCGGCGCTCCCCTCATCGAGATGGTGACCGAGCCGGACCTCACGAGCCCCGAGCAGGCCCGTCGATTCCTGAACCACATCCGCTCGATCGCGCAGACCCTGGGGATCTCGGACGCAAACCCCGAGGAGGGTAAGATGCGCGCCGACGTGAACGTCAGCGTCCGCCCCAAAGGCCAGGAGCTCGGCACCAAGGTCGAGATCAAGAACCTCAACTCCTTCCGGAGCGTGCAGCGCGCGCTGGAGTACGAGATCAAGCGGCAGACCCGGATCCTGAAGGGGGGCGGTGCGGTGAAGCCCGCCACCCTCGGGTGGGACGAGGCCGCGGGACGCACCTACCTGATGCGCACCAAGGAGGCCGAGGCCGACTACCGGTACTTCCCCGAGCCGGACCTCCCCCCCTTGCGGATCACGCGGGAGTGGCTCGAGCAGGTGCGGGCCCGCATGCCGGAGCTGCCCGCCCGGAAGATGGCGCGGTACATCCAGGCGGGCGTGCGCCCCTACGACGCGGAGATCCTCGCCTACTCCCCGAGCCTCTCCGCCTTCTTCGACCGGGCCCTCGAGACCGGGGTTGAGGCCCAGAAGCTCGCGAACTGGTTGAACGCGGACGTGGCCGGGTACCTGAACGAGCGGGGCCTCGAGATCCACCAGACGGGCCTCACGCCGGAGCACCTGGCCCGGCTCGTGCGCCTAGTGGAGGCGGGCACGATCACGGGGCGGGTGGCCAAGCAGCTCCTCCCGGAGGTGATGGAGGGCGCGGACCCCGAGCGGCTCGTGGAGGAGCGGGGCCTCAAGGCCGTGACCGACGAGACCGCCCTGCGCACCCTCGTGGAGGAGGTCATCGCCGCGAACCCCCAGGCGGTGGCCTCGATCCGGTCTGGGAAGCTCCAGGCCATCAACGCCCTGCTGGGCCAGGTGATGCGCAAGACGCGCGGCACCGCCCCGCCGGAGGTGGTGCGCCGGCTGCTCGCCCAAGCGCTCGAGGTGGACGCCTGAGCTGACCATGAGTCAGGAAGCCTGGAACCGCCTCGCTCTCCTCTACGGGCACCAGTACCGCCCGCCCCGAGACGCCTTTTACTGGGGGCCGGGCGTGACCGACGAAGCGCTCGGCCTTCTCGGCGACCTCAAGGGCCGGCGGGTGCTCGACGCGGGGTGCGGCGCGGGGTTCAACACCGTCTGGCTGGCCCGCGCGGGGGCCGAGGCCTACGGGGTGGACTTCTCCGAGGCGCAGCTCGCGTACGCGCTGCGCCTGGCCTTCACCCAGGGGGCGCGCGCGGAGTTCGTGCTGGCCCGGCTCGAGGCCCTGCCCTACCCGGACGCGAGCTTCGACCTGGTGGTCTCGACCTTCGCGCTGCACTACGTGCCCGACCTCGAGGCGGCCTTCCGCGAGGCTCGGCGAGTCCTGAAGCCCTCCGGGCGGTACGTCTTCTCCCTTGATCATCCGGCCCGCGCCATCCACGACGGCCTGCCTTACCTCGAGGAGGGTCCCTTGCGTTGGCGGTGGCGGGCGGAAGGAGTGGAGGTGCCGATGATCTCGTACCACCGCACCCTCGAGACCCTGACCCGCACGCTTCGAGCGGTGGGGCTTCACCTCGAGGGCCTTTACGAACCGAAACCCCAAGGGCCTGACCCGTTCCTCAAGGGCCCTGAGGCGCAGGCTTACCTGGAAGGGCAGGTTCCGTATACGCTGATCATGGAGGCACGCGCATGAAGTACGAAGACGCCGGGGTGAACATCAACCGGAAGGCCAACGCCCTCAAGGCCGCGAGCGAACATATCCGGGCCACGTACACCCCCGAGGTGCTGTGGGGGCTGGGGGCCTTCGGGGGGCTGTTCGATGTCAAGAAACTCAAGGACTACGCGCACCCGGTCCTCGTCGCGAGTACGGACGGGGTGGGCACCAAAACCCTGCTCGCCGCGAAGACCGGGCGGTGGGAGGGAATTGGGTTCGATATCGTAAACCACTCGATCAACGACATCCTCGTCCAAGGCGCCCGTCCTCTCTTCTTCCTGGACTACGTGGCCTCCAGCCGCCTCGAGCCGGAGGTGCTGGGCGCGGTTCTGGACTCCCTCGCCGCGGCCTGCCAGGCCGCGGGCATCCCGCTGCTCGGCGGGGAGACCGCGGAGATGCCCGGCGTGTACCACAAGGGCGGGCTGGACCTGGTGGGCACGATCGTCGGTGTGGTGGAACGCGACCGGATCGTGGACGGCCGCCGCACCCAGAGCGGCGACGTGATCCTCGCGCTGCCCTCCAGCGGCCTGCACACGAACGGGTACTCCCTCGCGCGCAAGGCATTCGAAACCTGGAATCTCTCCGAACCCCTTGATGAGCTGGGGGGGAAAACCCTTGCGGATGCCTTGCTCGAGCCGCACCGAAGCTACCTCGAGCCCGTGACGCGCCTGCTGGAGGCCGGCCTGCCCGTCCACGCCATGGCCCACATCACGGGTGGCGGCGTCGAGGGGAACCTGCCGCGCGTCCTGCCCGAGGGGCTCGGCGCGGTGATCGAAAAGGGCACCTGGCCCGTCCCCCCGATCTTCCCGCTTATCCAACGCGCGGGGCACGTGAGCGAGGCGGAGATGTACCGCGTGTTCAACATGGGGCTTGGCTTCCTGGTGGTCCTCCCGGAAGCCCACGCCGAGGAGGCCCGGCAGGCCCTGGGCGAGGCGTACCCGGTCGGCCGGATCGTGGAAGGGGAAGGGGTCGCGTTCCGTTGATCGAGGTCTGGCTCATCCGGCACGGCGAGACCGCGTGGAACGCGGCGGGCCGCGTCCAAGGCCACGCGGACGTCCCCCTCTCCCCCGCCGGGATCGGGCAGGCCTTCCGCCTCGCCGAGCGCCTCAAGCGCAGCCGCGTCGCCTTCACCACCCTGTTCAGCTCGGACCTGCGGCGCACCCAGGAGACCGCCCAAGCCCTCGCCCTCGCCTTGGGCCTGGGCTCGGCGGTCCGCACCGACCCTCTTTTGCGCGAGATCCACGTGGGCCAGCTCGCGGGCCTCACGCGCGAGGAAATCCACGCACGCTTTCCCGAGTTCGTTCAAGCCGTCACCCGCGATCCCTGGTGCACCCCGCGCCCCGGCGGGGAGAGCATGGCCGAGCTCGCGGGCCGGGTGCGGCGCTTCCTCGAGCAGCTCGAGCCCGGCCGGCACCTGGTCGTCACGCACGGCGGCGTGATCCGTGCCGCGCTCAAGGAGGTCCTTGGCCTAACGGGCGACGCGTGGCGGCGCTTCCACGTGCCGAACACCTCGATCACGCGTCTCGAGCTCACCCGCGGCGAGGCCTTGAGCGTGGGGGACGCGGCGCACCTCGAGGCGTGGGCTGACTGGCTTTCCGACGAGGCGTTGGAGGAGGCGGATGTTCAGCGGTAAGGTCGTGCTCGTCACCGGGGCCGCGCAAGGCATTGGCCGCGCCGTCGCCGAGGCCTTTGCCCGCGAGGGCGCGTGCCTCGCGCTCATGGACCTGCGCCCCGAGGGGGCCGAGGTCGCGCGGGCGTGCGCGGCGTGCTTTGTGCAGGGAGACCTGGCCGTACCGGAGGACCGCGAGCGCTTCGTGCGCGAAGCGGTCCGGCAGTGGGGCGGGGTGGACGTCCTAGTGAACAACGCCGCCACCTCCGCGCCCGGCTCGGTCCTCCGGGTGGGGCTCGAGGCCTGGCGGCGGGTGCTCGAGGTGAACCTCACCGCCCCCATGCACCTCTCGGCCCTCGCGGCGCGGGAGATGCCCGCCGGGAGCGCGATCGTGAACGTGGCCTCGGTGCAGGGCCTGTTCGCGGAACAGGAGAACGCGGCGTACAACGCCTCGAAGGCCGGGCTTATTAACCTGACCCGCTCGATGGCGCTGGACCTCGCGCCTTTGGGGATTCGGGTGAACGCGGTCGCGCCGGGAGCGATCGCCACCCCGGCGGTCCTGGAAGCGATCGACCTTTCCGAGGATCCCGAGCAAACCCGGCGGGACTGGGAGGACCTGCACGCCCTGCGGCGGCTCGGGCGGCCGGAGGAGGTGGCCGAGGCGGTCCTCTTTTTGGCCTCGGAGCGGGCGAGCTTCATCACGGGGGCGGTCTTGCCGGTGGACGGCGGCATGACCGCGAGCTTCATGATGGCCGGACGCCCCGTGTAGACACTAAAGTCCTTTTGGGGTATACTTCCCTTCAACCGACACCCGGTTTCCGGAGAGGGGATGGGCGTATCCCGCCCGCTCCTCGCGTTTTCCTGAAAGGGAATGGCATGCCCCTAGAGATCCGGGGGTTCGACCCCCACACGGCCAGCGAGGCCGCGTTCGCGGCCTTGAACGCGTTTGGAAACCGCGCGCGAGCGGAGCACTACCCGGAGGACCCTCCCCACACCCCGGAGGAACGCGCCCGCATGTGGCGCGCCCTCCCCCCCTACATCGAGCGCCACGCCTGGACGGCCCATCCCTCGAACGCCCCCACGGTCGCCGCGCTGGGCGCGGTGTACGTCCCCCGAACCGAGGACAACCAGCACCTCGCGTGGTTCGAGATCCACGTGATCCCGGAATGGCGCGGCCAAGGGCTCGCCCGTCTCCTCCTCGCCCGCATCGCCGCCACCGCTCAAGCCCAGGCGCGCCGCCTCCTTCTCGCGGATACCGACGCGGACATCCCCGCGGGCGAAGCCTTCATGAGGCGCATCGGCGCGCGCCCCGGCCTCGTGGTCCGCGCCAACCAGCTCGAGCTCGCCGAACTCGACCGGGCGCGGTTACGCCGCTGGCAGGAGCGCGCCCCCCGCGACGTGTTCACGCTCGGCCTTTGGGTCGGGCCGTACCCGGAGGCGGAGCTCGAGGCCATCGCTCGCATGAAAGCCGTCATGAACACCGCGCCGCGGGACGACCTCGAGATCGAGGACCACCACGTCACCGTGGAGGAGTTGCGCCAGGAGGAGGCCGCCCTGCAGCGGCGCGGCGTGGTGCGCTGGACGCTGTACGCGCGGGAGCGCGGCACGGGCGAGATCGCGGGGTACACCGAGGTGTTCTGGGACCCCCTGCACCCCGAAACCCTCCACCAGGGGGACACCGGCGTCTTCCCCCGGTACCGCAACCGGGGCCTGGGTCGCTGGCTCAAAGCCGCGATGCTCGAGCGGATCCTCGCGGAGCACCCCGAGGTGCGGCGCGTCCGCACGGGAAACGCGAACTCCAACGCCCCCATGCTCAAGATCAACTACGCGCTCGGGTTCAAGCCACGCAAGACCTGGACCGAGTGGCAGGTCGCACTCGCGCGGGTGCTCGAGTACCTGGCAGCCCCAAGCTCATGAGTTTGACCGTGCGTTAAAACGCCCGAAGGTACTGGGGCGGCACCGCTTCTTTGAGGCCGTGGCGAGCCGCGAGCCGCAGGGGAAAGTACGGGTCGCGCAGCAGGAGCCGCCCCAAAAGCACCAGGTCTGCGCTCCCCGCCTGAAGAATGGTTTCCGCCTGCTCCCCGGTGGTGATCAGCCCCACGGCGCCCGTCCGGAGGCCCACCCGCTTCCGCACCGCGTCCGCGAAGGGCACCTGGTACCCCGGCGCAACGGGCACCCTCACCCCGGGAACGATGCCGCCGCTCGAGCAGTCCAGCAGATCCACCCCCACCCCCTTTAGCGCCTCGGCGAAGACCACGGTGTCCTCCAGGGTCCAGCCGCCCTCGACCCAGTCGGTGGCGGACACCCGCACCAAGAGGGGAAGCTCCGGAGGGACGACCGCCCGCACCGCCTCCGCCACCATGAGGGGAAAGCGCATGCGGTTTTCCCGGCTCCCGCCGTAGCGGTCCGTCCGCCGGTTGGTCAGGGGGGAGAGGAAGGAGTGGAGCAGGTACCCGTGCGCCATGTGCAGCTCGACCACCTGGAAGCCGGCCCTTAACGCCCGCCGCGCCCCGGCCACGAAGGCCTCGAGGACGCGCGCCATCCCATCCTCGTCCAGCGCTTCCGGGACCGGCGCGTCTTGGCTGAAGGGGATGGGGCTCGGAGCCACCCCCCGCCAGTTCAAGAACCGCCCCCCCTCCCAAGGGCGGCTCGTTCCCGCCTTGCGTCCAGCGTGAGCGAGCTGGATCCCGGGCGCCGCGCCCGCCTCCCGGATCCGCCGCGCCAGCTCGGCAAGGCCCGGCACGTGCTCGTCGGACCACACCCCCAGGTCAAAGGGGCTGATCCGTCCCCGCGGCTCCACCGCCGTGGCCTCCACCACCACGAGCCCCACCCCACCCAACGCCCGCGTGGGGTAGTGCAGGAGGTGCCAGTCCCCCACGAACCCGTCCTCCGAGGCGTACTGGCACATGGGGGACAGGGCCAAGCGGTTCTTAAGCTCGAGGTCGCGTAGCTTCAGCGGGGAGAAGAGGCGCATACCCTTATTATGCCCGTCTCCTACGCGAGCCACCCGTAGAGCAACCCCGGCGGGGCAGCGTAGCGGCCGCTGGGGTCGAGGCTCCACGCGAGCCGCACCAGGTACACCAGAGCCGCCGCGTCCCAGGCCTGGGGGCGGCAAGCGTCCAGGTACGGCACCGGGGGTTCACCCGCCTCGCGCGGGCACCCGCCCACCAGCTCGGGCAGCCTGAGGTCCGGCTGGGAAAAGGCCAGCTCGAACAGGGCTTCCGCGACCCGAAGGGCCTCCCGCCTGAACCCGTAGCGCGCCAGCCCTCCGGCGAAGAGGGCGGTGTCGTGCGGCCAAACCGAGCCGTTATGGTACGAGAGCGGATTGTACCGCACCTCCTTCGCCCCGAGCGTCCGCAGACCCCAGCCGCTCCAGAGCTCCTCGGAGAACAGGGTCGCCACCAGGCGCGGCGCGACCGCTTCGGGCACGATCCCGCACCACAACAGGTGCCCCGGGTCCGAGCTCTTCACCCTAAGGGGCCGCTTCTCCCGGTCGAGGGCCAGGGCGTAGGTGCCCAGGTCCTCGAGCCAAAAACGCGCGTGGAAGGTGCGCTGCAACGCCTCGGCGCGCGCCGTCCAGGCCCGCGCCCGCTCCGGCTCCCCCAGCGCGCGGTAGAACGTGGCGGCCGCGGTGTAGGCCCGGTAGGCGTAGGCCTGCACCTCGCTCACCGCGAGGGGCGGCTCGGCCAGCCGCCCGTCCGCGTGGGACATGGAGTCGTGCGAGTCCTTCCAGGACTGGACGACCAGCCCCCCCTCCCCCTCGCGGGCGAACTCGAGAAGCCCGTCCCCGTCCGCGTCCCCGTAGCGCAGCATCCACTCGAGGGCCGCCTCCCAGTGGGGCCGTAGCGCCCGCACGAGCGCCCAGTCGCGCGTCCAGTGAGCGTACGCCTCGAGCAGGATGATGAACAGGGGGGTGGCGTCCACCGTGCCGTAATACGCGCGGAAGGGCACCCGCCCGGTGCGCGACAACTCCCCCAGCCGCACCTCGTGCAGGATCTTCCCGGGGGCCTCGTCGTTCTCGGGGTTCACGGTCCGCCCCTGGTGGGCCGCGAGGTACCGCAGCACGCCGCGGGCCACCTCCGCCCCCCAGGGCAGGGTCATGTACGCGGTGAGGAGGGCGTCCCGCCCGAAAGCGGCCACGAACCAGGGGATGCCCGCCGCGGGGTACGGCCCGTAGGGGGTCGCCAGAAGCAGGGCCCGGAGGTCGTCCACCGCCCGCTCGAGCACCGCCTGCGCGCGGGGGTCCCGGAGCCGAAGGGGGAAGGCGGCCCGCCACGCCGCGTAGTCCGGAAGGGCCGGCCCAGCCTCCGCCAGGGGGCTTTCGAGCCGGACCTCCAGGGTGATCTCCGCCCGGGCCTTCGGCTCGAGGGGGACGCGCCAGCGCCGTCCCGAGGCCGGCGGGTCCAAGCGGAGGTCCGCGGTGAACTCGAGGCCGTCCTGGGCCCGGTAGCGGAAGCGGAGGTAGTCGGGGCCTTCCTCGCGCCGGGGGTGGCGCTCGAGGCGCGCCCACCCTCGCACCTCGAAGAGGTCCTTGTAGTCCGCTTCGGCCTCGAGGGCGAGCTCCAGGGTGCGCGGCTCGAGGCTGGTGTTCTCCAGCACCAGCCGGTCCCGCCACCCGCCGCGGCGGACCTCGAGGGTGCGCCGCAACCCCACGGCCTGGGTGGGGCCTTCGAGGAGGCCCCAGCGCTGCACGAGCCGGTCCGGTCGGGGCTGGTGGGTGGTGAGGAGCTGGAAGCCGGGCAGGTCGAGGCGGTAGCGGGAGAGGAAACGGGTGTCGTGCCGGTATGCGCCTTCCGCCCCGGTCTCGATCCAGCCCGCCTCGGAGAGAACCAGGTAGGTGTCGTCTTCCTTAAGGGAAAGCATGGTCTTCATTTAAGGTCGGTTTATCCTTTCAGTCCACTGAACGAGACGCCTTCGACGAAGTACCGCTGGAAAACCACGAACAACACGACGATGGGGATCATGGAGAGGAAGGCCCCCGCGAGGATCAACCCCCAGTCCCCGGCCACGCCGTAGGCCTGGCGGAAGGCTAAAAGCCCCACCGGCAGCGTGAACACATCCTGCGGGCTCGTGAGGACCACCAGCGGCCAGAAGAAGCTGTTCCAGGAGCCTTGGAAGGTCAGGATGGTGAGGGCCCCGAGGGCCGGGGTGGAGATGGGCAGCACGACCCGGAAAAAGGTCTGGAAGGGGGTGGCCCCGTCTATCAGCGCGGCCTCCTCGATCTCTTTGGGGATGGACTCGAAGAACTGCTTCATGATGAAGACCGAGCTCGAGCCCACGATCCCCGGCACGATCACGCCCCAGGGGTGGTTGAGGAGGGTTTCCAGCCCAAACAGGCGGGTGAGGCCGAAGATCCCGTCGCGCAACACCAGGTAGTTGGAGATGAAGATCACCTGGAAGGGCACCATCATGCTGAAGAGCATGAAGAGAAAGAGGGCGTGCCGGCCGGGGAAGCGGAGGCGCGCCAGGGCGTACCCGGCCATCGAACCGAAGAGCAGGTTGCCGATCACGGTGAAGAAGGCAATGTAGAAGCTGTTGAGGGTCCAGCGCCAGAACAGGCTCTCCCCCGTGCTGAGGCTCCGGGCCTCGCGGAAGACGCGCACGTAGTTGTGGAACACGTACCCGAGGAAGCCCGGGGTGAGGTTGTCCCAGCTCGCAACGCGCCCGCGCCGCTCGATGCGGTTCGGGGCGAGGGTGGCCTCGACGAACCGCTGGCCGCGCGGCACCTCGAGGTCCGCCGGGAGCCGCTCGATCCTGGGCCCGTCCCCCACGTACCGCACGGTGAAGCGGTAACGCACAAAGGTGCCCGCCTGCCCCCGGTAGGTGCCCGGACGCCGCGCGACCTCCTCGACGGGGCTGACCTCCGCGTAGTCCGCGGCGTAGGGGCCCTCTCGCACCGCGCCGAGGCCCGCGCCGGGCTTGCGCCTCGGGATCCGCACCTCGGGGGGGATCGCCTCCCGGCCCTCGGGCACGAAGTAGGTGACCGTAAACGGGACCTCCGCGCCGGGCGCGAACCCGCCCAGCCACGGGTCGCGCGCCCCGGCTTGGCCGAGCTGCCAGGCCGCCGCCCAGTTTCTGGGGGAGAGTTGCGGGAAGAGGAAGCGGAAGGGCTGCTCGAGGGGGTCGTCCTTGAGGCTGGTGATGAAGGCCACGTACAACGTACCGATGAAGAGCGTGCCGATGAAGAGGAGCGTGCCGTAGATCCACCCCACGCGCGCCCAGCGCCGCCGGGCGAGGAAGACGGGGTCCACCTGCGACGGCGCGGTCATCTAGTACCCCCTTTCCGAGATCCCGAAGCGGCGCTGCAGGAGCACCACCGCCAGCGTGAGGAGCGCGAGGACCAGCGCGGCGCCCGCCCCGAACCCGACCTTGGGCGTGGCCCCGGAAGGGAAGACGCTGTTGTAGACGTAGTAGGCCAGGGTGATGGTGGACTCGAGCGGCGCGGCGTTCCCGATCAGGGCGACCTGGTCGAAGAGCTGGAGGGTGCCGATCAGGCTCATCGTGACCACGAGGAAGATCACTGGCCGCAGGAGGGGGACGGTGATCTTGAAGAACTGCTGCACGGGGGTGGCCCCGTCGATCGCCGCGGCCTCGTAGATCGTTTTGGGGATGTCCTGCAGGCCGGCCAGGAAGATGAGCATGAAAGTGGGGATCGTGGTGTAGATGTTCATGATGATGATCGACCAGAGGGGGATGGGCACCCCGAGCCACTCCCGGCGGGTGTTCAGCCAGACCGTCTTGACCTCGATCCCCTCGCGCGGCGCGAGGACACCGAGGGCGACGAGAAACCAGGTGAGCGCGAGGGCCAGGACCAAGGAGGCGGTGGCGAGGGCCGGGTCGAACAGGTGCACCGGCAGGCCAAGCCGCCGCTCCCAAGCGACCTGTACGAGCTGGAACAGGAGGAAAAGCCCGAGGAAGGTCAGGAGGATGGGCGCGTGGGCCTCGAGCCACCCGAGGGCGTAGTTGAGGAAGCCCCGGCGCTGGAAGACCCAGATGAAGATCAGGGTCGCGGCGGCGCTGGAGAGGATGCTGGGGAGGTAGTAAACGGTGCGGAAAAACGTCACGCCTCGGATTTTGGTGTTCAGGATTGCGGCGAGCACCAGCGCGAGGAAGGTCTGCACGACGGTGACGAAGAACGAGTAGAACAGGGTGTTGCGCAGGGCCCGGAGGAAAAGATCTTCCCGGAACAGCGCGGCGTAGTTCTGAAACCCCACCCACTCGGGAGCGTGGAACAGGTCGTACTGGGTGAAGCTGAAGTACACGGTGCGCAGGAAGGCGTAGAGGAAGAACACCCCCAGCACGGACAAGTAGGGCGCGAGGAAACCCAGGGCGTAGAGGGCTTCCGTTCTTCTGTGCATGCCGGCCTCCAAAAGCCGGGGCCGGACGGCGCGGATGCCGTCCGGCCCGTTCGGCTTACTTATGCCCGGTCAAGCGGTCCAAGCGGTCCTGTGCGTCCGCCAGGGCCTGGTCCACGCTCTTCTCGCCCAGCAACACGGCGGAGAGCGCCTCGTTGATGATGTTCATCCAGTCGGCCCCCAGACCGCGGAACTCGAAGGGGAAGACGTTGCCCTGGCTCGCGCCCTGGAAGACCACGCGGTTGAGCTGGGGCTCCTTGCCCGGACGCTGGAAGTACGGGTTGTTCGCGAGCGCGGCCCGGCTCGGAATGGCGAGGCCCCGCTCGAGCACCCACTGCTGGGCCTCGGGGCTGGTCAACAGCTCGAGGACCTTGAGGGCGGCCTCCTTGTTCTTCGAGCCTTCGTACAGGCTCCAGGAGACGGTGAAGATGAAGTTGCCGCGCTGACCGGTCACCGGGTCCTTGGGGATGAAGGTGGTGCCGTAGTTCAGGTTCGGCGCCTGATCGCGCAAGAACCCGGCGATCCAGGCCCCTTCGATCGCCGCGGCGACCTCCTCGGTGGCGAAGCACCCGCCGGTCCAGCCCTGGCCGAGGTCTTGCGCGAGCACGCCGACCCCGCGATCGACCAGGCCGGTGTACCACTCGAACGCCCGGCGGAAGTTCTCGTCCAGGACGGTGCGGCCGTCCTCGTTAAAGGGTTTCCATCCGGTCGCGAAGGCAAACGCCCCGAACCGGGCGAAGTCCGGGACCACGCAGATCCCGTGCACGTCGCCCAGGCGGTCCACCACGGCCTTCAGCTTGGCCTCGAAAGTCTCCCAAGTGTCGTTCTGGTTGGGGAAGGGAACCCCGGCCTCCTCGAAGAGGTCCTTGTTAAACTCGATCGCCAGGGTGTTGAAGTCCTTGGGGATCCCGTAGAGGTGGCCGTCGAGGGTGAAGGCCTGCACCAGGTTATCCAGGAAGGGCTCGGCGTCCACGCCCAGCGCGTCCAGCGCCGCGACCTTGCCGGACGCAAAAGCCGCCCGGGACCAGAAGATATCCACGTAGAAGAGGTCCGGCGCGGTGCCGGCCGAGAGCGCGTTGAAGATGAACTGCTGGAAGTCCCCCTCGACGGGCTCGTACACCACCTCGATCCCCGTGCCCTCGAGGGCGGGGCGCACCACGTTCTCGAGCACCCCGTTCACGATGGCCACGTCCGTCCCGCCCCACCCCGAGATGCGCACCTGCACCTGAGCCGACGCTAGGCCCAACAGCGCCAGTGCAATCACCAACAACCGTTTCATGCCATACCTCCTTGCCTCTAGCAAGCACGTGCGATACGCCTCGAGCCTATGGGCCGCTAGCCTTGTGGGGTCCTCCGGTTAGGGTTTCACCCCCTTCCGCGCGGTGCTTTGACGCACGACGAGCTGTACCGGAACCCGCTCGCCCCGCGGGCTCCGGCCCTCGAAGGCTTCCCCAAGCAAGCGAACGGCGGTGTGCGCCACCCGCCGAATGTCCTGCCGAACGGTGGTGAGGCCCTCCCCGATCTCGGGTAGGTCGTCGTACCCCACGAGCGAAACGTCCTGCGGCACCTTGAGCCCCAGGTCCTCGAGGGCCGCGCGCGCCCCCACCGCCATCTCGTCGGAAGCCGCGAAGATCGCGGTAAAGCGCAGCCCGCCCTCCCAGGCGCGGCGCAGCGTCCGGTAGGCGGCGAGCACGGAGAACTCCCCGTCCAGCACCAGCTCGCTCCGGAAGGGCACCCCGTAGGCCTCGAGGGCGCGACGGTACCCGGCCAGCCGGTCGCGGCCGGCCTGGTTGTGGAGGTGTCCCGTGAGGTGCAGGATCTCCCGGTGCCCCAGCTCGAGGAGGTGCCGGGTGGCGAGGTACCCGCCCTCCTCGTCGTGCGGCGCCACCCAGAAGACGCCGGGATAGACCCCCACGAGGACGAAGGCCTGGCCGTGCTCTTGCAGGTACTCCAGGCGCGGGTCGTGCTCGTGCGCGCCCAGGAGGATGTAGCCCTTCGCGGGCTCGAGGGGCAGGCCCACGGGGTCCGTAGGCACCTCACGGAGGCGGAATCCTTCCTGCCAGAGGGCGTCCGCGAGGTACTCGTAGAGGAGGGTGAAGTACGGGGTGAGCCGGGGCACGCCGGGGAGTTGCAGCACCCCTACGGTCCGTTCACCCCGTCCAGTGAGCTCGCGGGCTACGGGGTTCGGCACGTACCCTAGGGCGCGCACCACCTCGAGCACCCGAGCGCGGGTCTGGGGGTGTACACCGGGACGCCCGTTGAGCACGCGGCTGACCGTCCCGGTCGAGACCCCGGCCAGCTTGGCTACCTCGCGGATCGTGACCCGTTGCTTGCGCATCCCCACCCCGGATCTTGTAATCGTTTACATCAACACTGTAAACGCTCCGGCCGCATACTGTCAAGCGTTCCAGGAGAACAAGCGCATAGTTTGCACGATAATTTAGGTGTGCTCGTGGAGGGATACGCGCCCCTCATCGGGCCGTATCGCGTCCCGTAAACGTTTACAAATACGGGCCCGCGCGCCCACGCCCAGGGATTGCAATGCACTTGTCCGTAAAACTGAGTATGGTATACTCAAGTTGGGGTGGATGATGTACTACCGGCTGTTCTCGCTCGACGAGGCCCGTAAACTCCTACCCGAACTCCAGCGCGTCCTGCGCCAAATGCAGGAGGCCAAAACTGCCCTTACCCAGCTGCAGGCCCGCCTCAAGCTCACCCGACCCCACACCCCCGAGCGCCGGGCGCTCGAGGAGGAGGCCCGCTTCCTCATCGGCTCCCTCGAGGCCGACAAAGCCTACCTCGACCAGCTCGGGGTGCACCTCAAGGACCTGGACCGCGGCCTGGTGGACTTTCCTGCCCGGCTCGGCGGCCAGGTCGTCTTCCTGTGCTGGCAGCTCGGTGAACCGGACATCACCTACTGGCACCCGCTCACAGGCGGGTACGCGGAGCGCCGGCCCTTGCCGCAGGCCGAGCCCGCCCTCCAACCGGCCCCACCCCCGCGCGCCTCCCCTGACGCCTGCGAGGCGCGCTAAGCCCCCTACCTAGCGTCCCGCCCCCTTCTGGCGCAGCGCCCGCAGCTGCGCCAGATCCTGTTGCACGAGGTCGTCCCGCCCCGCCAGGGATTCCACGTGGTGCTGCAGCTCGTGCAGCAACGTCTCCCAGATCTCCGCCTCCCAGTCGAACGCCGGATCCCCCTCGGCCACCTTCTGGAACGAGCCGTAGTACAGCACGATATGCCGCCCCAGTCCCTCGAACCCCGCGAACACCGAGGGCGGGCCGGGGTCCAGGTACTCCCCGAGCCGCCACACGTCCTGTCCCAAGAGGCCCGGCTCCTCCTTCGCCTCCTCGGCCACGTGCACCCCCTGCAGCTCCCGCTTAAAGACCTCGGGGATCTGCTCCCACAACGCCTCGACGCGCTCGAGGAAGGTCTCGAAATCCATCGCGTTTAGCATAGCGCCACCCCGCGCGGAGCAAAAGTGCAGTAGAATAAATAACTGCACCCGAATTAAAAGGAGGCGAGTGAAGATGTCCCAGTTCATTCTTCGGCTCCATTTACGCCCGGCATTCCTCGTGCTATTCGGTCTGCTACTGGGGTTCGGCAGCAAGACGTCGGCGCAAGAGGTGAACGTGCTGTGTAGCCCCGCCCTCCCCTGGTGCGAGGCCATCGCCCAGGCCTTCGAGGAAGCCACCGGCATCAAGCTGAACTTCGTGCGCCTCAGCTCGGGCGAGGCCCTCGCCCGCATCCGCGCCGAGAAGGAGAACCCCACCTTCGACGTCTGGTTCGGCGGCACGGGCGACCCGCACCTGGTGGCCTTCCAGGAAGGCCTCACCGAGTTCTACAAGCCCTCCATCTGGGAGAGCCTGCGCCCCGAGCTTCGCGAACAGATCGGAGAACGGTACATCCCCTTGTACCTCGGGGTGCTGGGGTTCGGCGTGAACGAAAGCGTCCTCGCGGAACGCGGCGCCCCCATCCCCCGCTGCTGGAAGGACCTGGCGGACCCCGTCTACAAGGGCCTGATCGCCATGCCCAACCCCAACACCTCCGGTACGGCCTACACCACCCTCGCCACCCTCGTGCAGATCTTCGGGGAGGAGGAAGCCTTTGATCTGCTCAAGCAGATCCACCAGAACGTCGCGCAGTACACCCGCTCCGGCGGCGCGCCGGGCCTCCTCGCGGGCCGCGGGGACGTGGGCATCGCGGTGCAGTTCCTGCACGACGTGATCGGGCACATCAAGAGCGGCTTCACCCTCACCACCGTCGTGCCCTGCGAAGGCACCGGGTTCGAGATCGGCGGCCTGAGCCTGATCAAGGGCGCCCCCAACCGGGAGGCCGCCATCCAGTTCATCGAGTGGGCCCTTACCCCCGAAGCGCAGGCCCTCGCCGCAACTGCCAACTCCTTCCAGCTGCCTTCCAACACCAACAGCCCCGTACCCCCGGAATCCCCCCGGCCTGAGGAGGTCAAGCTGATCGACTACGACTTCGCCACCTTCGGCAGCCCCGAGGTGCGCGACCGGCTGGTCGAGCGCTGGAACAACGAGGTCTTCCCGCTCCCGCGCTAGGCCACACCCCCTACGCGCGGAGGCGGGCCACACACCCGCCTCCGCGTTCACGGTGCCCCCAGAGCCCAAGGAGCCTACCGTGGCCGCCCCCAGGGCCCGCTCAAGATCGTGGATCGCCGCGCTGATTGCGGCCAGCGCGCTCCTCGCGCTGCCCTTCGGCCGCTCGGACCGGGCGTTCTGGCCGCTGGAGTACGCCTACGCCCTCTGGAATCTGAACCACCCCCTGTTGTGGCTGCCCCTCGCCGCGGCCCTCGCCGCCCTTATCGCGAGCCTCACCCCCCTCCCCACCCCCCGCCGCGGCACGCTCCTCACCCTTCTGGGCGCCCTGGGCACCGTCTCCGGCGCGGCGTGGCTCGTCGCGAGCGGCACGCCCTTCGGGTTCGGCGCGCTCTTGGGCCTCGCCGCGCTCGTCGTCGTCACCGGCCACGGCCTGAGCGCCTCCGGCCGGGTGCACGGCGACGCCTTCATCGCGAGCAGCATCCTCTTCGCCGCGCTGTTCGTGCTCCTCTTCATCCTGTACCCCCTCTTCACCGTGCTGCGCGAAGCGGTCGTGATCGACGGGGGCTTCACCCTGGCCAAGGTGCGCAAGACCCTCACCAGCCCCCTCTTCCTCCTGGTGGAGAACCCCTACACCCCCCTGAGCGAAGCGCGCATGGTCGCGCTCGCCACCGCCGCCAGCGCCCTCCTCGCCGGCCTCTGGACGGCCCGCACCCGCCCCGGCCCGTTCCGCGTCGCGCTCGCGGCGAGTGCCGGAGGAGTTTTGGGCCTCCTCGCCGGTCTCACGATCTGGGCCAGAGGCGCCCTCCCCACCAGCCTGCTCGTCGCCGCGATCGTCGCCCCCACCTCCACCCTGATCGGCCTGGCGTTCGCGCTGCTCGGTCAGCGAAGCCGCTCGAGGCTCATCCGGCGCGCCCTGGGGGTGGTGGGCCTTCTGCCGATCATCACTCCACCATTCGTGCTGGCCTTCGCGATGATCTTCCTCTTCGGCCGGCGCGGCCTCGTCACCCACCAGCTCCTGGACCTCTCCACCAACGCGATCTTCGGGGTGATCGGCGTCTCCCTCGCGCAGATCCTGGCCTACTCCCCCATCGCGTACCTGGTCCTGCGGGGCACGGTGGAGTCCCTGGACCCGGCCCTGGAGGAGGCCGCGCACACCCTCGGGGCGGGGCGCTGGCACCTGTTCCGCACCGTGACCTGGCCCCTCTTAAAGCCCGGCCTCGCCGCGGCCTTCCTCCTCACGGTCATCGAGTCGCTCGCGGACTTCGGGAACCCGATCATCCTCGGGGGGGACCGCGGGTACCTGGCGACCGAGGTCTTCCTCGCCCTCACCGGCCGTTACGACCCCCACGAGGCCGCCGTGTACGGCACGGTGCTCCTCTTCCTGGTGCTCACCCTCTTCTTCATCCAGCGCGCCTGGCTCGGCCGGACCTCGTTCATCACCGTCACGGGCCGCCCCACAAGCGGGCGCTTCACCCCCCTCCCCCCGCTCCTCGAGGGGGCCCTCCAGGCCGTCTTCCTCGCCTGGGCCGCGCTGGTTTTCGCGCTGTACGGCGCGGTGATCTTCGGGTCGTTCGTCAAGCTCTGGGGCGTGGACAACACCTTCACCCTCCAGCACTACCAGGCCTTCGTGCAGGTCGGCCTGCCCGTGGTGCTCTACACCGCGCGCGTCGCCGCGATCAGCGCGGTGCTCGCCACGCTCGTGGGGTTCATCATCGCCTACCTCATCTCCCGGCAACGCTTCCTGGGCCGGGGCCTGGTCGAGTTCGGCTCGATGCTCTCCTTCGCCACCCCCGGCACGGTGATGGGCGTCGCGTACATCCTGGCTTTTAACACCGGCCCTTGGCTCCTCACCGCGACCCAGACCATCCTGGTGCTCGCCCTCGTCTTCCGCAACATGCCCGTCGCGATCCGCAGCACCATCGCGGGCCTCGCCCAGATCGATCCCAGCCTGGACGAGGCCTCCACCACCCTCCGCGCCAGCTCGAGCACCACCCTGCGCCGCGTGCTCTTCCCTCTCCTCGTCGCGCCCCTCCTCGCCGGGGTCATCTTCGCGTTCGTGCGCGGCATGACCGCGATCAGCCAGGTGATCTTCCTGGTAAGCCCGGGGAACCTGCTCGCCACCGTGCTCCTCCTGGGCTGGGTGGAGTACGGCAACCTGGGCCGCGCCGCCGCGATGGGCACCGTCCTGATCGTCTCAATGCTCCTCGTGATCCTGCTCCTTTTGCGCCTCACGCGCGGTGTCGGCGTGCGCGAGATCGGAGGGGTGCCGTGAAGCTCACCGCCGCCCCCGTACGCCTCGTAGCGGTCGAGAAGCGGTTCGACCGGGTGATCGCGGTGGACCGGGTCAGCCTCGAGATCGAGCCCGGCGCCCTCGTCACCCTTCTCGGCCCCTCCGGGTGCGGCAAAACCACGACCCTGCGCCTCATCGCGGGCCTCGAGCGCCCCAGCGCCGGCCGGATCTTCATCGACGAGGAGGACGTCACCCCCCTGCCCGCGCACCTGCGGGACATCAGCATGGTCTTCCAGAACTAC
This sequence comes from Marinithermus hydrothermalis DSM 14884, assembly GCF_000195335.1. Taxonomy (NCBI): domain Bacteria; kingdom Thermotogati; phylum Deinococcota; class Deinococci; order Thermales; family Thermaceae; genus Marinithermus; species Marinithermus hydrothermalis. The sequence goes on from NC_015387.1 coordinate 2,243,434, forward strand.
GCCCTCTTCCCCCACATGAACGTCTTTGCAAACGTCGCGTACGGCCTTAAGGTCCAGGGCATGCACGACGCGGAGGTGCGGCGGCGCGTGGGCGAGGCCCTCGAGCTCGTGGGCCTCACCGGCCTGGAACGCCGCGCCCCCGGCGCGCTCTCCGGAGGGCAGCAGCAGCGGGTCGCGCTCGCGCGGGCCCTCGTGCTGAAACCCAAGGTCCTCCTATTCGACGAGCCCCTCTCGAACCTGGACGCCAAGCTCCGCAAGCGCGTGCGGCAGGAGATCCGCGAGCTGCAGCAAAACCTCGGCATCACCGCGGTCTACGTGACGCACGACCAGGAGGAAGCCATGGCGATCAGCGACCGGGTGGTGGTGATGCACGCGGGGCGGATCGAACAGATCGGCACGCCGCATGAGCTGTACACCCGGCCCGCCAATCACTTCGTGGCGGACTTCATCGGCTCCGCGAACTTCCTCGAGGGCACCTACGACGGCCACGCCGTCCAGATCGGGGACCACCGCCACCCCCACCGCCAGGCGATCTCACCGGGCCGCGTCACGGTCATGGTGCGCCCCGAGGCTGTGCGGCTCCACCCGGAGGACGCGGAGGGCCTCGAGGCCAGCGTGCGGGCTGTCGCGTACCTGGGCCAGCGCACCGAGTTGCTGCTGGCCACCCCCGCGGGCCTCGTGGAGGCCGTCCTCCCCGGGGACCACAGCCGCCGCGTGCACCAAGGGGAGGTGGTGCGGCTCACCTTCGACCCGGCGGGGGTGTACCTCCTCGAGCCCCGCACGCCCTAGGCTTCGGGGGCCGGCTCCACCTCCACCGGGTTCGAGTGGAAGGTCGAGCCGCCCCCCATGTCCGTCAGGTGCTCTCCCGTGAGGACGTTGATGGGCTCGCGGTCCGGGGCCCACACCCCCCACCAGGTGCCTTCTAGGACCACCGTCCCGGGCATGGGGGCCTCCGTAACCCGAAGCCGACGGATCACCGCCCCGTGCCGCGAACGGATCCGGACGCGCTGCCCGTCCACCAGGCCGCGCGCCTCGGCGTCCACGGGGTGCATCCACAGCACGGGCTCCCCGCCCTCGGCCGCGACGAGGCGCTCGAGGTGCCCGTACGTGGTGTTCAAGAACGAGTGCGCCGGGGGCGTGAGGAGGATCAAGGGGTACTCTGGTTCGGGCTCGGTCAGGATCACAGGGGGCGGCGGATCAAACGCGATCCGGCCGCTCGGGGTGTTCGCCCCGTCCTTAAACGGCAAAAAGGGCCGCGGCAGGTTGAGGCGCACGAACCCCTCCCGCCGCAAGCGCTCCAGGGTGATCCCCTCGAGCCAGGGGTGGTCCGTGTCGAGCAGGCTCCGCGCCACCCGCTCCGCGTCCCAGTACAGCGTCTCCTCCTCGAGGTCCAGCCGCTTCGCGAGCTCCCGGAAGACCCAGGTGTTCGGCCGGGCTTCGCCCGCCGGCTCGAGGACCGGGTCGTTCCAGGAGAGGTAGTAATGCCCGTACGCAGTGTAGAGGTCCGGGTGCTCGAGGAAGGTCGTGGCGGGAAGCAGGATGTCCGCGTACTGCGCGGTCTCGGTCATGGCCTGCTCGAGGACCACGACGAACAGGTCCTCCCGCATGAGGCCTTTACGCACGCCGTTCGTGTTGGGCGCGACGACGAGCGGGTTCGAGTTAAAGACGAAGAGCACCTGGATGGGGGGGTCGTCCAGGGCGTTCAGGGCGGTGGCGAGCTGGTTCATGTTCACGTGGCGCGCGCGGGGGTTGGGGCGGAGGTACCCTTTGGGCGCGGGAGGGTCCGTCAGGAGGTGCGCGCCCCCCAGCCGCGCGCGGTTTAGGGGGAAGGCCCCGCTCGTGGTGAGGAGCGCCCCGCCCCCCGGGTACTGCCAGGCCCCGATCAGGGCCGGGAGGAGGACCACGGCCCGCAACGCGCTCGCCCCGCCCGGGTGGCGCGTCATCCCGTACCCGACGCGCACGAAGCTTGCCCGGGCGGCCGCGAACTCCCGCGCGAGCCGCCGGATCCGTTCGGCCGGCACGCCCGTCACCCGCTCCGCCCGCTCGGGGGGCCACTCCATGGCCGCCGCGCGGAAGGCCGCCACCCCCTGGGCGGCGCGCTCGAGGTAGGCCCGGTCCTCGAGGCCCTCCGCGAAGATCACGTGCGCGAGGGCGTAGGCGAGGGCGGCGTCCGTGCCGGGCCGGATCTTGATGTGCTCGTCCGCGAAACGGCTGGTCTTGTTCTCGTAGGGATCGATGTGCACGATGTGCGCGCCGTTCTTGCGCGCGGCCTTGAGCTTGGGGGTGAGGTGGCTGTGCGTGGCCAGGCTGTTGATCCCCCAGAGGATCACGAACCGCGCGTGCGGGACGTCCTCGGGGTCCACGCCGTAGCGGGGGCTGCCGTAGGCCGCCTCCCACCCCGCCGCGCCCGCGGTGGCGCAGATCGTCTCGTCGAGTTCCGAAGCGCCGATCGCGCGGAAGAAGGCCAGCGGGTGCTGCTGCTCCACCAGACCCATCGTGCCCGCGTAATGGTACGGCAGAACGGCCTCCCCCCCGTACGCGTCCAGCACCGCCTTGAGCCGCTCGGCAATCGCGTCGAGGGCCTCGTCCCAGGTGATGCGTTCCCACACCCCGCTGCCTTTGGAGCCTTTGCGCCGCATGGGGTGCAGGGGCCTCAAGGGGTGGTGCTGCCGCTCGGGGTACCGGTAGGTCTTCACGCACGCGAACCCCTGGGTGATGGGGTGGTTCGGGTCCCCTTCGACCTTCACCAGCCGGTCCTCCTCCACGGTCACCAGCAGGCTGCACGCGTCCGGGCAGTCCAGCGGGCAGGTCAGGCGGCGCTTCATGGCTGGGATTGTACTCCCTCCCCCCGCAGGGAAAAGGCAACGAACCCCACGAAGCCGCGGCGTATCCTGGGAAGAAGGGGGTGCGGATGACCGCGCTGGCGCTCGCCCTGGTTCTCGCTTCCGCCGTGCTGCACGCGACGTGGAATCTGCTCGCCAAACAAGCCGCGGACGGCGTGCCGTTCGTGTGGCTCGTCGCGGCGGCCTCCACCCTCATCTACGCCCCGGTGGCCGCCCTGGCCTACGCGCACTACCGGCCAGCGCTCGGGGGAATGGCGCTCGTGTTCCTCGGGGGAGCGGCTCTGCTGCACGTGGGGTACTTCCTGATGCTGGACAAGAGCTACCGCAGCGGGGACCTTTTGCTCGTCTATCCCCTGGCGCGGGGCACGGGCCCGCTCCTCGCGAGCGCGGCGGCCATTTGGCTTTTCGGGGAACGCCCCTCCCCCCTCGCGCTCACCGGCGCGGCCCTGATCGGCCTGGGGGCCCTGACCCTCGCCAGCACCCCGGCGGCCTCCCCCACCCGCCCCGGCCGGCGGGCCGTGGGGTACGCCCTGCTGACCGGCACCCTGATCGCGAGCTACACCCTGTGGGACAAGTACGCGGTGAGCGCGCTGCTGCTGCCGCCCCTCTTGTACGACTGGGCCACGAACCTAGGGCGCACCCTGCTCCTCTCCCCCCTGGCGTACCGGCGCTGGGACGGGGTGCGGCGCCTCTGGCGGACGCAGCGCCGAGCGGTGCTGGGGGTGGCCGTCCTGAGCCCCCTGGCGTACATCCTGGTCCTTACCGCCCTGGTCTTCGCGCCCGTGAGCTACGTCGCCCCGGCGCGCGAGGTCAGCATCCTGATCGGCGCCGTGATGGGCGCCCGGCTCCTCGCGGAGCAGCACGGCCCGCGCCGCATCGCCGCCGCGCTCGCGATGTTCGTAGGCATCGCGGCGCTAACCATAGGGTAAACTCACCCCGCAACCGCGCCACAAAGGGTAGAATAAGGGAAATCCCCTCCCGGAACCCCGCACAAGTACGCCTTCCCCTAGACCGGGAAGAACGGAGCCAACCCCATGGGTAAGCGATGGATTTACCCGGTATTCGCGGCCCTCCTCGCGGCCGGCTGCGCGCAACTCCCCCAGATTCTCAACCCCTCCCCAACCGCCCCCCGCATCACCCGGTTCGACGCCACCCCCGGCGCGATCGCCCCCGGCGGCAGCAGCACGCTCAACTGGAGCGTGGAAGGCACCGCCCCCATCACGCTCACCCTCGAGCCCGGCCTCGGGGACGTGACCGGCACGACGAGCGCCGTCGTCACCCCTAACCAGACCACGACCTACACCCTCACCGCCACGAACGCCCAGGGCAGCGCCCAGGCCCAGGTCACGGTCACCGTGGGCGAGACCGCGCTGAACCTAAGCATCGCTGGCCTCCCCGCCGGCCTCGAGGCGTACGTGGCCGTCACGAACCACGCGAACTACATCCGGTGGGTCCGCGCGACCCAAAGCCTCACCGGCCTCGCGCCCGGCACGTACACCGTAGCCGCCGCAACCGTCACGAATAGCGGCACCACGAGCCTCTCGAGCAGCACCACCTACGTCCCCGCCCCCCAAGCCAGACGATCACCCTCAACCCCGGGGAGGTGGGGAACCTCACCGTGCAGTACGCCCCGGCCTCGAGCGGCCTCTACGCCACCCCGCCCGACGTGCCCAACTGCCTCGAGGGCAGCCTGACCGACGAGGCCAAACAGCGCGCTTTGTACACCCTGAACTTCATCCGTGCCCTGGTGGGCCTCCCCCCGGTGGGGTACGACCCCGCGAGCGACCCCATGGTGCAGAAGGCCTCGCTGATGTTCGCGGCGAACAACGCGATCGACCACTTCCCCCCGACCAGCTGGGCGTGCTACACGGCCGAGGGCGCCGAGGGCGCGAAAAAGAGCAACCTCGCGATCAAGAGCAGCAGCGCCCCGATCACGCCGCTGCCGGGGGAGTTCATCGTGCTCTGGGCCGACGACGTGAACGTGAGTAAACTCGGGCACCGGCGCTGGCTGGTGGACCCGTTCCTGAAGCACGTGGCCTTCGGGCTGGTGGACGGCTCCCCCCTCGTGGGCGGCGCGGCCTTCAGCGTGGGTTCAGCCATCCGCGTGATCTACGCCGAGGAGGCGGACATCAGCAACCTCGCCCTGCCTTTCGTGGCCTACCCCCGGGGCGAGTTCCCCACCGCTTTGTTAACGAACGACTGGTTCTTCTCCTTCGGGGTGCTCGCGGACCCGAGCGGCCGCTTCAACAACGGCGACGTGGACTACAGCCAGGCCCAGATCCGCGTCACGGACCCGAGCGGCGCGGCGCTCAGCGTGACCGAGGTCAGCTTCACCGACCCGAACCCCACGAGCGTCATGGGCCTTCCCAACCACCTCCAGTGGAAGGTCCCGGGCCTCCAGGACGGCGTGACCTACACCGTCACGATCACCAACGTCCGGGTGAACGGCACACCGCAGGACTTTAGTTACACCGTGCACCTGCGCTAGGCGCGGCCCGCGGCACCGAAAGCAGCGCGAGCCCCACCACGAGAGCGGCCACCCCCACGCTCGCCGCGAAGTCCAGTCCCACGAAGGGCGGATACACCCCTCCCGCGAGCGCCCCCCCCAGGTAGTAGGCCGACACGTACGCGCCGCTCACCCCGCTCCCCCACCGGCCCGCCAGCCCCCCGGCCACCCCTTGCGCGGCGAACACCCCAAAGAGCACCAGGGCAAACCCCGCGAACACCCCCACCCCTCCCTGCGCGAGCATCCCTCCCAATCCCACAAGCACCACCCCGAGCGCCGCGTAGAGCGCCCGAGCCTCCCCAACCCGTTCCGCGAACACGCCGGCCGCGCTCGAGCCCAGAATTCCCGCGAGGTACGCGAGGTACACGAGCCCGATCCGCCCCTGGGAGAACCCCAGGGCCTCCAGGCGGTAAGGCAAGAGGTTCGCGACGAAGAGGTTCACGAACAACAAACTCGTCCCGATCGCGAGCAAAGGCCAGGCCGCGGGGGTGTAGCGGGGCGGCTCGAGCGCCACGCGCTCTTTTCCCACCAGGAAGAACGGCGCGAGGAAGAGGGCGGGCAGGCTCACAAGCGCCAACGCCCAGCGCTCCCCCAGCCCCTCGGCCAGCACCCCCGCGAGCACCCGGCCGAGGGTACCGCCGACCGCGTTCCCCGCGACCAGCAGCCCGGCCATCACGCGCGCCCGCTCCGGGAACAGACGCACCACAAGCGCGAACGCCAAGCCCGGCACCGCGGCAAGGCACGCGCCTTGAAGAAAGCGCAGCAGCACCCACGCCCCCAGGCTCGGCGCGACCGCCCCCAGCACCCCAAACACCCCCACGCCAAACACCCCACCGCCCAGCACCCACCCCGCCGAAAGCCGCAGGCGCGGCACGAGCGGCGAGAAAAGGACCAGCGCGACGAGCGGGCCCGCCATGCCCCACCCCGCCGCGCCCGGCGGCACGGCGAACGCCCGCTCCAGCCCCGGCAACAGCGGCTGCGGAGCGTACAACGCCGCGAAGATCACCACCCCCGAGGCGACCAAGGCCCACCGCATACCCTTACTCTAAAGCGCCTCCCGCAAAGCGGGAGCGGCCCAGCGGGTAGGCTATAGGGGGATGGTTTTGCTGCGCGTCGCGCTGCCCCTACCCCTCGAGCCCATGTCGTACCTCCCGCCCCTCGGGGACGGAAGGCCGGAGGTGCTCGGGCGCCGCGTCGCGGTGCCCTGGCGGGGCCAGGTCCGGGTGGGTCTCGTGGTCGGGGTGGAGGACGACCCCCCCCACGCCTACGCCCTGCGCCACGCGATCGGGTACCTGGACGAGGCCCCGTTCCTGGACGCGGCGGGCCTCGAGTTCCTCCACCAGGCCGCGCGCTACCTGTTCGCTCCGCTCGGCCAGGTGCTCGCGGACCTCGTGCCCTTCCTGGAGGGGGCGCTCGAGCACCGCGTGCGCCTCGTGCCGGGCACGGACCCGAGCGCCCTGCCCGGCGGCCTGGAGGCCCTCACGCGCTGGCAGCCGGCCCACGGGTTTGATCCCAAGCTCCTGGACCTCCTGCGCGAGGGGGGGGTACTCGAGGAGGAGGTGCGGGAGCGCCGCCCCACCCGCACGGTCCTGGTCCCCGTGCGAAAACCTTCGCCCGGCCTGAGTGTCAAGGCCCGCGGGGCCCTCGAGGCGTTGTGGGCCCTGGGCGAGGCGGAAAGCCAAGCGGCCCTCGCGCGCATCGCGGGGGTCAGCTCGAGCGTGGTGCGGCGGCTGGTGCAGGAAGGGTACGCGGCGTACCGGGAGGTGCCCCTCGAGCTCGAACCGCCCGAGCCTCCCGCCCGGCCGATCGAGCCTCTCGTCCCGCCGGAGGCGCCGCGCCGCGTCAACGGGGGGCGCTTCGAGCAGCGCCTCGCGGTCCTGGCGGGCCTTGTGCAGGAGGCGCCCGCGCTGGTGCTGTTCCCGGAAACCCACCTGCTCAAACGCGCCCTGGCCTACTTCCCCCAGGCCCTGCCGTTTCACGGGGAGCTCCCCCCCGAGCTGCGCCGCAAGCTCTGGCGCGAGGCGCGGGACCGAAGCGTGTTCGGCACCTACCAGGCCCTCCTCCTCCCCGGGGCCTTCCGCCGCGTGGTGGTGGTGGAGGAAGCTTCGGACAGCTACAAGCTCACGAGCGGCAGCCGCGCGCACGTAGCGCGGCTCGCCGAGCTTCGCGCCCAAGGGTTGGGGGTCGAGCTCGTCTACCTTTCGATGGTGCCCGCGGTGGAGGCCCTCGCAGGCCCGGCCCTCACCCTGCGCCCCCCCGCCCCCCGGGTGCACGCGATCGACCTCCGCAAGGAGCGCGGCTGGCCCCTCACCGGCCGGGCCGTCGCCCTGCTCAAGCAGGTCGCGGTGCGCGGGCGTCAAGCGATCCTCCTCTCCGCGCGGCGCGGGTACGCCGCGGTGCTGCGCTGCCGGGCGTGCGGCTGGAACCCCACCTGCCCCAACTGCGCCCTGCCCCTCAGGCTGCACCGACCCGGCAAGCAAGGGCGGCTCGTCTGCCACCAGTGCGGGCACACCGCCCCCGCCCCGCCCCTTTGCCCCGCGTGCGGCGCGGAGGTGTTCGGCCTGTCCGGCCCCGGGGTGGAGTGGCTCGCCGAGGCTGCGGTGAAGGCCGTCCCGGAACTCGCGGTCTACCAGTACAGCCGCGAGCGCAAGGACGACCTCACCCCCCTCCTCGAGGGCCGCCCCGGCGTGGTGGTGGGCACCACCGCCGTGCTCCGCGCTCCCGTCCTTCCCGAGCTCGCCCTGGTCCTCCTGCCGTACGCGGACGGGTTCGTGCTCGAGGCGGACTACCGCGCGATCGAGCGGTTCCACCAGCTCGCCTGGCACCTCGCGGACCTCCACCCCACCCGCCGGCCCCTCCTGGCCTTCCAGACCTTCGAGCCCGACCACCCGGTCCTCGAGGCGCTGCGGGAGGGGGACCTGGAGCGCGTTCCTCAGGGCGAGCTCCGGCTGCGCGAGCTGCTCGGCTACCCCCCGGCACGGCGGATGGTGAAGCTCGAGGTGAGCCACCCCAAGGAGGCCACGGCCCGCGCGGCGGCGCAGGAGCTCGCCCAGGCCCTCACGCCCCGGGCGCGGCCGGAGGAGGTGCTGGGCCCCGCGCCGGCCCCGGTGCCGCGCGTGAAGGGCCGGTACGTGTTCCATATCCTGCTGCGCGCCGAGAGCACGGACCGTCTGCACGCCCTTTTGGCGGACCTACCCCACCCGCGGGGGGCCCGCCTCCGGCTGGACCCGGATCCCTTGGGGTTCGTGGGGCTGCTGGAGGACTAACCGCCCTCCACAGCGCTCGCTCGGTCCAAAAGGGCCCGCTCCTCCGGCGTCAAGCGGAGGTTGGCGGCCGCAGCGTTGGCCTTGGCCTGCCGGGGGTTCTTGGCCCCGGGAATGGGCAGCGCCCCCTGGGCGATCACCCAGGCCAGGGCCACCTGGGACGGAGCGACCCGCCGCTGCTCGGCCACGGTCTTCAGGGCGGAAAGGACCGCGTCCAGCCGGGGGTGGTTCCGGTAGCGGTTCCGGTACCCTCCGGGCGGGCGTTCCCGGGTGTACTTCCCCGTCAACCACCCCATGGCCAGGGGGCTGTACGCCATGAGCCGGATCCCTTCCTGCTCCATCAGGCGCTTCAACCCCGTAACCTCCGGGGTGCGGTGCAGGAGGTGGTACTCCACCTGGTTGGCGAGGAGGGGCACCCCGTGCCGGGACAAGACGGCGAGCGCCGCCTCGAGGTGCGCCTCCGTGGCGTTCGAGAGCCCCACGCCCCGCACGAGCCCTGCTTCGTAGGCCTCCACCATGGCCTCCACCCAGAACGCTACGCTCCGGGGCGGCCAGGGCCAGTGCAACAGGTACAGGTCCAACGCCTCCACCCGAAGCCGCTTCAGGCTCCGCTTGAGGGCCTGGATCAGGTCCTTGCGGCGTACACGCCAGGGGTAAGGGAAGAATTTACTGACCAAAAAGGGCTTTGCCCGCCCCTCGAGAAACTCCCCCAGCAGCCGTTCCGCCCGCCCGAGGCCGTAGATCTCCGCGGTGTCCACCAGGCGCACCCCAGCCTTTAGGCTCTCCTCCAGGGCTCCCTTAAGGTCCTCCGGCCCGTACCCTTGGCCGTACCCCCAAAACACCCGGTCCCCCCACTGCCAGGTGCCCAAGCCGATCACGTGTTCGGAAAGCGCAGGCATCCCCTTTATTTTGTACCGCGTCCATCCTGGGGCCGTCGCCTCGAGGGCGGAACCCGGTAGAATAGCCCCGGTATGGAGCGGACCTTCTGCATGATCAAACCCGACGGCGTGCGGCGCGGCCTTACCGGCGAGATCCTCGCCCGCCTCGAGAAGAAAGGCTTCCGGATCGTGGCCCTGAAGAAGATGCGCATCCCCCGCGAGCTCGCGGAGCGCCACTACGCCGAGCACAAGGAGAAACCCTTCTTCCCCGGCCTGGTCGAGTTCATCACCTCCGGCCCCGTGGTGGCCATGGTCCTCGAGGGGCCCGGCGTGATCGCGGAGCTCCGCAAGCTCATGGGCGCCACCAACCCCGCGGACGCCCTGCCCGGTACGATCCGCGGGGACTACGCCACCACCATCGACGAGAACGTGATCCACGGCTCGGCCACCCCGGAGGACGCCGAGCGCGAGATCCGCTTGTTCTTCCGCGAGGACGAGATCGTAGGCTAAGCGCTCACCAGGAGCGCGCCCCGGCCTTAGGGCCGGGGCGTTTTTAGAGAACGGCGGGGCCGGCCTACCAGGCCAAGGCAAGGCCGTCCGCGCGCGGCTCGCTCGCCGCGACGAGGGCCTCACCCTGCCGCAGGATGACCTGCCCCTTACCGAACAGCCCGCCCTCCACGCTCACGCGCACCGCGTGCCCCCGGTCCACAAGGCCCCGCGCCACGTGGGGCGGCACGCCCGGCTCGAGGAGCACCTCCCGCCCGCGCACGAACTGCCAGCGCGGCGCGTCCAGGGCCGCCTGGGGGTTCAGGCGGTAGTCCGCGAGGTTCACCACCACCTGCACGTGCCCTTGGGGTTGCATCGGCCCGCCCATCACCCCGAAGGGGCCGAGCGGCCGGCCGTCTTGGGTCAGGAAACCGGGGATGATCGTGTGGAAGGGGCGTTTCCGGGGGCCTACCCGGTTGGGGTGGCCCGGCTCGAGGACGAACCCCGCGCCGCGGTTGTGCAGGGCGATGCCCGTTCCGGGCACGAGGATCCCGGAGCCGAACCCCATGTAGTTCGACTGGATGAGACTCACCATCACCTCGCCGTCCGCCGCGGCCAGGTAGACCGTCCCACCCTGGGGCAGGCCGGGCTCGGCGAGGGGCAGGGCCGTCTCGCCGATTAAGGCCGCGCGCGCTTTGGCGTAGGCAGGGTCCAGCATCGCCTCGGGCGTAACCTCCATAAAGCGCGGGTCGGCCACGTGCCGGTACGCGTCCGCGAAGGCCAGCTTCATGGCCTCGATCTGGAGGTGGTAGCTCTCGACGGACTCGCGGGGGTAGCGCTCGAGCTCGAAGGTCTCGAGGATGTTGAGCGCCGCGAGGGCCGCGACGCCCTGGCCGTTCGGAGGAAGTTCCCAGACCTCGAGGTCGCGGTAGGTGGTGCGGATCGGGGCCACCCAGTCCGCGCGGTGCGCGGCGAGGTCCTCGCGGGTGAGGAGCCCGCCCGTGTCCGCGGCGAAGGCCGCGATGCGCTCGGCGAGGGCTCCGGTGTAGAAGCTCTCTCCGCCCGTCCGGGCGATCTCGCGGAGGGTCGCGGCGTGGGCGGGGCTCTGCCAGACCTCGCCCGGCCTGGGGGCCCGCCCTTGGGGGAAGAAGACCTCCTTGAACGCCGCGTACTCCGGCCCCTCTAGGGGAAGGAAGACCTCCGCCGCGCGCCGCCAGGCCCGCGCGGTCTCGGGCGAGACGGGGTACCCCGCCTCCGCGTAACGGATCGCGGGGTCGAAGAGGCGTTCGAACGGCAGCTTCCCCCAGCGTTCCCACAGGGCGCGCCAGGCCGCGACCTGGCCGGGCACGGTCACGCTCGCCCAGCCCCGCTTGGGCATCTCGCGCATGCCCTCGAAGCGTTGGGGCTCGAGGGCGGCGGGGCTGTGGCCGGAGGCGTTCAGGCCGTGGAGCTGACCGTCCCAGACCAGGGCGAAGGCGTCGCCGCCGATGCCGTTGGATGTGGGTTCGACCACGGTGAGGGCGATGGCCATGGCCACGGCCGCGTCCACCGCGCTGCCGCCGGCCAAGAGCATCTCCATCCCGGCCAGGGCCGCGAGCGGCTGGCTCGTGGCGACCGCGCCGCGCCGCCCCAGCACCACGCGCCGGGCCGAGGGGTAGGGGTAGTGGGTCAGGTCGGGGTTCATCATCGCATCACCAGTCCAATCATGCCGCCGGCCAGGATCAACCAGCCGGGGTGGATGTTGTAAAACGCGGTCAGCACGAAGGCGCCCAGGGCGAGCGCCACCAGAACCACGGTCTGGCCGCTCCCCGCGGGGCTTGCGAAGGCCTTGGGCGCGAACTCGTACACGACCAGAAACAACAGGGCCACCACGACCGGCCGCACGCCCGTGAGGAAGCGCTCCACGTACGGGGCGTCCTTGTAGCGCAGGTACAGCGTCGCGAGGAGGAGCATGGCGACGGCGCTCGGCAGGATGATGCCCGTCGTGGCCACGGCGGCCCCGAGCCACCCGGCCACCCGGTACCCGGTGTACGCGGCCATCTTGGTGGCGATGGGGCCGGGTAGGGAGTTCCCGAAGGCGAACCCATCGAGGAACTCCTCCGCCGTCAGCCAGTGGTGCACCTCGACCACCTCCTCCTGGATCAAGGGGATCATCGAGGGGCCGCCGCCAAACCCCAGCAGCCCCACCCGCGCGAACGCCCAGAACAGCTCGAGCAACACCACAACCGATCGCCTCCCGCTCAGGTTTCCTTCGGGTCGAGCGCGTCTCTGAGCCCGTCACCGAACAGGTTGAAGGCCAGCACCGTCAAAAAGATCGCGAGCCCGGGCCATACCGCCATCCAGGGGGCCTGCCCCAGGAAGTTCTTGGCCACGTTGAGCATGCTCCCCCAGCTGGGGGCGGGGGGTTGTTGTCCCAGCCCCAAAAAGGAGAGGCTGGACTCCGCGATGATCGCCACCGCGATGGAGAGCGTGGCCTGCACCAATAGGGGGGAGAAGGCGTTAGGGAGGACGTGACGCAGCATGATGCGCAGGTCCGAAGCCCCCATCGCGCGCGCGGCTTGCACGTACTCCTCGGTGGTAACCGCGAGCACCTGGCCGCGCGCCAGGCGGATGAACGTCGGTGTGGTGGAGATCCCGATCGCGATCATCGCGTTGGTGAGGCTGGGGCCGAGCGTGGCCGCGAGGGCGATCGCCAGGATCAGGAAGGGAAAGGCCAGCATCGCGTCGGTGACGCGCATCAAGAGCTCGTCCACCCAGCCCCGATAATACCCGGCGATGACCCCGAGGGGCACCCCGAGCAGCATGGCGATCCACACGGAGATCACCCCGGCAAGCAAAGAGGCCCGGGCGCCCCAGATCACGCGGGACATGACGTCCCGCCCGATCTCGTCGGTGCCCATCCAGTGCTCGAGGCTCGGGGGTTTGCGCACCGCGCTCCAGTCCGTGGCGAGGGGGTCATAAGGGGCGAGGTAGGGGGCCAGCACCGCGACCGCGACGAAGAGCAAGACGACCCCACCCCCGAACACCGCCGCCCGGCGCCGAAAGAGGCGACGCACGAAGCGCGCGAGGGGCGTGCGCCCCGCAGGAACGCCCGCTTGAGCCGAGGCGCTCACGTAGCCTCACCTCCCAGCCGGATCTTGGGGTTGATCAGGGCGTAGGCCAGGTCCACGAGGAGGTTCACCAGGATGTACGCGGTGGCGGTGAAGAGCACCACCCCCTGGACCATGGGGTAGTCCCGGTTGAAGACCGCGTCCACGATCATCTTGCCAAAGCCCGGGATGACGAAGACCTGCTCGGTGAGGACCGCGCCGGAGAGCAGCCCGCCCAGCTGAAGGCCCACCAGGGTCACCACGGGGATCAAGGCGTTCCGTAAGGCGTGGCGGTAGATCACCACGCGTTCCGCGAGCCCCTTGGCCCGCGCGGTACGCACGTAATCCGCCTTGAGGACCTCGAGCATCGCGCTCCGGGTCTGACGCATCAGGGCCGCGGCGAGGCCGGTGCCCAGCACGAAGGCCGGCATGATCATGCGTTTGAGGTTCTCCCCGAGGTCCTCGAGGGGACTCACGTACCCGGAGGCGGGCAGCCAGCCGAGGTGCACCGAGACCAGGAGGATCAGCATGATGCCCAGCCAGAAGTTGGGGATCGAGAGACCCGAGAGGGCGATCACGTTGGCCGTGTAGTCCAGCAGGCTCTCCTTACGCACCGCGGAGAGCACCCCGGCGGGGATCGCGATCGCGAGGGCCACGAGGATGGAAAGAACCGCGAGCTCCGCGGTGACCGGGAGTTTTTGCAAGATCATTTCGGTCACGGGGGCTTTCGTGCGGATGGACTCCCCCAAATCCCCTTGGAGCACGGCGCGCATCCAGTAGTAGTACTGGAGGGGCAAGGGGTCGTTAAGGTGGTATTTCTCGCGGATGTACGCGATGACCTCAGGGTCCCGCTCCTCCCCCGCGAGCGCGAGCGCCGGGTCTCCCGGCAGCAAGCGCTGGATGGAGAAGACCATGACCGTGACGAGGAACAGGGTGGGGAGGGCGATCAAGAGGCGGCGAACCAGGTAGGGCAGCATGGGACCTCTCGGCAAACCGGGCCGCCGGCATGCGGCCGGCGGCCCAGGATCAGGGTTACTTCAACTTCAAGCCTTCCGGCCGGATGATGCCGTCCGGGAAGGGACGGAAGCCCTCGAGGTCCGCCCGGTACCCCCAGAACCATTTGGGGTGGTACAGGTAGATGATGTGGCGGTCCGGGAGGTACCGCTCGGCCGCCTGGCGGTACAGCTCGTGCCGCTCCTCGAAGCTCGAAGCGGAGCGGGCCGCGTTAAGCAGGCGGTCCACCTCGGGGTCGCAGTACCCCGTTTCGTTCAGGGCCCCGTCGCAGGTGTGGAAGATGAAGATGTTCCCGTCCGGGTCGATCCGGCCCGACCAACCGATCTGGAAGGCGTCGTACTCGCCGGCCTCCTGGAGGTCCAGGGCGGTCGCGAACTCGACCGCGTTCAACTGGATGTCGAACCCGGCCTCCTTGGCCATAGACTGGATCACCTGGCCGAGTTGGATGGACTGCGGGTTGTTCACCACCATCAGGGTGAAGGCCACCCGGTCGTACCCCGCCGCCTTGAGGAGTTCCCGAGCCCGGGCCACGTCGCGCTTAGGCATCGGGAGCTCCTCGATGTACCAGGGGCTCGTGGGAGGCACGGGTTGGTTGCCCGGCACGAACTCCCCGTTGAAGACCACCTGGTTGATCGCCTCGCGGTCCAGGGCAAGCTCGAGGGCCTCGCGCACCCGCGGGTCCTTGGCGAGGGGGGTGTCGCGCGGCTCGGGGTTCGCGAGGTTGATCGTGAGGCCCTGGTACCCCAGCCCCACCGCGGCGGCCAGCTCGAGGCGCGGGTCGTCCCGCACCGTGTTCAGGTCGGTGGGCGCTACGCGCTCGATAAGGTCAAGGTCCCCGGACTGGAGGTTCGCGAGGCGCACGCTGGCGTCCGGGATGGGCAGGAAGACGACGCGGTCAAAGTGGATCTGGTCCTTGTTCCAGTAGTCCTCGAACTTCTCCAGAACGATCCGGTCCTGCGCGACCCGTTCGACGAACTTGAAGGGACCGCTGCACACCGGGGCGCGGCCGAAGTTCTCCCCGAGTTCCCGGGCGGCCTTGGGGGAGACCATCATCCCAGCCCGGTCCGCGAACTGGGCGATGAGGGGGCTGAAGGGGGTCTTGAGGTGAATCCGGACGGTGTAGGCGTCCACCACCTCCACCCGCTCGATCGGTTCGATCTCGCTGCGGCGGTTCGAACCGGGCAGGGTCAGGGAGCGTTCGATGTTGAACTTGACCGCCTCGGCGTTAAACGGCTCCCCATCGTGGAACGTAACCCCCTGACGCAGGGTCAGGGTGAGGGTCCGGCCGTCCTCGGACCAGGTGTACCCCGTGGCCAGCTGGGGCACGATCTCGAGGTCCGGCGTGATGTCGAAGAGCTTGTCGCACAACGAGGCGAAGACGATCCGCCCCACGAAGGTGCGCCCCAGGTCCGGGTCCAGCACGTCCGGGTCGGAGACCAAGCCGATGCGCAGGGTTTGCGCCGAAGCCCACGTGCCCAGCGCTAGGACTGCTGCGAGCCACCACCGTCGTTTCATTCCGCATCACCCCTTTCCGTGGGCGTCTGCCCCGAACCGAACAAAAGCGCCTCCACCTCGTGAATGTGCCGCCACATCCCCTCCCGGGCCGCGGCGGGGTCCCGCGCCGCTAGGGCCTTCAGGATCGCCCGGTGCCCCTCGAGGGAGCGTGCGGCCCGCTCGGGGGTCTGGAGCGTGAGGTCGCGGCCGCCCCGGAGGTACTCGGCGAGGATGGCGTGCACCTCGAGGGCGACGGGGTTGCCCGTGGCCTCGACGATGCCGCGGTGGAAGGCCTCATCCTCCTCGATGGGGAACTCGCCGCGAGCGGTGCGCGCCGCTTGGCGGGCCACGACCTCCTGGAGACGCTCGAGGTGCGCCGGCGTGATGCGCCGGGCCGCTTCGGCCGCGAACTGCGGCTCGATCATGCGGCGGAGGTCGAAGAGGTGCCGGACCAGTTCGCGCCGAACCTCCAGCAGGGTTCCGAGCGGCGCGACCAGGGTGGCCGCGTCGGGGGTGCGCACGCGGGTGCCTTCCCCCTGGCGGACCTCGAGGATGCCGCGGGCTTCGAGGACCCGGATCGCGTCCCGCACGGAAACGCGGCTGACGTTCATGCGTTGGGCGAGCTCGCGTTCCGAGGGGAGGAGGTCCCCGGGCTTGAGCCGGCCCGTGCGGATCATCTCGAGGATCCGTTCAGCGATCTCTTGGTATAGCCGTTGGCTTTGGATGGGTGTGAAACCGTCCATGTAGGGCTCCCCCGTTCGGCCTGATGGTCTAATGGTATGACCAGTTGGGTTTTATTTTCTACACCCCGCCCCCCCGCGTCAAGCCCGGGGACAGGAGAGAGGGGCGAAAGTGATGAGAGGTCAGCCCCTCCCCCCAGCCGGATTAGTATTGGGGTATGCGCACCATCGATCTTCGGAGCGATACCGTGACCCGGCCCACCCCGGCGATGCGGCGCGCGATGGCCGAAGCCGAGGTCGGGGACGACGTGTACCGGGAGGACCCCACCGTCAACCGCCTCGAGGCCCTCGCCGCGGAGACGCTGGGGTGCGAGCGCGCGGTCTTCATGCCCTCGGGCACGATGACGAACCAGGTCGCCCTCATGGTGCACCTCAAGCGCGGCGCGGAGGTGATCGCCCCCGAGGGAGCGCACATCTACGAGTTCGAGCCCGGTGCGATCGGCGTCCTCTCGGGCGGCGTGCCCCGCCTCGTCCCGGCCCCCTACGGGGTGCCGGACCTCGAGGCCCTCCGGCGCGCGATCCACACCAGCCCTCACCAGGCCCCCACCGGCCTGATCGCCTTGGAGAACACGCACAACCTCGCCGGGGGCACGGTCGTGCCCCTCGAGGTGCAGCGGAAGGTGCAGGAGATCGCGCGCACCGCGGGCCTGCCCACGCACCTCGACGGCGCGCGGCTGTTCAACGCGGCCACCTACCTCAAGGTGCCCGCCCGGGAGGTCGCGGCCGGGTTCGACACCGTCTCCGTCTGCCTCTCCAAGGGGCTGGGGGCCCCCGTGGGGAGCCTGCTCCTGTTGCCCAAGGCGCTCGAGCCGGAGGCGCGGCGCTACCGCAAGATGCTGGGCGGGGGCATGCGCCAGGCGGGTGTGCTCGCCGCGGCGGGGATCGTCGCGCTTCAGGAAGGGCCGGCTCACCTCGAGCGCGACCACCAGATGGCGCGCGCCCTGGCCGAGGGGCTGGTGCGGCTGGGGCTTGGGGTGGACCTCAAGGCGGTCCAGACGAACATGGTGTACGCGCGCGTACCGGAAGCCCCCCGGTTCGTCGCGCGGCTCGCGGCGCTCGGCGTGCGCGCGAACGCTCTGGGAACGGACCGGGTTCGGTTCGTGACCCACCGCGACCTCGACGACGCGGACATCCCCCAGGCCCTCGAGCGGATCGCGCAGGCGCTCGAGCGCACCTCCGCGTAACCGCTAGCGCACCCCGGCGAGGAAGCCGCGCCAAGGATCGTCGCTCGCTCGTGCGGCCTCCGCGCGGGCCGCTTCGAGGTGGGCCGCGTCCCCCGTGGCGCGGTAGAGGGCGTGATAGGCCCGGCTTCTGGTGTAGGGATCTTGCGTACGCGCCAGGGCTTTCTCTGCGGTCTCGCGCGCCTTGCGGGCGTGCCCCCACGCGGCCTGCGCTTCGGCGAGCAGGGCGAGGGAAAGAGCGGAGAAGGCGCGGGCGGTGAGCTCCTGCAAACCCAAGGCGCGCGCTAAGGTGTGCACCGCGGCCCTGGCCTCCCCAAGGCGCAGGTGCGCGTCCGCCTGGATCAAAAGCGCAGCGAGCGCTTGTGTGCGGTCCCGCGGAGCCTGGAGGGCCTCAGCCATCCGGGCGCGCACCGCCTCGGCCGGGTGGGACCACGCCAGCTGCACCACCGCCCGCTGCATCCGGCCGCGTTCCTCCTCGAGCCACGCGCCGAAGGTAGGGAGGGGGCTCATGTACCCGGGGGCCAGCTCAGCGTATAGGGCCCAGGCCGTGTCGAACTCCCCCCGACGTACGGCCTCCCAGAAAGCCCGCGCGTCGCTCGGCGCGGTCCACGCGATCCGTTCGCCGCGGGCCTCGAGGACCTCCCCGTAAGGGCTTTCCTGGAGGACCTCGAGGGCGCGCGCGAGTTCAGGCACCACCCGGCGCACCACCGTGCGGGATGTTTCGCCCTGAACGGCGAGGAAGAGCACGAGCTCCCCTCCGGGCGAAGGGGGCAAGGGGGGCAGGGTACCGAGCAGCTTCACGTTACTCCTGCCAGGGCTCAACGCGTTTGTACTGCACCAAGGCGGCGTACGTGACGCCCTCCCCCGCCTGGGTCGCCGTGAGCTTGACGTCCACCACGATCGCGTCCTCCGGGAGGCTCTCGACGAAGCGGTTCAGGCGTTCCTCGAAGAGCTCCGGGTCGCTGCCGGTCACGAGCTTAAACCGCATCCCGTCCATGCCTCCACCATACCCGAGCCGCGCACGATCGCTACAAGCTCCGTGCCCTCCGGGGAAAGGGTGCCGTAGGGTACAATGGGTCTAAGATGAGCCGGTATCAAGCGCGCTTGCAAGAAGCCACCGCTGAGGAGGTGCTCTCCCAGCTGGACGGCCCTGAGGGGCTGTTCGCCGTGACCCGAAGCGAGCTGATTTATATCGACGACAACGGGGTGCAGCGCGCCCCCCTGCGCCAGGTGCGGCGCGTCACCAGCCGAGGCGGGGAGTTGCTGGTGATGGGGGACGGCGGGCCGTTGATCCGCACGCCCGTGAAGTCCTTCCAGATCGACGAGCTGCGCTTGTTCTTCGAGTCGGTTAAGACCTTCGCCGCCCGTTCACGGAAAGAAACCCCACCCCCATCGCCCCCACCCACGCCCGCCCCGCCCGCTCCGACCACGGAGTCGGAACCCAGCGCGACCGTTGAAGAAGCGCTCACCGACGCCCAGGCCGCCCCTGAGCCCACGCCTTCCGAACCCGTCCCTCCTCCTCCACTCCCCGAGGAGGAGGCCACACCCGTTCGCGCGGAACGCGACGCCCCCCGCTCCACCCGCCCTACGCGGCTCCTTTTAAAGCTCCTCAGCCTAGCCACGCTAGGGGTCACCGCGGGGTGGGTGGCCACGCGCCCAGAGGGGGATCCCCTGACGCTCGCCGGGGTGGCGGTCGTCGGTCTGGGGCTCGCCGCCATGGAGTGGCACGTCTCCGAGATCTCCTGAGCCTAGCCTACCTCCTCGCGGTGCTCGGCCTCGCCGGAGCGACGCTCCTGCCTAAGCTCACGGTGCGGTTCGCGCCCGTCGAGCTCGAGGCGCAACCTGTGGTGGTCGCGGTGACCGGGGCAGTCCAACGGCCGGGGGTGTACACCCTGCCCTCAGGGGCTCGAGTTGCGGACGCCCTCGAGCAGGCGGGCGGCCCCACCCTCGACGCGGACCTCTTGGCCCTGGATCTGGCCGCGCCGGTCGGGGATGGGGAGACGCTCCACGTCCCGCATGCCTCGCCGAGCCGGGTTAAGGTCAGCCTGAACCGCGCCACCCTCGAGGAGCTCGAGGCCCTCCCCGGGATTGGTCCCACCAAAGCGCGGCGGATCATGGAGTACCGGCCGTACCTGCGGGTGGAGGACCTCTTGAGGGTGCCGGGGATCGGGGAGAAAACCCTGGAGCGCCTGCGCCCCTACGTGATGCCGTGATGCCTTTCGCACTCGCTGCGGGAAGCCTGCTGGCCGCACTGCTTCAGCTCTCCCCTGCGTTTGTACTCGGCGCGGTTCTGGCATTTGGGATCCGCCCGCTCCCCGCGCGCTGGGCCTTCCTCGCAGGATTCGTTCTGGTGGGGCTCCGCGTGCTGACGTTGCCCGATCCCTGGGCTCCCCTAGTAGGGCGGACGGTGACCCTCGAGGGCACGGTTCGGGACGGGTTCTTGTATACGGAACGCGGCCGGATCCGGCTCGACGTATACCCGCCGCTTGCGGACGGAACGGCTACCCTGACCGGGACCGTGCGCCGCCCGCAATCGCCGCGCAACCCTGGGGGATTTGACGAAGCGGGGTGGCTGCGAGGACTCGGCGTGCGGGCGGTCCTCGAGGTCGCGCGGGTCGAGGTGCACCAGCCCTCCCCGCCCGGCGTGAAGGACCGGGTGCGCGCGGCGCTAGAGGCCGGCCTGTCCCCGGAAGCGGCGGCGTTGATCCGAGCCTTGACGCTGGGGGAGCGGCGGGCACTAGGGAAGGACCGGGAGGCGTTCCAGCGCGCCGGGCTCGCGCACGTTCTGGCGCTTTCCGGTCTGCACGTCGGGATCCTCACGGGCTTCCTGGTGCTGGCCCTGGCGCCGCTGGGCCCGGGCCGGTACCTCGCAGCCTTGCTCGTGTTGTGGGCGTACCTGGGGCTCGTGGGCCCCACGCCTTCGCTGGTACGCGCGGTCCTGATGGCCAGCGCCGTGCTGCTCGCCCTCATGCTGGGCAAGGGGCGAGCCCCGCTCACGGGAGCACTCGCCTTCGCCTTCGCGGTGCACGTCTTCCTCGAGCCTTACGCGATCTTCAGCCTTTCCTTCCGCTTATCGTACCTGGCGGTGCTGGGCCTTGCCCTGACGCTCCCCCGCCTGCCCCCCCTGCGGGGGGTCTGGGGGTGGGTCGGGGGTGGGGTGGCCGTGACGCTCGCAGCGCAAGCCTTGATCCTTCCCCTGGTGCTGCACTACTTTCACCAACTGCCCCTCCTCTCCCCTCTGACCAACCTGGTCGCCGCACCCCTCGTGACGCTGCTGGTGCCCCTGGGGTTTTTGAAGGGAATACTGGGTGCGGAAGTGCCCCTCCTGGGGGAGGTGCTCGCGCTGCCGGTCAACCTGCTCGCGGGGGGGTTGCTCCAGTTCGTGCGCCTCGCCGCTCAGGCCCCGCAGCTCGCCTGGGGGGAGATTTCGCCGGCGGGGTTCGCCCTCTACTACCTGGCTCTCCTCCCGCCGTTCGCGGTCCTGTACGGGTACCTGCGGCCCGCCCGCGCGGCGGTGCTCTCGGCGACCGCGGTCCTGGCGGGCCTCCTCCCTACCCTCCTGCCCCGCGCCGAGGTCTGGCAGCTTGACGTCGGCCAGGGGGACTCCACGCTGGTACGGCTGCCGGGGGGCGTGGAAGTCCTGGTGGACGCTGGGCGGGAGTGGGCTGGGGACGACGTGGTGCGGGCCCTCGCAGCGTTAGGGGTGGACGAGCTGGAGCTGGCGATCGGCACCCATCCCGACGCGGACCACGTGGGAGGGCTGCGGTACGTGCTGGCCCGGGTCCCGGTGGGTGCGCTCGTGCTCGGCCCGCCAAAGCCGGGGGACCCCCTCGACGCCGCCCTTCGTACCGAGGCCGCGGCACGAGAGATTCCGGTACTTACCGCGGCACGTGGCGCCACGCTGCGCGTGGGGGAGGCGACGCTGCGCTTCCTCGCCCCTTCCCCAGCCCCAACGGGTGACGACAACACGCGCAGCTTGGTTTTCGTGCTCGAGTGGCGCGGGCGGCGGGTGCTCTTCACCGGGGACGCTCCCACGGAAACGGAGCGGTTCTGGAAACCGGAGCGGGTGCACGTGCTCAAGGTCAGCCACCACGGGGCCCGCACGGGCACCGGCGAGCTGGTCCTCTCCCGGTTCCGCCCCCAGCTCGCCCTGATCGGGGTGGGCCCCAACCCGTACGGGCACCCGCACCCCGAGGTGCTGGCGCGCCTCGAGCGCTTCGGCCTCGAGGTGCACCGCACTGACCGGGAGGGCGCGATTCGGGTCCTGTTGTGGTGAGGGCTACTCCTCGTAGCCTAAGAGGTCCAGAAGGGCCTGGAGCTCCTCCTCGGAGTGGTAATACAGCTCGAGCCGTCCCCGCCGCTCTCCGGTCAACCGCACCTTGATCCCGAGCCGGCGGCTCAAGGCCTGGGCGAGCTCAGGGTAGGCCGTCCGTTCCCGGGATGGGGCCTGTAGCGCCTTGAGGCGGTCCTTGAGGCGTTCCGCCTCGCGTACGCTAAGCCCCCGGGACAGGATCTCGCGCAGCCCCCAAAGGCGCTGGTCTTCCGGAAGCATCAGCAAGGCCCGCGCGTGGCCGGCCGTGATCCTTCCCGTCTCCAACGCCTCGAGGGCCTCACGGGGAAGCTGCAGGAGGCGGAGGGCGTTGGCGATCGTGCTGCGCGCCTTACCGACGGCCTTGGCGATCTCCTCCTGGGTGAGCCCCATCTCGAGGAGCCGCTGGTACCCCCGGGCCTCCTCCACTGGGTTCAGGTCTTCCCGCTGCAGGTTCTCCACCAGGGCGAGCTCGAGGGCCTCCCGGTCGTCCAGGTCGCGCACGATGACGGGCACCTCGCGGAGGCCGGCCGCCTGCGCCGCACGGAAGCGGCGTTCCCCGGCGACCAGTTCGTACCCCTCGCCGCGCGGGCGGACGAGGAGCGGCTGGAGCAGGCCCTTTTCGCGGATCGAGGCGGCGAGCTCCTCCAGCGCCGCGGGATCGAAGGCTTTACGGGGCTGGTGCGGGTTGGGACGGATCAGGGCGAGGGGCACGCGGGTGAGGCCCGTCGGGACCTTGGGAAGAAGGGCCTCGAGGCCGCGTCCCAGTCCGCTAGGCTTCTTCGACACGGCGGATCACCTCCTCGGCGAGGCGGCGGTACGCCTGCGCTCCGGTCGAGGTCGGGGCGTAGTACGCGACCGGCTTGCCGTAACTCGGGGCCTCCGAGAGCCGCACGTTGCGCGGGATGACCGTCCAGAAGACGAGATCACCGAAGTGGTCCCGAACGTTGGCCTCCACCTGCTGCGCGAGGAGGGTGCGCCCGTCGAACATGGTGAGCAGGATGCCGAGGAGCCGCAAGGTCGGGTTGAGCCGGGCCCGTACCTCGGCGATCGTGTCCATCAGGCCGGCGATGCCCTCGAGGGCATAGTACTCGGCCTGCAGAGGCACGAGTACCCCCTCCGCCGCAACGAGGGCGTTCAGGGTGAGCGGACCGAGGCTGGGCGGGGCGTCGAAGAGGACCAGGTCATACACGGACCACAACGGCTCCAGCCGCTCGCGCAGGCGGTACGGGTCCTCCACGAGGCCGGCCGACGCCCCCACCAGATCCGGGGAGGCGGGGAGGAGGTCCAGCCCGAAGGGCTCCAGCACGACCACGGCTTCCTCCGGGGGCACCCTCCCGTCGAGGACGGCGTGGACTCCCCCGTCCACGTGCCGCACCCCCAGGCCGGAGGTCGCGTTGGCCTGGGGGTCCAGGTCCACCAACAGCACGCGTTTCCCCAAACGGGCGAGGTACGCCACCAGGTTCACCGCGGTCGTGGTCTTCCCCACCCCACCTTTTTGGTTCGCTACCGCGATCCGTTTCATACGCGTTCCCTCTCGATGCGCAGCGCCACCAGGTACGCCCCTCCCCCCAACGGTTTCACGTGAAATGCCTCCGCTCCCAGGGCCGCCACCTCCCCTTCCCAGTCCGCCCCCTTCCGCGAGATCAGCACCATGGGGTACCGCGCCGCGTGGCGCACGATACGGTACACGTCGGCGAAAGAAGCCACCGCCTGGGCCGTAACGTACGCGACCCGTCCGGACCACTTCCGCACGTCCCCATTGTACACGCGCACGTTGGTCAACCCCAGGTGGTGCACCGCCAGCTCGAGGAAGGCCGCCCGGCGCTTGCGCACCTCCGCTAAGGTGATCTCGAGGTCCGGCCGGGCGATCGCCAGGGGGATCCCCGGCAGTCCCCCCCCGGACCCCACGTCGAGCACGGCTTCCCCGTGGGGAATCGGCTCAGCGTAGGCCAGAGCGGCCTCCAGGTGAGGCCAGGGGTTCTCGAGCACCCGCGGCGAGGCCAGGTCCAGGGTCTGGCCGTAGCGGCGCAGCAGCTCAACGTACGCTTCCAGGCGGGGGTCCTTCATGCGCCGGCCGGCTCCCGCGTACGCGCAAGGTGCACGAGCAGCGCGGTGATATCCGAGTCGCGCAGGCCCGGAATCCGCGCAGCCTCCGCCACGGTAGCAGGACGCACCCGCTCCAGCTTCTCCATCGCTTCGCGCGAGAGGTTGTGCACCGTCCGGTAATCCAGGCCGGCGGGCAGGCGGTAGGCCGAAAGCTCCCGCAACCGCTCGCGCAAGCGGATCTGGCGCTCGATGTACCCGGCGTACTTGGCGCGCACCTCGACCTGATAGGCTTCCTCGGGGGTAAGAGGCACCTCCGGCCCCAACCCCCGCTCGAGCAAGGCGGCGTAGCTTGCCTCCGGACGCCGCAGGTAGTGCAGGCCGCTCACCCCGTCGACACGCACCCGCGCCAGGCGCTCGAGCTCCGCCCGGACCCGCGCGTACTTGGCCTCGACGCGCTCGAGGTCCGCCTTAGGCCGCAGTCCCCAGCGGACCGCGTAGGGCACCATGCGTTCGTCGGCGTTGTCCGCGCGGCAGAGGAGGCGCAGCTCGACACGCGAGGTCATCATGCGGTAGGGCTCGTCCACCCCGCGGTGCACCAGGTCGTCGATCAGAACCCCGATGTACCCCGACTCGCGCGGCAGATGCACCTCCGGCTCACCGGCGGCAAACCGGGCGGCGTTCACCCCCGCGAGCAGCCCCTGGGCCGCGGCCTCTTCGTACCCGGAGGTACCGTTGATCTGCCCTGCGGTGAACAGGCCGGGCAGTTTTTTCGACTGCAGGCCGGGCGTGAGCTCGGTGGGGTCCACGGCGTCGTACTCCACGGCGTACGCGTACCGTTGGATCACGGCGCGTTCAAACCCAGGCAGGGAACGCACCATCTCTTCCTGGAGCTCGGGGGGTAGGCTCGAGGAGAAGCCCTGGAGGTAGAGCTCGGAGGTATGAATCCCGTCGGGCTCGACGAACAGGAGGTGGCTGTCCTTGTCCGCGAAGCGGACCACCTTGTCCTCGATCGAGGGGCAGTACCGGGGCCCGATCCCTTCGATATCCCCGGCGTACAGGGGGGAGAGGTGTAGGTTCTCCTGGATCAGGCGGTGGGTGCGCGCGGTGGTGCGCGTCGTCCAAGTGGGCATCGCCGCCGCGTGGGGGCCTGGGGTGCCGGTGAAACTGCCGGGTGGGTCGTCCGGCGGCACGACCTCGAGGGCTCCATAATTCACCGAGTCCGCCCGGATCCGGGGAGGCGTTCCGGTCTTGAACCGCATCAGGCGATGGCCGACCGCTCGCAGGCTCTGGGAGAGGAAGCGAGCCGGGGGCTCGCCCTGCCTGCCGGCGGGGCGGGACTGCCGCCCGTACCAGACCACCCCGGAGAGGAAGGTGCCGGCGCTGAGAACGACCGCGCGGCCGGCGAGCCGGCGACCGTCCACGAGCTGCACTCCGCACAGGTGCCCGGCCTCAATCCAGAGGTGGGCGACCTCGCCGCGGACGGCCTGGACGTTGGGGTGGGCGAGGAGAACCCGCTGGGCCTCGACCGCGTACGCGTCGCGCTCGACCTGGACACGCAGGCTGCGCACCGCAGGGCCTTTGGACTGGTTGAGGGTCCGGGTGTGGATCGCGGTTGCGTCCGCAAGGCGGCCCATCAAGCCGCCGAGGGCCGTGATCTCGAAGACGAGCTGGGACTTTCCCGGCCCGCCCACCGCGGGATTACAGGGCATCAGCCCGATGCGGTCGGGGTTCGTGGTCACAAGGCCAACGCGCGCACCGAGCTGGGCCGCGGCCCAGGCGGCTTCGATACCGGCGTGCCCTCCCCCCACGACCAACACATCAAAGGTTTCACGTGAAACCGTCATCCTTTCAAGGCTAGCACGGCACCCCCTAGGCCGTGTAA